>JBJENG010000016.1:0-18603 GCA_051880075.1 Blautia sp. | reverse complement strand
GTATGACAATGAAAATTCTTACACAAGCCAGATGGTAAGAACAATCAAATACTTCGGAAAATTATTAGCAGAATAATTTATAAGAAGAATAAGGCTCATCAGGGGTCCGGTCTATTATGGACCGGACCCTTTTCGTCTTTTTCGAAAAAAAAATAGAAGGAGGCATCACCCAATGCTGAATAAAAAATCTGTTGATGATATCAACGTAAAAGGAAAAAAAGTCCTGGTACGCTGCGACTTTAACGTACCTCTGCAGGATGGAAGAATCACAGACGAAAACCGTCTGGTAGCTGCTCTGCCAACAATCAAAAAACTGATTGCAGACGGCGGAAAAATTATTCTCTGCTCCCACCTTGGTAAACCAAAGGGAGAACCAAAACCGGAATTGTCTCTGGCACCGGTTGCAAAACGTCTGACCGAATTACTGGGACAGGAAGTAAAATTTGCTGCTGATCCGGAAGTTGTAGGACCAAATGCAAAAGCTGCTGTTGAAGCTATGAATGACGGAGATGTTATCTTACTGGAAAACACACGTTATCGTGCAGAAGAAACAAAGAACGGGGAAGCATTCAGCAAAGATCTTGCTTCTCTGTGTGATGTTTTTGTAAATGATGCATTCGGAACTGCTCATAGAGCACACTGCTCGAATGTTGGTGTAACACAGTTTGTTGACACATCTGTAGTTGGTTACTTAATGCAGAAGGAAATTGATTTCCTTGGAAACGCTGTAAACAATCCGGAAAGACCTTTTGTTGCAATTCTGGGTGGTGCAAAAGTTTCCAGCAAAATTTCCGTTATCAACAATCTCCTTGATAAAGTAGATACACTGATCATCGGTGGTGGTATGTCTTATACATTCTCAAAAGCAACGGGCGGACATATCGGCAATTCTCTGTGTGAAGATGATTATCTGCAGTATGCACTGGATATGATGAAAAAAGCAGAAGAAAAAGGTGTAAAACTTCTTCTTCCCGTTGATAACCGTATCGGTGATGCATTCTCCAATGACTGTAATATTCAGGTAGTAAGAAAGGGCGAGATTCCGGATGGCTGGGAAGGTATGGATATCGGACCGGAAACAGAAAAAATCTTTGCTGACGCTGTAAAAGATGCAAAAACAGTTGTATGGAACGGACCAATGGGCTGCTTTGAAATGCCTAATTTTGCACATGGTACAGAAGAAGTCGCAAAAGCACTGGCTGAAACAGATGCAACTACAATTATCGGCGGCGGTGACTCTGCAGCAGCTGTAAACATTCTGGGATATGGTGACAAGATGACTCATATTTCCACAGGCGGCGGCGCATCTCTGGAATTCCTGGAAGGAAAAGAACTTCCAGGTGTAGCAGCAGCAAACGATAAATAAATTCGACTGGTAAAAGGAAAAGAGGATAAACAAAATGGCAAGAAAGAAAATTGTCGCTGGAAACTGGAAAATGAACATGACTCCAAGCGAAGCAGTAAAATTAGTGGAAACTTTAAAACCACTTGTAAAAAATGACGAAGTAGACGTAGTATTCTGCGTACCTGCAATTGATATCATTCCTGTAGTGGAAGCTGCAAAAGATTCCAACATTCAGGTTGGTGCTGAAAACATGTATTTTGAAGAAAAAGGCGCTTATACAGGCGAAATTTCTCCAAACATGCTGACAGATGCAGGAGTAAAATATGTTGTATTAGGACACTCTGAAAGAAGAGAATACTTTGCAGAAACAAATGAAACTGTAAATAAAAAAATGCTGAAAGCTTTTGAACATGGTATCACACCAATTATGTGCTGTGGTGAAACTCTGGAACAGAGAGAACAGGGCGTAACTATGGATTTCATCCGTCAGCAGGTAAAAGTTGGATTTATGGGTGTAACAGCAGATCAGGCAAAAGAAGCAGTTATTGCTTACGAACCAATCTGGGCAATCGGTACAGGTAAAACTGCTACAACTGAACAGGCTCAGGAAGTATGTGCAGGAATCCGTGCATGCATCGCTGAAATTTATGATGATGCAACAGCAGCTGCAATCCGTATTCAGTACGGCGGTTCTGTAAATGCGAAAACAGCTCCGGAACTGTTTGCACAGGCAGACATTGACGGTGGTCTGGTAGGCGGCGCTTCCTTAAAAGAAGAGTTCGGACAGATTGTAAACTATAAATAAGTTTCAAGTCAGATGATAGTGGAATCCTGCAGATGGCAGAATCTTTTGAATTGTGCTTGTCTGCAGGATTTTTCTGTATTGTAATCATTGTTCCCCTATTTCCGATAACACTAGCTTGCGATCGCTGCACTTTTAGGTGTAATGTTCGTATGGAATAAAAAGACAGAAAGTACAAAAGCATAGATATCTATGAAAGAATGAGAAAAATTACAGCCCCTCCAGATTAAATGGAGGGGTGTATTCTTCTTTTGCACTGCTTTTTTCCTGCATGAATCCTTCTGTAAGTCCCAGTGAAATGGCTTCCTCCAATACGCTGTTGTATTCAAAGGATGTAATCCGGCGGTTCAGCTCGGGATATTCCTTACTTTTATAAAAAGGGGTGAACTGACTCATCAGGCTTAAAAGAAAGCTGCCTTCCTGCAGATTGTCTTTGATCCAGTGAAGGAGCCGGATGGAATCTTTTCGGCATCCGGGAAGGACCATATGGCGGATGATTACCCCCTTTTGAAGAATCCCATTTTTATCGAAGACAGGAGGCCCCACCTGTTGGATCATACAGGAGATTGCTTTTGAAGCAACCGGAAAATAATCCGCAGCTCGTGAATATTTCCCGGACAGCTGGGAATTGAAGTATTTCAGATCGGGAAGATAAATATCTACATAGCCTTTTAAAAGTTCCAGTGTTTCCGGTTTTTCATAGCCTCCGCAGTTATAGACCACAGGAATACGAAGACTGGAGGAAATAGAGTCAAGAGCCTGAAGAATGGATGGAATATACTGGGTGGGAGTCACAAGATTAATGTTGTGTGCCCCCGTATCCTGGAGTTCAAGGAAAATTTCCGACAGCCGTCCTACAGACAGTTTTTTTCCGAATCCTTCGCTGCTGATGGAATAATTCTGGCAGAAACAACAGCGCAGAGTACAGCCGGAGAAAAAGACCGTTCCGCTTCCCTTTGTTCCGCTGATGCAGGGTTCTTCCCAATGATGAAGCGCAGCGCGGGCGGCCTGGATCTCATGAGAAGAATGACAAAAACCAGAAGCGAGACGGCGGTTAATGCGGCAGTTTCTTGGGCAAAGTGAACAATTTTCATACAGCATCTCCAGATTCATAAGCAGATTTCCTTTCAAAATATAAATTTTTCTTACATAATAATGAAATTTTTCTGAAATTTCAAGTGAGAAAGGGAAAATGGTTTCATTTTGTCGTACTTTGCGGTAGAATGAGGGGGAAACAGAGGAGTCACAAAAAGGGGTAAAAAATGAAGAAACAAGCAACAGAAAAAACAAAAGGCAAAAAGAAAAACAAGGTCCTGAAAGGGGTTCTCATCGGACTGCTTGGCGTTCTTGCAGTATCCGCAGCAGGGATATACGGAGCAGTTGGTTATTATTATCAGGATCGGTTCTACAGCGGAACCGTGATCAATGGAGTAGACTGCAGCGAGAAGAGTGTAGCATATATAAAAGAAATTGTAAAACAGGAAGCAGAATCCTATTCGCTTACAATTAAGGAGAGAGGCGGTACACAGGATGTGATCCAGTCTTCCGATATCCAGGTTTCCTATAAGGATGACGGCTCCATTGACAAGATTATGGAAGAACAGAATGCATGGTTCTGGGTGGCAAGTATCGGAAAAAGCAAAAACTATTCGGTCAGTCTGGATAATTCTTACAACGAAGCCAGCCTGGATCAGTTTATTGCGGATATGTCTTGTATGAAAGAAGAAAACATGACGGCACCGGCAGACGCTTATCTGAAAGACAATGGTTCCGGATATGAGATTGTGCCGGAAACAGAAGGAAATACTTTGGATAAGGAGAAAACAGAGCAGGCAATCAAAGAGGCGGTAAATAATCGGGAAAAAGAAATCTCTCTGGAGAATGCATCCTGCTATGTAGAGCCGGCTGTGCGCCAGGATGATGAAAAACTGGTTCAGGAAGCAGAACAGTTAAATAAAATGACTTCAATGGAAATTGTCCTTGATTTTGGTTCCGGTCAGGAAAAAGTAGACAGAATAAAATTACAGGGATGGCTTGTGAAAAATGATCAGGATGGCACCTGGTCCTATGATGAAGCAGCAGTCAAACAGTATGTGATCGACCTGTCCGCAAAATATAACACAGAAGGAAAAGCAAGAACCTTTGTCACTACAGGCGGAAATACCGTAAATCTTACAAAAGGAGATTACGGATGGAGACTGTGGCAGGATAAAACCACAGAATCTTTGCTGGAAGCTATGAAAGCAGGACAGAGCACCACTGTGGAAGTGACCTGGCTTTATAAAGGACAGACCCATGAAGGAAATGAAATCAACGGAACTTACGTGGAAATTTCCATTACAGAGCAGAGAATGTGGTTTTATAAAAACGGTTCTCTGGTAGTGGACACACCCGTTGTTACAGGAAATCCCAATACCGGTCATGGAACACCGGCCGGAGGTGTATGGAAACTGAAAGATAAAAGAGCTCCTTTCACCTTAACCGGCTATAAAGAGGACGGAAGTATTGATTATGAAGAACCGGTTAACTACTGGATGCCATTTAACGGCGGCGTAGGAATCCATGACTTGACAAAAAGAGCTGCATTCGGGGGAGATATTTATCTGACAAATGGTTCTCACGGATGTGTGAATACTCCACTGGAAGCAGTGAAAACTATATATAGTAATATAGACATTAATACACCAGTTGTGGTATACTAATATCGGCAAAGGGGCCGTTGTACGATTGTGCAGCGGTCTTTTTTCTGTTCCGGCATCCGGCAAGGCGTCCGGATTACTGCAAAGATGGCTATACGCCTTGCCGGATGCCGGAACAGGATATTTCACGGAATGTGGCAGATTGCCATTATTTTGGCGGTTGAATTTTTAGTTCAAAGCTGATATAATGCTTAAAGCTGAATATTCATGCATAATTTATGAATTGCCATGAATAAAAATTAAGTAAGGAGAGAGAAAAAATGAAGAAAAAATTATTTGCAGCTGTTCTTGCTTCCGTAATGGTATTGTCTATGACCGCATGCGGAGGCAGTGACGCAAAACAGGAAAATGCCGGAGAAAGCACAGCAACAGAAAGCAAAGGTGTAAAAGTTATTGATGTAGACCTGACCAATGAGGAATATGCTTTTGGTGTGGACAAAAATCAGCCGGAGCTTCAGGAGCAGGTAAATACTTTCGTCAAAAGAATCAAAGAAGACGGAACACTGGATGAAATCTGTAATAAATACTTTGCAGACGGAGAACCGAAAGCAGTAAAATCTGCTCAGCTGGATACTTCCAAAGATCAGCTGATCGTAGCAACCAATGCAGCTTTTGAACCTTTTGAATATACAAAAGGAGAGGACTACTACGGAATCGATATGGAAATCGCAGAAATGCTTGCAGAAGAACTGGGTCAGGATCTGGTTATTCAGAACATGGATTTCGATGCGGTATGTCTGTCGGTAGGTCAGCAGAAATGTGACATTGCAATGGCTGGTCTGACAGTGAATGAAGAGAGAAAAGAATATGTAACTTTCTCTGAGCCATATTATCAGGCTTCTCAGCGTCTGATTGTAAAAGCAGGGGATACTGCATTTGATGCATGCAAAGATGCAGCAGCAGTGGAAGAGATTCTGAATGGTCTGAAAGCAACGGATAAAATCGGTGTACAGGCAGGTACAACCGGACAGTATTATGTAGAAGGAAGCGAAGACTGGGGATTTGCAGGACTGCCTACAGAATGTGTACCATATAAAAATGGTTCACTGGCAGTGCAGGATCTGATCAACGGAAATATCCAGTATGTTATCATTGATGCTGCTCCGGCAAAATGTATTACAGAATCTATCAATGCAATGCAGTAACAATTAAACTAAAAAAGCGGGCAGAAACAAGTCCGCTTTTTTCTTTGACAAAGGTGAGAATATGGGTAATTTCGGACAGAAAATTGATAAATTTATTGAAATTTTTCTGGAACAGAACGGTTATGTGAAGGTAATTCAAGGACTTCAGAATACACTTCTTATAGCAATCAGCGGTCTGATCATCGGTATTATTATCGGTACCTTGATCGCTACCGTTCGTGTTTTTCCAAAATATAAACGGCTTCCAAGAATTTTAAACAGCATCTGCAGCTTTTATGTTGCATTATTCAGGGGAACGCCTATGGTAGTACAGCTTCTGGTCTTTTATTATGTGCTGCTTCCTCTTTTAGGGGTACATATGACAGGAGTGCAGGTGGCTATGGCAGTTTTCGGACTGAACAGCGGTGCTTATATTTCCGAGATCATGCGAAGCGGTATTCAGTCTGTTGATTCCGGACAGCTGGAGGCCGGACGCGCAGTAGGTCTTGGCTTTGGTGTGAGTATGTGTAAAATCGTAATTCCCCAGGCAGTGAAAAATATACTGCCTACTCTTGGAAATGAGTTTATAACCTTGATTAAGGAGACTTCTGTTGTAAGTTTTGTAGGTGCTGCTGATTTATATGTGGCGTTCAGCTATATCGGAAGCAACAGCTACGAGTTCATGGTTCCTTATCTTGTTATGGCAATGATTTACATTCTCCTGGTACTGGTGATTTCTCTGCTGGTAAAATTAATGGAAAGGAGCCTGAAGAAGAGTGATAGACGTAATTAATCTGAAAAAAAATTTTGGTGATGCGGAAATTCTGAAGGGCATCAATGTAACCATTCATAAAGGGGATATTGTGGTAGTACTCGGTCCTTCCGGCTCCGGAAAAAGTACATTTCTCAGATGTCTGAACTGTATGGAAGACCCTACAGGCGGAAGCATTATCTTCAACAGAGTAGATATTGCAGACATGCATGTAGACATCAATATACATCGCCGTCATATGGGAATGGTATTCCAGCATTTTAATCTGTTTAACAATAAAACAGTAATCCAGAATATTATGCTTGCGCCGGTTTATGTAAAAAATCAGGAACTGCGTACAGCAAAAAGAAAAAATGCTTTTACAAAAATGAAAAATCTCTTTGCAAAAGAAAAGCAGGAACTGATTCCCATTACAACAACAAAAGGGGAGATTCAGAAAGAAGCCAGAGAGCATGCGATGAATCTTCTGAAAAGAATCGGCCTGGAAGACAAAGCAGATGTATATCCTTCCACTTTATCCGGTGGTCAGAAACAGAGGGTTGCCATTGTGCGTGCACTGGCTATGAATCCGGATGTGATTCTTTTTGACGAACCCACCAGTGCTCTGGATCCGGAGATGGTAGGTGAAGTACTGGATCTGATGAAGGCTCTGGCAAAAGAAGGAATGACCATGATCATTGTAACTCACGAGATGGGATTTGCAAAAGAAGTGGCAAACCGGATTCTGTTTATGGACGAAGGTCTGATTCTGGAAAGCGGCACACCCGAAGAATTTTTCGGGAATCCGAAAAATCCAAGAGCAAAAGAATTTCTTTCAAAAGTACTTTCTTAAGAATTACAGACAAAAAAGTAAAAAAATAGATTTACCGATTTCCGGTTTCGTGTTAGAATATTTTTGGCAATATAACAAAAATTCTTTCACGAGCCGCAACGTGAGAGTTCCGCAAGCGGAACTCTTTGTTTTTAGAAAGGAGAAAATATGAGTAAGAAACCAACCGTATTAATGATTCTTGATGGATATGGACTGAACAACAACTGTGAAGCAAATGCAGTCTGCGAGGCAAAGACACCAATTATGGATCAGCTGAAATCTCAGTGTCCGTTTGTAGAAGGAAATGCCAGCGGTATGGCAGTTGGTCTTCCGGAAGGTCAGATGGGAAACTCCGAAGTAGGACATCTGAATATGGGTGCCGGACGTATTGTATATCAGGAACTGACAAGAATTACAAAGGAAATTCAGGATGGAGATTTCTTTAAAAATGAAGCTCTGTTAAAAGCGGTAAAAAATGCAAAAGAAAACAATTCTGCACTGCATCTGTTCGGTCTTTTATCAGATGGTGGCGTTCACAGCCACAATACACATGTATATGGTATTCTGGAACTGGCAAAAAGAGAAGGACTGGATAAAGTATTTGTTCACTGCTTCCTGGATGGACGTGATACACCAACAACCGGTGGAAAAGAATACATCAAAGAATTAAACGATAAGATGAAAGAAATCGGTGTGGGCCAGGTAGCATCTGTTATGGGTCGTTATTATGCAATGGATCGTGATAATCGCTGGGATCGTGTAGAAAAAGCTTACAGAGCTATGACAGAGGGCGAAGGTATTCAGGCTGAGTGTGCCGTATGCGCAGTGAAAGATTCTTATGCAGCAGATAAAACAGATGAGTTCGTAGAACCTACTGTAATCGTAAAAGAAGGAAAACCGGTTGGTCTGATTCAGGATAAAGATTCTGTAATCTTCTTCAATTTCCGTCCGGACCGTGCACGTGAAATCACAAGAGCATTTTGTGATGATGAATTTACAGGATTCCCGAGAGCAAAAAGACTGGATCTGACTTATGTATGCTTTACAGAATATGATCCTACCATTCCAAATAAAGAAGTTGCTTTCCATAAAGTATCCATTCACAATACATTTGGTGAGTTCCTTGCAGCAAACGGAATGAAACAGGCACGTATTGCAGAAACAGAAAAATATGCACACGTTACGTTCTTCTTTAACGGCGGTGTGGAAGAACCAAATGAAGGAGAAGACAGAATCCTTGTAAAATCTCCAAAGGTTGCTACTTACGACCTGAAACCGGAAATGAGTGCTTATGAAGTATGCGATAAGCTGACAGAAGCCATTCGTTCCGGAAATTATGATGTGATCATCATCAACTTTGCAAACCCGGATATGGTAGGGCACACAGGTGTGGAAGCTGCTGCAATCAAAGCAGTGGAAGCAGTAGATGAATGTGTAGGAAAAGCAGTAGATGCTGTGAAAGAAGTGGGCGGACAGATGTTTATCTGTGCAGACCATGGAAATGCAGAACAGCTGAAAGACTACGAAACAGGTGAAGTATTCACCGCTCATACAACGAATCCGGTTCCATTTATTCTGGTCAATGCAGATCCTGCTTATGGACTGAGAGAAGGTGGATGTCTGGCAGACATTGCTCCTACATTAATCGAATTAATGGGAATGGAACAGCCTGCAGAAATGACTGGTAAATCTCTGCTGATCAAAAAATAATTCAGATATATTTTAAATGTTTTTCTTATATACCCGGGAAATTCTGAAAACACAGAATTTTCCGGGTATAAATATATACGAAATTTCTCGCTGGAATTTCGCAGTATTTTGTGAAATATTACAGGGTTGTCTTTTCGATACCTCTGTGCTATGATTTCTTTACATTTCAGATACATATTTCAAAAAAGACCGTTCGGTCGAATTATCCAACCAATTAAACTGAATCATGCATGGAAAGACACTGGAGGATGCAGTTTTAAGATGCCATAGCCTTTGTGTCTTTGTGCGGAAAGGGGTATCGTATGTGGTACAAAAAATGGATGAAAAGGGTTCTTGTATGCAGTCTGTTCTTTATTTTGGCAGCAGGTATCATTTCTCTGAATGTATGGGCATCTGAGACGGAAGAAATGCCAGCAGCAGATCAGTGGGAAGATGATCCCGGCGGAGAACAGATACTTCCCGGTATTTATTCGAAGATAGAAAGCAGCCGCCAAAGAAGTGCAGTTACCAGTCAGATCGAAGTAAAGTGGAATGAATCCCTTGCTGTCTTTGATTCATCTCTGATCCGTCTTGATGATCCATTTAACAGTTCTATCAAATATGTCAATTCAACCGATAAAGAAAATCCCGATATGAAAGGAAAACAACGAGTCATCTATTGTATCCAGTATGGAAAGAATGGTCCCCTTGGACAGGTAAGCTGGACAGGAGGCGGAAAAGTCTCTCCTGGCATTTCTTATCTCATGTACTGGGGATGCCGGTATCTGGGCAGGGAAAGTGTACTGCCTGCATACCGGACGGGATATGGATGGAAATATGATTATATGGCGACCCAGTATGCAGTCCATATTGTAAACCAGGAATATTCCTTTGACACTTTATGTGAACATCTGAGCGGCAGTAAAAAAGATACGTTTTGTGCAGTCATAAAGAAAATGACGGAAGATGCAGGGAATGCTTCTAATCTTGCACCTTTTCAGGAAGGATGGAAAACGTTTACTTACACTTTGTCAGATTCCAGTGTGGAATGGAAAGCAGAAACTTACCAGGGGGAAGAAGGTTATACGACAAAATGGATTACCCAGAACCTGAGCGACGGCCAGACAGTCTGCAGTGAATACATACAGGAAAAATGGGGAACGGCAGATAAAGGAGCAGTTATTGTCTGGAAAGACGAGGGAGATGCGTCGGATTTTCGAATCTGGATTCCGAAGAAGGAATATCTGAAGCTGCAGGTAACAGGGGAAACGGTGACTGCATCTGTGGGAGGTTCGCATTCTCTTTGTCTGGCAGGGTGGACTTACCGGGCAGATGACAATCCGGATCAGTATCAGATGGTCACTCTTCTGGAAGGCGGAGGCGGCACAGCAGAACATGAAGCCACAGTCACTGCTCCGGTACCTAAGAAAAACATAAACTGTTATGTGGAACTACAGAAGGAAGATAAAGAGACAGGGAAAGCAGAACCCCAGGGAGCCTGTTCCTTTGAAGGGGCAGTATATGAAGTGAGAAATGCAGAAGGAATGGTAGTGGATAAGATGAAAACAGACAGGAATGGAAAAGCAGTCAGTGCAGGAATTGCACCTGGTACTTATACAGTGAAAGAAGTGGAAGCACCAAATGGATACGAACTGGATCCTCAGACCTATACGATCGTATTTGAAAATACAGATGCAGATCAGACACAGTACATAAGTCATCTTTGTTCCCGGGAACCGCCTCAGAAAGGAAGTGTGAAACTTAGAAAACTGTCTGCCCATTCCCATAATGGTCTTGCAGGTGCGGTTTTTGAACTATATAACGGAAAAAATGAACGGGTAGGCAGTTATACCAGTGATGAAACCGGATGTATCCTGGTAGAAAATCTGGTTTGTGATTCCTATTTTTTTCTGGAAGCAAAAGCTCCGGAAGGATATGAAAAAACAGAGAAATCCATTCCCTTTATTATGGAGCCGGAGCAGATGGGAAATGTGCTGGAAATACAGGCAGAAAATAAGCCCAAAGAGGTATCGGTGGAACTGATAAAAGAAATTGATGCCAGAGATATTAATTTTGCGAACGGAGTGCCCATGTTTCTTTTTGAAGTGAAAGGAAAAGACATTGAGGGAAATTATCGGGTTTATCACAGAATCATCAGTTTTCCGCCGGAATATGTGGATACAGCCGGGGAGACAGATGGAAAAATAAGAGGAAAAGCGGTTTTTGATCATTTATATCCCGGAATTTATCAGGCAGAAGAGATGAAAGTCATGCGTTATTCTCTGACGGACATTATAGAAATTTCAGGCGGGGTCAAAAATAACCATTCGGTAGAATTTGATCTGATTCAAAATGAAAAAGGAAGTGCCGTTTTTGTAAACGAGAAAGAAGAATGGGGAGACTGGTCCCATACAGCTTTGTGTGAAAACAGGATTCCCGGGAAAGAAGGTGTATGAAAATGAAAAGCAAAGGAATTTTGATTCTGCTTTTTCTTGGAATCCTTCTGACTGGAGGAATGGTGACTGCCTATGCATACCTGAGTGATAAGGATCAGATTGCCAACCGGATAACACCCGGTGACAGCAACATTGAAATTGTGGAGGAATTTGATCCGCCGGAATCCCTCAAACCAGGAGATGTTTTTACAAAAACAGTGGAAATCAGAAATCTGGGAAAATCCGCCTGTTTTATTCGATGCAGGCTGGTGTTTGACCGGGAAGATCTTCTGCCCTATCTGATTATGGACACAGATACAGACAACTGGTGTTTGGAACCGGATGGTTACTATTATTATCAGACTGCTGTGAAAGAGGGAGCGTGTACATCCAGACTGCTGCGGCAGATCACAGTGAAGGAGGAGATGCCGGAAGAACTTCTGAAGGAAGATTTTTCCATTTATGTATATGCGGAATCTTATCAACAGGGAGATTTTGATGAGAAGGAGTGGAAAAAAGCATGGGAGTATTTTGAACGAAATCAAAAAGAAGCAAATACGCTGACTGTAAAGAACCAGAAAAGAAAAATATACGGTGCAGATTTGGAAGAAAAAAAGAAGACCCTTCAGAAAGCGGAAGGAAAGGTAGATATTCAGCTGAAAGAATATACTGTGGATGAAAAAGGGAGAGAGATTCCCTGGAAAAATCCGGAACATACCCTTCCCGGGCAGGAAATTATAAAAATTCCAAGAGTCACCAATCTGGAATCTGCCTGTGAGATACGGGCAAAGATAGAAATGACAATGGAAAAGGATGTGGAATTTCCTGTCACTCCGGATTTGCTGAAAGGAATGCCGAAAGAATGGGAGAAGGAAGAAGACGGTTACTATTATTACAGAAAAAAACTGCAAAAAGGAGAAAGTGTTGATATTTTCACAGGATTTACCATACCGGAACAATGGGATACCCGATACGATGCCAAAGGGGAGATTGAAAAATATTACACAGAAAACCGAATCGATGTAGTGGTGACAGTGGAGGCGATAGGAACAGAAGACTGGGAAGGAGAAAAAACAGTCGTCCATTCGCCGAAAACCGGAGATGGGAATAAGTTCTGGCTTTTTGCAGGGCTGGCCGGATTATCCGAAGGGATTCTCTTGTTGATTCTTGCAGTTTATCCAAGAGGTATGAAAAAGTGAAAAAATATATTTCTGAATTTTGTTATAAAGCAGGCAGGATTCTGTTTGGAATGTTTCTGAGTCTTGTGGTAATCAATCTGATCGGTTACTGGGCGGGAATTCGTCCGGTGGCAGTTGTCAGCGGTTCTATGGAACCTGCCATAAAGACAGGCAGTATCTGCTGGGTGAATTTTCACATAGAGAAAGAAGCATTGCGAACAGGAGACATACTGGCATTTCAAAGAAGTGACGGAAAAATGGTACTGCACAGAATTGCCGGATTTACAGAGGATGGAATCATTACGAAAGGAGATGGAAATGAGCATGAAGATGCAGGCGTGACCACATACAGTCAGATCAGAGGAAAAGCAATTTTTTCTCTGCCGTACATAGGATGGTTCTTTATGGGAAACAGCAGACAAATAGCATGGATTCTTCTGGCAGGCAGTCTGATTCTGCTTGCCCTGGAAAATAATAAAAACAGGAATAAAAATTTTATAAGAAAGCGAGTATAAAAATATGAGAAAAAACAGAAAGTTAACAGCAGGAATTCTTGGAGCAATGGCGCTTCTTATGGCAACAGGAAGTACACTTGCCTATTTTACAGACAAAGAACAGGCCTCCAATCGGATTACCATCGGTAAAGTGGATATTGCTCTGACAGAACCGAAATGGGATGCACTGTCAGAATCCGATAAACAGAACATTACCCCGGGAAAGGAACTGGTAAAGGATCCCACTGTGACCAATACAGGAATCAACGATGCCTTTGTGTTTCTGAAAGTGAAAGTTCCTGCGGCAGAGCTGGTTACAGCCAAAGCCGATGGCACCAAAAATAAAGCAGCTGTTCATGAACTGTATTCCTGGAATGTGAACACCGGATGGTCGCCGGTGGGGGAACCGACGAATATAGTAGATGAATCCGGGAACATAACCGGTGTGGAATACCTCTATGTATATGGAAGCAGGAGTGCCTGTACACCATTGACCAGGAATCAGGCAACAACGGAGCTGTTCAGCAGTGTGACATTTCTCAATGTAATCGAGGGCCAGACTCTGGCTGATGCCACACCGCTGGAAGAAGCGGAGACGATTCTTGATATCCAGGCATTTGCTATTCAGACAACGGATCTGACAGCAGATGATGTGAAAACACCCACAGAAGTGTGGAATGTCCTGTCCAATCAGAATAAACTGTCCTGATCCGGCAGGATATAAGGATGGATCTGGAATGGTTACATAATTTCATTTATCTGAGAGAATACTATCAGTGTATCAATTGCAGGAGGTATTCACATGTATCGTTATTTGCCAATACGTAAAGTATATGCAAGAGAAGTTTTGGACTCCAGAGGAAATCCCACAGTAGAAGTCGAAGTGACAGTGGGAGAGGGAATCATGGGAAAAGACGGGATTACCGGCAGGGCAATTGTACCTTCCGGTGCATCTACCGGAAAATTCGAAGCAGTTGAACTGCGGGATGGAGAAAAAAGATATCTGGGACTTGGTGTGGAGAAAGCGGTAAACAATGTGAACGTGAAACTGGCAGAAGCAGTTCTGGGAGAGAACGCACTGGATCAGTGTCTGATAGACGGACTTTTGCTGGAAGCAGACGGCACTGCAAACAAAGAACACATTGGCGCAAATGCGGTTCTCGGCGTTTCCATGGCTGTGGCCAAAGCGGCAGCAAAAGCATTGCATCTTCCTTTATATCAGTATATGGGAGGGATACATGCAAAACGCATGCCGGTTCCCATGATGAATATTCTGAATGGAGGAAAACATGCAGATAATACGGTAGATTTTCAGGAATTTATGATCATGCCGGTAGGAGCAGAAAATTTTCGGGAAGGATTGCGGATTTGTGCGGAAATCTACCAGGCTTTGAAAAAAATACTGAAAGACAGAAAACTTTCTACCGGTGTGGGAGACGAAGGCGGTTTTGCACCGGATATTGCAGAAGCCCGGGATGTGTTTCTTTTATTGAATCAGGCACTGGAAAAAAGCGGTTATAAACCGGGAAGAGATGTATGTTATGCCATGGATGCGGCAGCCAGTGAACTGTATGATGAAGAGAGAAAAGCCTATTATTTTCCCGGCGAATCCAGAATGAAACAGAAAGAAGTGTATCGAAATGCAGAAGAGATGGTTGCTTATTATCGGACATTGACAGAAGAATTTCCAATTGTTTCGATTGAAGATGGTTTGTATGAAGATGACTGGGATGGATGGCAGCTTCTCACAGAAGAACTGGGAGAATCGGTTCAGCTGGTAGGAGATGATTTATTTGTTACAAATGTAAAACGTCTGAAATGCGGAATTAAATTGAAAGCAGCAAATGCCATACTGATTAAGGTGAATCAGATCGGGACACTGACAGAAGCCATGGATGCGGTGGAAATGGCACACAAAGCAGGGTATCGGGCAGTCATATCCCATCGTTCCGGAGAAAGTGAAGATACTTTTATAGCAGATCTTGCAGTGGCCACCGGTGCCGGTCAGATAAAAACAGGAGCTCCCTGCAGAGGGGAAAGAACAGCAAAATACAATCGATTGCTGCGAATAGAAGATTGCCTGGATCAGAGTGCATGTTATGAAAATCCCTTCCAACGGTGAAAAAACTGTTGAAATCTCCATGATACTATGCTAAACTAAATATGTTTGACGATTAGGAGGTGTAAGCATGGAGATTTTAAGAATAGTTTTAACGATTCTTTTCGTTATTGATTGTATAGGTTTGACTGTGATTATTCTTATGCAGGAAGGAAAATCTCAGGGACTGGGAACAATTGCCGGTATGGCAGACACCTATTGGGGAAAGAACAAAGGCCGTTCCATGGAAGGAACTCTCGTAAAAGTAACAAAAGTTATGGCAGTTTTGTTTTTTGTACTGGCACTGGTACTGAATCTGAACTTTTAAAAATGGCACTCTTGCAGTCATGCAGGAGTGTCATTTTTTGATACGGTAAGAACAGTTGATTTGAATTAAGGAGAAAATGGTTGAAGAAAAATAATAATAAGAAAAAAAGAAAAAAACTGATTTATGATATTATGTGTTGTAAAGAATACGTTCCTATGCGGGCAAAAGAACTGGCAGTGCTCCTTCAGATTCCGGCAGGGAAAAGAGAGGAACTGCATAAAGTTCTGGATGAGTTGCTGAAGGAAGGGAAAATCAGCATAAACAAAAGAGGACGCTATGAAGCAGTTCGGGGAAAAGAGAATCAGAGAAAAAACAAGAACAGCAAGGAGAAAAATCGAAAAGAAAGCAAGCAGAATTATCTGACAGGAACGTTCATTGGGAATGCAAAAGGCTTTGGTTTTGTGAAAACGGAAAATGAAGAAGAGGAAGATATTTTTATATCAGAAGAAAATACAGGAAATGCCTTTCACATGGATACCGTGCAGGTGCAGATACTGCGGGAAGGAAGCTGTGAGCACAGAAGAGAAGGGGCAGTGATCAAGATACTGGAACATGGTATAGAAGCTGTGGTGGGAACGTTTGAAAAAAGCGACAGTTTTGGATTTCTGGTTCCGGATAACCGGAAAATTGCAAAAGATATTTTTATTCCGCTGGAACACACAAAAGGTGCAGTAACCGGAGATAAAATTGTGGCACAGATTCGCAGTTACGGAAGTAAAAACAGAAACCCGGAGGGACGGATCATTGAAATCCTGGGGCATACAGGTGACAAAGGGGTGGATGTGCTGTCTGTAGCCAGAAGCTATGATCTTCCCATGGAATTTCCGGAGAAAGTGGCAAAGCAGGCAGAGCGTGTGAAAACGGTCCTGAATGAAGGGGATTTTTTTGGAAGGATGGATCTGAGGGACTGGTCCATGGTCACTATAGATGGAGAAGATGCAAAAGATCTGGATGATGCAGTCTCTCTTACAAAAGAAGGAGAATTTTATCGTCTGGGCGTGCATATTGCAGATGTAAGTAATTATGTCCAGTATAACAGTGCCCTTGACCGGGAAGCACAAAAAAGAGGAACCAGTGTTTATCTGGCAGACCGGGTGATTCCTATGCTTCCAAAAGAGCTTTCCAATGGAATCTGTTCTCTGAATGCAGGGGAAGACAGACTGGCTCTGAGCTGTATTATGGATATTGACAAAAGAGGAAATGTAATCGGGCATAAAATCTGCGAAACCGTGATTCATGTAGACAGAAGGATGAGTTATACGGTGGTTAATAAGATTCTTATGCATGAGGATGAAGCGCTGACCGGAGAATATATAGAATTGGTACCTATGTTTTTTCTCATGCATGAATTATCGGTGCTCCTTCGAAAAAACAGAAGAAAAAGAGGGGCCATTGATTTTGATTTTCCGGAAAGTAAAGTAATTCTTGACGAGAACGGGAAACCTGTGGCAATCTATCAGTATGAGCATAATGCAGCAACAGAACTGATTGAAGACTTTATGCTCCTTGCAAATGAAACAGTTGCGGAGGAATATTATTTTCGTGGAATTCCTTTTGTATATCGCACCCATGAAAATCCGGATCCGGAAAAAATCGAGGCTGCTTTTTCGATGATCCGTGCCGGCGGAATTAAAGTGAAAAAGGCAAAAGAAGAAGTGCATCCAAAAGAAATTCAGTCGATTCTCAGTCAGATAGAGGGATTGGAATGTGAACCTTTCTATTCCAGGCTGCTTCTGCGTTCTATGAAACAGGCAAAATATACCACAGACTGTATTGGCCATTTTGGACTGGCAGCCAGATACTACTGTCATTTTACTTCCCCCATCCGCAGATATCCGGATCTGCAGATTCACAGAATCATAAAAGAAACTCTGAGAGGAAGAATGACTCCGGAGAAGAAACACCATTATGAAGGGATTCTGGATGAGGTTTCCAGACAGTCCAGTACACTGGAAAGAAGAGCAGAAGAAGTGGAACGGGAAACCATAAAGATGAAGAAGGCGGAATTTATGGCAGCCCATACAGGAGAAGAATTTGAAGGTGTTATCTCAGGAATTATGGAATGGGGATTTTATGTGGAACTGTCGAATACAGTGGAAGGACTGGTTCATGTAAATACTTTAATGGATGATTATTATGTGTACAACCGGGAGCAGTACACGCTCACAGGAGAAGAAAGAGGAAAAACCTATCGAATGGGTCAGAAAGTCCGGGTTCGTGTGGAACAGGCAGATGTGACAACAAAAACCGTGGATTTTTCTGTAGTAAGTGGAAGAAAAGAGGAATAGTAAAATGGGAAAAGAATCAGGGATTCGTCTGATTGCAAACAATAAAAAAGCGTATCACGATTATTTTATTGAGGATACTTATGAAGCAGGAATTGAACTTTTCGGAACAGAAGTAAAATCCATGCGTATGGGAAAGTGCAGTATCAAAGAATCCTTTGTCCAGATTGACAAAGGGGAAGTGTTTGTTTATGGCATGCATGTGAGCCCGTATGAAAAAGGAAATATTTTCAATAAGGATCCGCTTCGTACCCGGAAACTTCTGCTGCATCAGTATGAGATTCGAAAAATCGCAGGAAAGATTGCAGAAAAGGGGTATACGCTTGTGCCTTTGAAAGTTTACTTTAAAGGAAGCCTTGTAAAGGTGGAAATCGGAATTGCAAAGGGTAAGAAACTTTACGATAAGCGGGAGACGATTGCAAAGAAAGATCAGAGAAGAGAAGCAGAAAGAGAATTTAAAGTAAAAAATCTGTACTAAAAGGAGACAAAATAATGAAATTTTGTGATATGCCTTATAAAAGAATTGATTTTGAGGAAGCGAAA
>JBJENG010000015.1:0-3604 GCA_051880075.1 Blautia sp. | reverse complement strand
ATTTTGCTTTCAGCCGATATCCATCTGTCAGCTTGGCTTCTCCGACACGGCATCCGCCGAGTGTGGCACATTCTTCTCTTAACTTTGATCCTGCAGCACGATAAATAGCACTGTCCACGCCTCCAACGCCGAGAAGCTTTTCGTCCGTAGCATTCACGACACATTCGCACTCCGACAGTGTGATGTCACGGTCATCAATCCACATGCCTGAAAACGGTCCTTTGAGGGAATCGTGGGGACAGGCTGTTACGGGGATTCCGTTTTTACGAAAATCGTCCCTCAGAGCCATTAGAATCTTCCCAAGATGGTTTTCACCCTCACCGGACTTCAGATCTACACCCCAGTACAGGTCTTTCCAGTAGTTGCCTTCTTTAAGAGGTTTTTCTCCGGTATCCAGCAAATCTTGTGCTAAAGCAGGATTTTGCGCAAATTTTGCGTAAATAATCTGCTCCATAATTCCGCATTTAACATCATCCCAATCTGGACGCATTTCTACCTTTTGTCCGAGCCGTTTGGCTTCATCGGAAGACAGAAAGGCAAACCGAAGCCGTTCTTCCGGATGCAGACATTTCTGTGCCTGATAAGCGGCCTCCGAATTGTAGTAGGTAATTCCGTCAAACACAACCTTAGTGGGATAGAAATTACTCAAGAAGTAATACTCTTCACGGAAATAGTCAATAGTATCACGATGTGTTTCATAGTATCCCATTTTGTTTCACCCCTTTTCTTAATTTCTATCCTTATTATTTTTTAAACACAAATCCATTCTATCCTTTGAGCTTCCTCCGGAGTTGGCAACACTGTTTTTCCAAGCATTTTTTGAATTACTTCATTCGGTACACAGGCTTCACGGTCACTGTTTCTCTCCAATTGAGTCTCCCATTCCGTTTCCAGATATACAATTCTCACGCTTGCACCATAACGTTCAAACAACTTAATCTGCTTCTGTCTGGTATCTTTTGTGATGTTCGTTGCATTCCACACAAACGGCTGATGTTTCCGAAGATAGATTTTTGCTCTCTCCTGCGCTTCCTGAATCACACTCCCCTGATTTTCTGTAGGTTTCACATTCAGCTCTTTTCGAATTTCATCCAGAGAAATCATCGGATACTCAGGAATCGTGCTGCATATCCATGTATCCTTACCTGTTCCGGGCAAACCGGACATAAGGATTACTTCTCCCCATGTATCGTCATAAAGTGTCTGATCAGGCATCACATTTCTGCCGCTCAGATATGCATGTTTCGTATAAGAAGTCATAAAAGTGTATGGCCCTTCCTCGCATCCTGCTTCTTCGGCAACCGCCAGGCACAATTCCATCTTTTCCCTCTGTTCATCAATATCTGCTGCAATCCTGCCTCTCATATCCGCTTCCGACAACATACAAAGAAGTTTCCATGAAAAATCCGGCACCAGTTCACCGATTGCAGCCACTTCCCGTACTTTCCGTTCCGGATTTTCCTGATTGATCAGATGTACCGGAAGCATGTGGTATCTTACCAATGTACAGATCAGTTCCCGAAGCATTATTTTTTCATCATTTCCACAAAGACCGCATATCTGCCACAGAAATTCTCTGACCATTAAGCTTCCTGTCGTCGAATGATGGGGTGAAACCCATTTACTGTCTTCCTGCTTTGTGGTTCTGATTTTCCCCACGTCATGAAGCAATGCAGCTGAAAACAGACCAACTTTTTGTGTTGTCTCTAATTTCCAGAATGCAGGTATTTTAATCAATTCGTCACATACCATCTGTGTATGTGTGTACACATCACCTTCCGCATGAAACTCCGGATTCTGAAGTGTGCTCTTCATTTTCTTTAAGAATAATCCAAAGCCTGACTTTTCAATATTATTCCAGTTTATGCCTGCGTCAGGGGAAGCAGGTATCATTTTTTCTATTTCTTTGATAAAATCCATACTATTTCTGCTTTCGTACGATTATTCAAACAGGCTTTCTATAGGCACTGCCAGTTGATTCGGAATAATTAGTTTATCAATCCAGTGTTTCTCAGAAAAGTCCACACACTGCAAAAATGCAGCACGGACAAACTTCATACGATCTGATACCCTGCCATTTTCCTCGACCTTAATATAAAGGCCTTCCATATTGCCGGAAAGTTCCGTTTCATTACAGGCTCTCTCTGCATCAAGTCCCAGCTTATCCGCTGCCTGATATAAACTTTCCCTTTGGCTTCCGGTCACATAATTTGACCGGCCTAACAGTTTTAACATTTCTTCTTTCGATGAATAGATACCTGTTCCGAGAACGGGAACAGATACAATCGGAAGATTCTTTAACATTTCATGACGGGACGGTGTATCCAGAAAGATTCCTTTTTTCCTGTCCAAGATATCGAATTCCAGGAAATAATGAGGAAGTGCATCGTAGTACACCGTATGCTTTGCGTACATCCATTCCCCGTACATAATGTATCTTGTTCCAAGCACCTCATAAAATACATCTTTATGTACAGCTGCCCACTGTTTCATCATGTTATAATGACGCTCTCTGTATCCTCCGGTCAGATAATGTCCGCGGCTCTGAAGCAATAATTCTCCATTCTCATCAAATGAAATGGCAGAATTTGCGCCATCACATTTTTCTTCAATCACCAGATACTTTCCTGCTATTTCAAAAAATGGAATCTGGCTTAAGTCCTCATCCCCAGGCTGAAGACGTGAACCCTCTATATGAGGAGTACGGGGATATTTATGTATATCAAACGGATTCATTTCCAATCATCTCCAATCTATCTCTCTATTACTGCAACCATAAACAGATGCCCATCTACCCCATCAAAATGAAGGTTTGAGCAGCCAGCGCTTCCAAACATTTGTGTCAGCTTCTCTTTTGTCAGAAGATGAATATGCTCCGGATTATCATCCGGCTTAGATGGTACCGACACAACCACATATTGCTTCGCCATTTTTACTGCAGCCACAACCGCCTTCTCTACTTCCGGGATATGCTCCAAAACTTCCAGAAGCGTTACCACATCAAATGAATGATCCGGAAATGGCTGATCACAGATATTTTTCTTCTCTGCATGCATTTGCGTGAATCCGCCGGCCGACAATTCGTTCAAAAAATTAACTCTTTTATCCAGAAGATCCAGGGACGTCACCTGTACCCATGGAAACTCTTTCAAAAATGGAATCAGGAAAACACCCCTGCCGCTTCCCACATCCAGCATTGTTTCAAATTGAAGAGAATGTAGAAATCCAATGGTACGGCGAACTCTCGGAAGAACCATTGTACCCTTCTTGAAAGGATACAATTTTAGTCCCGCATTCTGTCCTGCTTCAACAATCGTACAAAGCTCTTTTTCCGATAGTTCTGCTGCAGTTTTTAATGATAATTCAGAGAGTAACTCCGGAACTCCTGTTTTTTCTGCATGTCCACGGATCCATGCAGCCGCTGTTTGAATATCATATTTTTCTATGAAATCATTCATAACTAACACCTGTCCCCTCTTTCCCACTTTTTCCATCACTTCCATAAAAATATTCGTACAAAATCAATCCGATAATCCAGATCAATTTCTTTCAACTAATCTCTCAGCAACCCTCATAATTGTTTTTCGAAGTTCCAGATTCTTCA
>JBJENG010000014.1:0-3642 GCA_051880075.1 Blautia sp. | reverse complement strand
AATGTGGGATAAACTCCTGAAAATCAAGACGACTGGTCGCGATGATTCCAATGCAGATCAGTACAAGTATCCGTATGAACCTACACCGTACAGTGTGCTTGAGCGTCTGACAAACAGTGGATTGATCAGGAAGAACAATATGTATTAAATGAACCGAGATGTTATTGTTTAAAACTATGAAATTGAAAATGAGTTTGACTTTTGAAGCGTAAAAAGTTGAACTCATTTTTGATTTATCGAAAAATAAAGGCTGTTTTCAAAATGAAATCAACTTATATGTGAAGGTATTATAGATTTTAAATGAGATTTGTTAAAGAAACAGATTAGTTTGCAGTAGATCTTGGCATAATATAGAGGAATGGATGTACTCAGTGATGATTGGGATGAAAATGCATATTGCGAAGCTAAACGGTCGGGTTTGCGGAGCAAAACGGCCGCATTCTGTTTCTGAACAGCCGATATATACGATGTATAGGTAACTACTCCGATATAATGATGGTAGCCATCAGAGTAATGGTGAATACATCATTTTTAAGGAGGATAATGTATGCAGCTGGATTATAAAGACATCATTATCAAACATTACGCACTGTCCATGTCAGGCAGTGAAATAGCCCGTCAAATTGGAGCCAGTAAATCTGGAGTTAACGACTTCTTACGGGCTTTCAAAAAGTGTGAGGACCTGCAGTATCCGCTTCCGGCAGGAATCACAAACTATGGCATTGCCATCAAAGTATATGGCTCGGCACCGGGATCAGGAGGGCGCAACGAGAACATTGAACTCCCTGATTATGAAGAGGCTGCAAAACTTATGGCGACAAGAAAGAACATGACGCTTATGTTCCTATGGAATCGCTATAAGAAAAAATGTGAAGAAGAAGGCGCCCGCTTTTATCAGTACAGTCAGTATTGTGAGCTCTACAACAGGTGGTGCGAAGAGAATTATGAGACAGCGCACTTCAATGCCGTGATTGCTCAGAAGATGGAGGTTGATTTCGCAGGCCAGACATTCTCTATGACTGATCCACTTACCGGTGAGATCCTGACGATTGTTGTGTTTGTGGCAATCCTACCGTATTCACAGTATATCTATGCTGAAGGAATGCTCTCCACAAAGGAACCTCAGTGGATTGATGTGAATAATCATGCACTGGATTACTTCGGTGGAGTTCCTGCATTAGTTGTTTGTGATAATTGTAAGCAGGCTGTCATCGTTAATCAGGATTGGATTGAACCGGAACTGAATAAGGATTATGCCGACTGGGCTGATCACTATGGGACAGTGATTCTTCCTGCAAAAGTTAGGAAGCCAAAGTTCAAGAGCTCTGTAGAAAACGCAGTAGGCATTCTTGAGAAAGGTTTCTTCCATAAGCTTGAAGAACGACAGTATTTCTCTTTAGAACAGTTCAATAAAGATCTCTGGAAGGAACTGGATTCTCTTAACAAGGAGCCATTCAAGAAGAAAGAACACAATAGATACTACTATTGGGAAGAGGAGAAACTTGAATTGATGCCGCTTCCCTCCATGCATTACGAGTACATGGAGAGAAAAACGGCAAAGGTATCAAGCGACTTCCACGTACGCTTTGACAATGCTTATTATAGCGTAGATAAAGCGTTTCTGCATAAGAAAGTATCTATTAAGGCTTCGTCGGCCGCTGTTCGTATCTATTCTCTTGCTGGAGAATTCCTGTGTGAATGGCCAAGAGCAACTCGTAAAGGTCAGTGGTCAACCAATCCAGAGCATCTGCCGGATAACTATAAAGGGTTTACCCAGTGGAACGGTCCTTACTTTATTCAAAAGGCCCAGCTTATTGGCAAGAATACAGAGACCGTTATCCGCACGATTCTTCAATCCAGACAGTATGAAGTCCAGACCTATCGTATGTGTCTGGGGATTCTGAACTTCACAAAGAAGTACAGTAATAAAGCACTTGAGGAGTGCTGTAAGCAGGCGATTACACTGAATAAACAGAAATATACATTTATCAAGAACACGATTTCTGTTGTTGCAGATGATCTTGGTGGAGCTGGATACCGGCACTCGAGGCCATCAAAGAGCGAACCTGTTCGCGGAGGCTATGTAATGCCACCGGAAGCTTCCAGTATTGATACTCTTTTATCCCGCAGTAAAGCTCTTGCGGATCAGATGAGAGAGGAGGCGGACGACTGATGCTTACCGGAACTGCACTTATGAATGAGCTTGTTGATGAGTTGAATGAACTCAAACTTTCAACAATGGCAGCTACATTGGATGATCTGTACCACAAACCGGGATTCCTTGAAATGGACAATCTTACTCTAATTGCAGAACTAATCGGACCACAGTTTCAGGAAAAGGTTAGTACAACGCTGAAGAATCGATTAACAGCCGCACATCTAAAGGGATCTCCTGAAGAATTAGCCGATTGTGTTGATTCTGACAAAAGAGAATATCTGCCCTCTGGTATAACAGAAGTTCTTTCATCACTGGATTTCATTGAAAGAGGCTATAATCTTTGCATTCTTGGCGAATCCGATGCTGGCAAGTCCTACTTCGCAAAAGCGATTGGTATCAAAGCCTGCAACCGGTATAACGTCGGATACTTTCACAGTGAGGAACTTTTGGAAAGTATGGTTTCTCTAAAAGAACAGGATTACGATAAATACGCTCGTAAGATGAAAAAGTATCTCAAATGGGAACTGATCATACTAGATGACTTTCTACTCCACACGATCACAGACGAACGTGAAATCAAGATACTTTTTGAGCTTCTTGAAAAGCGGAACGAACAACGTAAAAGTACTATTGTGTGTTCGCAGCGCGATCCAGACAACTGGAAAGCGATGATCCTAAACGATGAAGTATCGGCGAACTCCATCATGAAAAGAGCCACCAAACATTATACGATTAAAATCAATACAAGGTAATCGGCTACAAATTAGCTAAAATGAACGGCCGTTTTGCTTCGGAAAGCGGCCGTTCTAAAACGGAATGGCGACCGCCAAGCACCGTAAACTGCACTTCTCGCATCCACAGATGCCTGTTTTGCTTTCTGCATATTTGCTTCTACAATTGCACTCTGCTTTTGAGAACGCTTTTCTCTCTCTGCTGCCAGTCTGGTTCTCGCATCCTCTACCGATTCTCCTTCTTTTGTCAGAAAGTTGTCAACGAACTTATCTGCAATCTTATTGAATCCGTCAACTGCGCCCTCCTCAATTTTTTTGTAACCACCTACGACTCCTTCTTCTATTTTCTTATATCCTCCTACTACCTCTTCCGCAATTTTCTCATTCGCTTTTACTAATTTTGATTTTGCCATGTTCTGATTCTCCTTTTCTTCATTTCGTTGTTTATGTTTGTAATATAGCATCGGATTGTTTTTTTAATGTTTGTCTTTTGTTTCCGTTTTATTAATTCAGAACTTTTATGATTCATCAGGTTTTACTTTGTTCTCTGTTTTGTCCTCCCCTTGCGTTGCACACCCCGCTGCATCTTTTTTGACTTTATCCGTAACAGCCATCTCTACGTTGATACTCTCTGAATTTATGGGGTCAGGCACCAATGGCAGGTATCATCCTGTCCCTTGGTCTCTTTTTCACCCATTTAAACGCAAAAAATCGATATCAAACTCATCTCTGAATTCAACACCGATTCTTCTC
>JBJENG010000013.1:74477-173118 GCA_051880075.1 Blautia sp. | reverse complement strand
TAGTTGCAGGAGAAGCTGCAGGTGGAATTCATGGAAGAAACAGACTGATGGGTAATTCATTACTGGACGTGATTGTATTTGGCAGAAACGCTGGTAAAAAGGCTGCTGCAAAATGCAAGACAGTTGAACTTGGGGAGATGAACATCAATCACATCAACACATATGCAGAAGAACTTAAGGCTGCAGGAGTAGAGACAAACAACGTTTCTCCATTATTGCTCCCTAATTATGCCAGACACGAAAGATAGGAAATAAGAGAAATATGTTGCAGACGGGACAGAGAAAACTTCTCTGTCCCAAAGAAAGGAGATATTTCGGATGCGTGAGATAGAAGTAAGCCAGATCACAGATGTGGTTGAAAAGCTTTGTATTGCGGCAAATGAACATCTGCCGGAAGATGTGAAGTGTGCGATCAGGAATTGTCGTGCATGTGAAGATGGAGAAATCGCAAAGGGTGTTCTGGATAACATTATAGAAAATTTTGAAATTGCAGATAGAGAATGTGTACCAATCTGTCAGGATACCGGAATGGCTTGTGTATTTCTGGAAATCGGACAGGATGTGCATATGGTAGGCGGAAATCTGGCAGATGCAGTCAATGAAGGAGTCCGCAGAGGATATGACAAGGGATATCTCAGAAAATCTGTTGTAAAAGATCCGGTGCGTCGTGGGAATACAGGAGATAATACACCGGCTATGATCTATACAGAAATCGTTCCCGGTGAAAATATTAAGATTACCGTAGGGCCAAAAGGTTTTGGAAGCGAAAACATGAGTGCAATCCGTATGTTTAAACCATCTGCAGGTCTTCAGGGAATCAAAGATTTTATTATGGAGACAGTAGAAACAGCCGGACCGAATCCATGTCCGCCTATGGTAGTTGGCGTGGGAATCGGTGGAACCTTTGATAAGGCAGCACTCCTTGCAAAAAAAGCCCTGATGCGTCCACTGGATTCTTCCAATCCGGATCCTTTTTATGCGGAACTGGAAACAGAAATGCTGGATAAAATCAACAAACTGGGAATCGGACCTCAAGGATTTGGTGGGAAGACCACAGCAATCGGCCTGAACATTGAAACCATGCCGACACACATTGCAGGTATGCCATGTGCAATTAACATCAACTGCCATGTGACACGCCATAAAACGGAGGTAATCTGATATGGAAAAAAAGATAACACTGCCTCTCACGGAGGAACTGGCAAAAACACTCCATGCAGGAGACCGGGTACTTCTTACAGGAACCATTTATACCTCAAGGGATGCAGGTCATAAAAGAATGTGCGAAGCCCTTGCAAGAGGAGAAGAGATTCCTTTTGATCCAACCGATGCCACTATTTATTATGTAGGTCCTACTCCTGCTAAGCCGGGACAGGTGATTGGTTCTGCAGGACCAACTACCAGTGGTCGTATGGATGCTTATGCACCGACTATGATGTCTGTAGGAGCAAGAGGGATGATCGGAAAAGGTGCACGCCTTCCGGAAGTTGTAGAGGCTATGAAAAAATATCATGGTGTTTACTTTGGCGCTATTGGAGGTGCCGGTGCACTTCTTGCAAAATGCATCAAAAAGGCAGAGCTGATTGCATACGAAGATCTGGGTGCAGAAGCGCTGAGAAAATTGTATGTGGAAGACATGCCTCTGGTTGTTATTATTGACAGCGAAGGAAAGAACCTTTATGATGAGGGAAGAGCTGCATATCTGGCTCTGCACAATACAAAAGAGGAGTAAAGCGATATGGAAATTGAAACAATCTGCAATCTGCTGGAAGCCCTGATGATTCTCTGTTTTGGACTTTCATGGCCGATATCTATACGGAAATCCTGGGTTTCCAGAACAGCAAAAGGAAAAAGTCTGTTTTTTGAAGTGTTTATCTGGATCGGTTATGTATTCGGAATTATGAATAAGTTTATCCAGTACGGACAAAATCCGGAAAAAAGCTGGATATTCTTCCTTGCCTGGGCTTTCTATTTCCTGAATATTACAGAGATTACCATTGATATGATTCTGTACTTCAGAAATGTGAAATTGGACAAAGAAAGAGAAAAAGAAAATAAATAAAAGAACGAAAGAGAGAAAAATTCCAGTAAGGAGTATTTCTCTCTTTCTCTTTGTTTGAGAATGTGTTAGAATGAAAAAAAGTTATCAAAGAGGAAATGATATGTCTGAAAATATTTTTTTGAAACAAAACAAAGAATGGATGTCTCTTGAAGAATATATGAATTACAATACAGGAGGCAGAGAAAATCTGGGAAATCAGCTGCCTGTTGCTGTATACAGACTTATGGAGTATTCACTGAAAGAAGAACTGGCAGAACGATTTGGTAAAGAAGAACAGATTCGGATTTTCCGGGATGCGGGCTATCGGTCCGGTGTCTATTTTGCGAAGCATTTTCTGGATACGACTCTGGAACAAAATGAGTTTCTTGCTTCTTTACAGAGCAAACTGGAAGAATTGAAAATCGGTGTTCTGAGAATGGAATGTTTTGACGAAGAGGCCGGAAAAATCGTATTGACGGTATCAGAAGACGCAGACTGTTCCGGACTTCCGTTGTTGGGAGAGACTGTCTGCAATTATGATGAAGGATTTCTTGCCGGTATATTGTCTTCGTATCTTGGAAAAGAATATGTTGTAGTGGAAACAGACTGTTGGGCTACAGGGGACCGGGTCTGTAGATTCTGTGCAAGACAACAGTCAGATGGGAGTGAGGAATGAGCAAAAAGGATTGTGAAAGCAATTGCTATTTGTTATTTGAATATTTAAGAAGCATTTTATATGACAGACCGATTCAGCAGCTGGATCTTAAGGAATTGGAACCTTCTTATCAGAATCTGGGGGAAGGGATGCAGTTTCTTCAGCATGCAATTGAAGAATTACTGGCGTATTCGGAAAATCTGTCAAAAGGGAATCTGTCCGGACCCTACCCCTCGAAAGAAAATTTTCTCTGCGCTAATCTGAAGAATCTTCATGCCAATCTGAACCACCTTACCTGGCAGGCAAAACAGGTAGCTGCAGGAGATTATTCTCAACAAGTATCGTATTTGGGAGAATTTTCAGAAGCCTTTAATACTATGATCCGTCAGTTGAAGGAAAGAGAAGAACAGCTGAAAGAAGAGTCTGCAAAAATTCAGAAAAGGGCTCAGGTAATAGAAGAATATAATCAGTTCTTTATGGAAATGACAAGAAAAAGAAATGAATGGGTTCTTGTAATTGATGCGGACAACAGGGAAACACTTTTTTGTAATAAACACAATGAAGCAGAAGAAATTGAAAGTGCAAAATGCAGACATTGTTATTATCGTCTTGGATTTCAGGATGAAATTATGAGCTGGCAGGGAGGAAAGCAGGATAAAACATGGGAGATTGGAGATTGGGATCGTGGTTTTTTCCAGATCACAACCTTTCCTATTGAGTGGAGAGGGCGCAATGCCCATGTGCATATTATTGAAGATATTACAGAGGATAAAAAAGCAGCGGAACAACTGAATAGTAAGGCCTATTATGATGCCGGAACAGGGATTTATAACCGGATGTTCTTTCAGGAATATATGAAAAAAGCACTGGAGGAAGAACAAAACATGGTTCTTTGTTATATGGATCTGGATGGGTTGAAATATGTAAATGACAATTTTGGTCATCTGGAAGGAGATCAATATATTCACAGGTTTGTTACATGCATACAGAAATCTTTCCGTAATACAGATATCTTTGCCAGAGTCGGAGGGGATGAATTCTGTCTGGTGATGCCGGGTGCGGATCTTTCAGTAATTGAACGGAAAATCAACAGAGTAAGGGATGGTTTCAGAGAAGAAAATTCTAAGAACTATTCGACTGCTTTCAGTTATGGTCTGGTAGAGGTACAAGGGAAAGAAAACAAAAAAGATTTAAATCAGATTCTTACTCTGGCGGACGAGAGAATGTATCGGTTTAAGAAAAAAAACAAGGATCACCTGCCGTAGAGAAGGTCTCCTTGTTTTGGCAGTAGGAATATTTTAAAACCACGATTGCATGATTTTGATAAAAGATGCTAATATGGCATGGTTATTGGATGTCTTGTAATAAAGACCGAAGGAAATGGTCAGTTCTGTTTCTACAGGAATATAAACAAGGCCTTCCTGACGCATAAATGGAAAATCAGGAAGAAGGCAGAAACTGATGCCTGACCGGACAAATGCCATGGTACATTCCAGATTATCTCCGAAAAATGTTTCGAAAGATGCCCGGCTTCCAAGCAACTGGCCCTGGAGGCGCCCGATAACAGAAGGAATCCGTTCCGGATCACACACAGCCAGGGTTCCCTTTTCCAGATCTTTCATGGTGACTGAAGATTTCCCGGCCAGGGGATGCTCTTTAGATGCGGCACAGACAATTCCCTTCTTTCCAAGCTCTACATAAACATTTGATGTTTTTGTTTCTTTTTCGTCATAGAAGCCAAGCATCACATCAATGGATTCTTCCTGAAGAAGATTACGAAGTGCCTGGGAAGGTACCATTTTCAGTTCCGGATGAAGATAAGGAAATTCTCTGCAAAGAGATTTTAGAACCTGGGGCAGAAGATTCAATTCAAAAGGATTGTGACAGCCGATGGAGAAGCTCTGGGTTCGGTCTTCATATTGTCCGGAGAGTCTTGCTTTTGCCTGATTGGTTGTCTTTAAGATGGTTCGTGCATAGCCGAAAAAGGTCCAGCCGTCATGGGTAAGTTCTACGGTACGGGTAGTTCGGCGAAAGAGCTTTACGTTCAGTTCATTTTCCAGAGAGCTTATCTGATGGGTTACGGCAGGCTGGGTAATATGAAGTTGTTCTGCGGCTCTTGCAAAACTCAGATTGTCTGCTACCGCAAGGAAGCATTCCAGTTGTACAGTGTTCATTAGTAAAGAGATCCTTTCGATTGATTAACAATGTTTATTAATGATAACATTTTTTGAATTTACATTCAACGGAATTTGTGTAAAAATAAGAAAGAAGTTTAGAGAAACGCAGGCGGAAGGGCCTGCGTTCTTTCTCGAATAAAAAATAAAAACAAAAATGAAACTAGGAGGGAAAGAAATGCTGAAAACCTTATTAAAGCAGGTAAAGCAGTATAAAAAACCTTCTCTGCTCACGCCTCTTTTTGCGGCCCTTGAAGTAGTGATGGAGGTTTTGATTCCGTTTATTACAGCTGCGATTATTGATCAGGGAATTACAGCCGGAAATATGAGAATGATAGGGAGTTATGGTGCCATTATGCTGGTGACGGCCATGTTCAGCCTGCTGTTCGGGATTCTGGCAGGAAAATATGCTGCAGATGCATCGGCGGGATTTGCCTGCAATCTGCGGGAGGCTATGTATGAGAATATACAGACTTTTTCTTTTTCGAATATTGACCGCTTCAGTACAGCTGGTCTTGTGACACGTATGACTACAGATGTCACCAATGTACAGAATGCTTATCAGATGTTACTGCGCATTGCTGTTCGGGCTCCTTTTATGCTGATCTGCAGTATCATTATGTGTTTCCTGATTAATGCAAGACTGAGCCTGATTTTTGTAATTGCCATAGTGGTTTTGTCAGTATTTCTGATCGTAGTGGTAAAAACCACAATGAAAATCTTTGATCAGGTGTTTAAAAAGTACGATGCATTAAATGCCAGTGTGCAGGAGAATGTATCGGCAATTCGTGTGGTAAAATCATTTGTCAGAGAAGATTATGAAAACGAAAAATTTACCAAAGCAGCCTGGAATGTATGTAAACTTTTTGTAAAAGCAGAAGGAATTCTGGCATTTAACGGACCGGTTATGATGCTGGTCGTGTATTTCTGTATTATTTCTCTGTCCTGGTTCGGAGCCAGATTTATTACGGCAGGAAATCTTACCACAGGAGAACTGACCTCTATGTTCAGTTATATTATGGCAATTTTGATGTCGCTTATGATGCTTTCTATGATTTTTGTTATGACAACCCTCAGTATTGCAAGCGGAAGAAGAATTGCAGGAGTGCTGAATGAGAAAGCAGATATTGTGAATCCTGAGAATCCGGTAAAAACAGTTCCGGACGGAAGAATCGATTTCAATCATGTGGATTTTACATACAATTCCGATGCAGAAAAAGATACCTTAAAAGAGATTGATCTGCATATTCAATCCGGTGAAACTATCGGTATCATCGGAGGAACCGGATGCGGAAAATCCAGCCTGGTCAATCTGATCAGCCGATTGTACGATGCTACCAGAGGCTCTGTATACGTGGGCGGAAGAGATGTACGGGAATATGATCTGGAGGAATTACGAAGTCAGGTATCGGTAGTCCTTCAGAAAAATGTACTGTTTTCCGGAACGATTCTGGATAATCTTCGTTGGGGAAATGAGCAGGCTACAGAAGAAGAATGTATAGAAGCCTGCAGGCAGGCCTGTGCAGATGAATTTATAGAGAAATTTCCGGAACAGTATCATACGTATATTGAACAGGGCGGAACCAATGTATCGGGTGGACAAAAACAGAGGCTTTGTATTGCAAGGGCGCTCCTGAAAAAACCGAGAATCCTGATTCTGGATGATTCTACCAGCGCAGTAGATACGGCTACGGATGCAAGGATTCGAGCAGCCTTTCGCCGGATGATACCGGATACCACCAAGTTGATCATAGCACAGCGAATTTCCAGTGTGCAGGATGCAGATCGGATTCTGGTTCTGGATGATGGAAAAGTAAACGGATTTGATACCCATGAGAATCTTTTGAAAAATAATGAAATTTATCAGGAAATCTACAATACGCAGATTCGAGGCGGAGGAGATTTCGATCAGGCAGGAGGTGAACAGTAATGGCAGAACATATGCCGAAAAACATGCCGGGAGGTCCAAAGGGCCGTATGCCGGGGGCTGCTAAGGGAAATCCCGGAAAGACACTGAAACGAACCCTTGGATATATGCTTGTCAATTATAAGTTTCTGTTTGCTGTGGTAGTAATCTGTATATTGATCACGGCATTTGCTACTCTGGAAGGAACCTTGTTTATGCAGAAGCTGATTGATGATTATATTTTGCCTATGACCAGAGCAGAGGTGCCGGATTTTACACCTCTTATGCACGCTTTGATGAAACTGGCGAGAATCTTCGGGATTGGCGTGATTTCTGCCCTGGCTTACAATAAAATCATGGTGTATATCAGTCAGGGCACTATGCGGAAACTTCGTGTGGAGTTATTTACCCATATGGAATCTCTGCCAATTAAATATTTTGACACCCATCCGCACGGAGATATTATGTCTGTATATACCAATGACGTGGATACTTTACGTCAGCTTATGGGACAGAGTATTCCTCAGGTGTTGAATTCTTCCGTTACCATTGTTATGACTTTTGTGAGTATGGTAGTGTTAAATATTCCTCTTACTGTTCTTACATTGGTTATGATCGGTGTGATGATGGCTGTGACAAAAAAACTGGCGGCAAAATCCGGAAAATATTTCGGTGAGCAGCAGATGAATCTTGGAAAAGTAAACGGTTATATTGAAGAAATGATGGAAGGTCAGAAAGTAGTAAAGGTATTCTGTCATGAAGAAAAGAGTATTTCCGAATTCAAAAAAATTAACGAAGAACTGCGGGAAAGCGCAGAAAAGGCAAATACTTTTGCAAATATTATGATGCCTGTAAATGGCAATCTGGGAAATATCAGTTATGTACTTTGTTCCGTGCTGGGAGCAGCTCTGGCAATCAGTGGATTTTCCGGGATTACCCTGGGAACGTTGGTTTCCTTCCTTACCTTAAATAAAAATTTCACCCAACCGGTAACACAGGTAAGCCAACAGATGAACAGCATTGTTATGGCAATGGCAGGAGCAGATCGTATTTTCCGGCTGCTGGATGCAAAACCGGAGACAGATGAGGGATATGTGGAACTTGTGAATGCAAAAGAAATGCCGGATGGCACTTTGACAGAAACCACTGAACGAACCGGTCTGTGGGCATGGAGACATCCACATAAAGCAGAAGGAACTGTGACTTATACAAAGCTGGAGGGAAATGTAACCTTTCATGGTGTAGATTTCGGATACAATGAAGAAAAGATGGTTCTCCATGATGTGAAGCTGTATGCAGAGCCTGGGCAGAAGATTGCTTTTGTAGGAAGTACCGGTGCCGGAAAAACCACCATGACCAATCTGATCAACCGTTTTTATGATATTCAGGATGGAAAGATTCGGTATGATAATATTAATATCAATAAAATAAAAAAGGCAGATCTTCGCCGTTCCCTTGGAATGGTATTGCAGGATACGCATCTGTTTACGGGCACAGTTATGGATAATATCCGTTACGGAAGGCTGGATGCTACGGATGAAGAGTGTATGGCGGCAGCCAGACTGGCCAATGCAGACGGATTTATCCGCAGGCTGCCGGAGGGATATCAGACACTTCTTTCAGGAGACGGAGGAAATCTGAGTCAGGGACAGAGACAGCTGCTGTCCATTGCAAGAGCGGCTGTGGCAGATCCACCGGTGCTGATTCTGGATGAAGCCACATCTTCCATTGATACCAGAACAGAAACATTGGTACAGCAGGGAATGGACCGTCTGATGCATGGAAGGACAACCTTTGTGATTGCTCATCGTCTGTCTACGGTCCGTAATTCAGACTGTATTATGGTCCTGGAACAGGGAAGAATCATTGAGCGTGGAACCCATGAACAGCTAATGGAGGAAAAAGGAAAATATTATCAGCTTTATACAGGAAATTTTGTGGAAGAAACCGCGTGAAATCAGGAAAACGGTGCAGCCCATTGAGGGCGGCACCGTTTTTTTGCAAGTGCTGTTTCGCCTCCCTGCGGTTGTCGCGGCACACAATTAAAGACGATTAGTCGGGAGCGTTGTGAAAGATTGACTGCTGTCGTTTCTCAAAGCCATCTGCTGCAATGGCCGGTGCAGATAATTCTGTAAAAAGTGTAACAGTGGTGTGTATGCAGGTAACTTGCTGCTTAGGTATTGCAAATGGTGCCGTAAAAGAATAAAATAAAGATAGCCATTTGGATGAGTAAAAAATAGAAAGGATAATTACGATTATGAAAAAAGTCTGGTGGAAAGAAGCGGTGGTATACCAGATATACCCAAGAAGTTTTATGGATTCCAATGGAGACGGAATCGGAGATCTTCCCGGAATCATCAGCAAGCTGGATTATCTGAAAGAACTGGGGATTGATGTGATCTGGCTGTCTCCATGCTACAAATCTCCCAATGATGATAATGGATACGATATTTCCGACTACAGAGATATTATGGATGAGTTCGGAACACTGGAAGATTTCCGTATCATGCTTCAGGGCATCCATGAAAGAGGAATGAAACTGGTTATGGATCTGGTAGTCAATCATACTTCGGATGAGCATGCCTGGTTTATGGAGTCCAGAAAATCCAGAGAGAATCCTTACCGTGACTATTATATCTGGAGAGACGGAAAAGAAGGCAAAGAGCCTAATAACTGGACGTCTTATTTCTATGGTCCTGCCTGGGAATATGATAAGGGGACGGATCAGTATTATCTCCATATTTTCTCAAGAAAACAGCCGGATCTGAACTGGGAAAATCCGAAAGTTCGTTATGAAGTCTATGATATGATGAAATACTGGCTGGATATGGGATGTGACGGATTCCGTATGGATGTGGTCAATATGTACTCCAAAGTACCGGGACTTCCGGACGGAAAGCCGGCGGAGATTACAGGAAAGGAACATTTCCAAGATGGTCCTCGGATTCATGAATTCCTTCAGGAGATGAACCGGGAGGTACTCTCGAAATATGATATCATGACAGTCGGAGAAACGGCGGATGTAAGTATTGAAGAAGCATTGCGCTATGCCAACAACGAAGGAACCGAACTTGGTATGGTGTTCCAGTTTGAACAGAATCTGATCGACAATGGTGAAACAAGATTCAGCTACAGAAAAGTACCGCTTCCGGAACTAAAAGCATGCTTCAGCAAATGGCAGACACAGCTGGAAGGAAAAGCATGGAACAGCCTTTACTGGACAAACCATGATCAGCCAAGAACCGTATCACGAAGAGGAAATGATAAAGAATACCGGAAAGAAAGTCAGAAAATGTTGTATACCATGCTCATGACCATGCAGGGTACCCCTTATATTTATCAGGGAGAAGAAATCGGAATGACCAATGTGTATTTCGATGACATACAGGATTATGATGATGTGGAAATCAGAAATTACTGGGAACGCTACGTGGTAAATGGAACAGAAGATCCGGAAAAAACGCTGGATGGCATCCATTTTCGTGCCAGAGATAATGCAAGAACACCGATGCAGTGGGACGATTCGGAAAATGCAGGGTTCACCACAGGAAAACCATGGATCAAAGTCAATCCCAATTATAAAGAAATCAACGTAAAAGAGGCACTGGAAGATCCGGATTCTATTTTCCACTATATGCAGAAACTGATTCGCATGCGGAAAGAAAATGAAGTAGCGGTATATGGGGATTTCATTGAATACGAACCGGAAAATGAAAAACTGTATATTTATGAGCGGAATTTTGAAGGAAAGAAACTCTTTGTGATTTTAAACTTTACAGAAGAAGCGACAGATTTCACTTTGCCGGAAGGCATTTCCGGAGAAGCGGCAGAATTGCTCATTGATAATTATAAGGATGGAGGAAAGCTGGAAAACAGAGTCATACGTCCTTATGAAGCGGCCGTCTATCTTATTTGACAGAGATTATACAAATAGAGGCAGGGATGCGCAGTAGCATCCCTGCTTTTTGCATGAGGCAGAAGTTGAATTAATAGTTGCTATTTTTTTCGGAAAGACATATGATAGTTGTAAAGAAATTATAGTAACGGGAATAGATAGAAGTGGAAAGAGGGAAAAATCCGAATGAGAGAAACTGTTATGGAAATTATGATTCACAAGATTTATTTTAATCATTTTACCTGGTGGGATCTTGAAAACTATTTCAACATCAATCGAAATATTCTGATAAAGGATCTCAGAGAATTTATGGATTCAGAAGAGCAGGTAGAAAAAGTACTTCAGAAAGCGGCAGAGAACGAGAAATATTCGAATACATAGACAGAGGAGAAGAAGTGAATGAAAAATACAGGAATTGATCTTCACCTTCATACCAGAAATAGTGATGGTGAAAATACAGTAGAAGAGTTAATAGAATTTGCCAAGGAAGAGGGATTAAAATTAATTGCATTAACGGATCATAATAAATTTTCAATTACCGAATGGATGCATACCGATGTTCTGGATGTGATTCCAGGATGTGAGTTTTCCTGCACCTATGAAGTGAAGGCGTGGAAGGATACTGCAGAGGTTCATGTGATTGGTCTGTTTCCGAATGGAGTGAATCCGGACGAGTTTTCTTCTGTTTTTCAGGATATCAGTAATGGAAAACGGAATTACATAGAAGCGATTCTTGAGGATTTAAAAACACGGGGCATGTTTGTAAGTATGGATGAAGTAGAAGCAGCAGGGAAAGTATCCGGAAATCTGGGAAGACATGAGGTTGCCCGTGTCCTGATTAAAAAAGGATATGCCTGCAGCATGGACGATGCCTTTGATCGATGGATTGGGAACTTCAGCCCTTATTACATTCCGGCTACTCATTATATCCGTTATGCTTCTTTGGAAAAAGTGGTGAAACAGATTCAAAAATCAGGTGGAATTCCGATCCTGGCGCATCCATTTGGATATAGTATGGAAAAGTCAGAAATCGAACAACTGATTGCTGATTTTAAAAAGATCGCAGGATCTGCGGCAGGGATGGAAGTCTATTATGAGATGTACCTGTCTGATCCGGGAAGAATGGATTTCCTGAAAAAGATGCAGGAAAAATATGAACTGCTTCCATCGGCGGCGTCTGATCGTCACAGAATCGATCAGCCGTTTGCATCAGCAGGTGACGTAAAGATGTTTGAAAATCTGGTAGCTGTAGTGAAAATGTAAGGGATTATAATCAGAGTTAGGAAGAAAGAGTATTTACATGATAAAAAGACGCGAGAACATACATGCGTGAAGAATGGAGTAAATAGTTGATTTTCTAAAAAGATTATAGAAACAGGAATATACAGATCAAAAGAAAGGAAAAAAATCAGAACATCTATCATTACAAATGGATATATGATTTCCGAGAAAATTTTAAAGATATTAAAATTAGCAGAAATAGAATCCATTGCGGTATCTTTGGATGGACCGGAATGGATTCATGACAAATATCGGCAGACAGGGAGCTATCAGAGAGGAAATGCTGCAATTGATTGCTTGACAGAAAATAATATTCCTGTTTCTGTGATTACTACTCTGCACAAAGAAAATGTACCTTATCTGGAAGAATTTTATCAATTGTTAAAAAGAAAATCTATTTTTGCATGGCAATTACAGGCATGTTCTCCTATGGGCAATGCCGTAAAGAATGGAATTGATTATTCTTTTCATTTTAATGAAGTAATCGATTTCTTAGAATCTCATATGTGGGAATCTCCCTTTGCTATGGGGATTGCGGATAATATCGGTTACTTTACAGAAAATGTGCCGGAGGATGCCGGTCATACAATTATTTTACACATGGAAAATTGTATGAGTCACTGTATTGTGCAAGAACAAAAAGAAATTGCTGACAAATCTAATAATACATTTCATATCAATATTTTCGATAAATTCCCATTTTAGTCTTATGTATAGGAGTGGTCTGATTTTACAGACCACTCACTGAGAAAAATGATTGTTTTTGCTAAATTTCATGAAAAAAAATCGTAGAGTATCCCACTCTAAGTTCCGGATGTGAAAAAGGCAGATTTTTCAATATTTAAGAACTGTACTGACGTCTTTTCTGACGGTAAATAAATCCGAAAGCTGCTGCATGTTTTCCTGCTTCAGTTCCATGGTAGGATGTACATAGCGATTCATAGTAATGCTGACACTTGCATGTCCAAGTATTTCACTTAAGCTTTTTACGTCAAATCCCACTTCCACGCAACGGGTTGCAAACGTATGGCGGAGTGCGTGAAAACTTTCAGATCATGAGAAACAGAAGCGTATTCTGGAACGGAGAAAGCAGAGAAAAATATATCAATATGAGAATATTACGGAAAGTGATATTGAACATATTCTGTGTTCATCGATTCCTGTGGACCGACATGGGAATCTTACACCGGGAAAAGATTCAAAATTAAATGATCAATTTATGTATACATAAATTTAAACATATCAAAAGTAAGTTTTAATTCAGAACCAAAGACAGAGTATCTGTCTTTGGTTCTGAGCATCAACAGGTGATAGAGAAAGATTCCAAAATTTTCAGAAATAGAAACAATAGAAGGAAAACCGAAGGGGAATGTATGAATAAGCGAACAAAGAACAGTCAGATTGGGACAACAATTTACAGATCGACAAGGATAATATTACCGATAGTGCTATTATTATTTGCTGTATCTGTATTTATTGTCATTAAAACAGTTAATGATCAAATGAATGTTTCCGATGATAATACTATTATAAAATATGAAAACGGAGATTATATATATAAGGCACCTGAGAAAAATATAGTTTTTGATAAAGAAACAAATGAAATTTATATTAATGACGTGCTGGTCGTTTATACTTTAACCGATCTAAAAGAGAAAGAAGCAAACACTTTGGCTAAAAATGTAGACGGGAAAATTGTGGGAAAAATTAGTGGGAGTATGAATGTATTACAAATAAAAACAGATAAATCAAAGTTTTCAGATTTTCAGGAAAAGGCAGATATGTTGATGAATGATAAAAATGTTTTGTATGCAACGAATGATTATCCGTTACTCATAACAGATGTAACGTATCCTATGTTGAACATAGGTGAAGCAGTTGAAGCTGTTAATCGATGGAAGAATGTTAGAAATTTGAAAGAAGGGCATTACGTAGGAGAAAATGAGGAATGTTTTGTATCGGTTGACGTATTGAAAGACAGCAAAGATATTTGTCATCTTACTGTTAATTATAATACCAAAGATTTTAGTGAATCAAAAAGGTATGATCTGGTATGGAATCAGGAAATTTATAACTTTACACAGGGTGAGTCGAATAGTAAAGCGGCTGAAATATCTATAAATTTAAATGAAAGTGGTTTGGATTTTGCAATAAATGATTCGAATATTGCTTTTTCCATGACACTTGAAAAAGATGATAGTTTTAATTTGGCCAATACAGTTCTGGCTGTGAAAGAATTTTTTGCACAAGGAAATTATACAAATCTGGAATATTCTGATAAGTATGACTATAATGCTGGTTGGTATACAGAAATGTGGCTGGTGTCTGTGTATGAAGATAATAAATGTATATATTCGGTTTGGGTTAATAACGAACAGTTTGCTGAACCGGGATTGGCCACTGTGATCTCAGGAGAAGATATGGAGGCAATAATAAATGGGCAGATAATGATGGGAGATATGAAAATTTTAGAAGCATTCAGTGTATTTGATTATTATGATTTTAATCCGGTACCGGGAGAGAATGAGACTGCGGATAAGAAAAAGGAAAATAGCAGTAATTCATCAGAATATATGAGTTTTGACTCTTTGGCAGGAAAGTGTTTTGAATATGATGATGGAACTTTACTATATTCGATAGAGTTTTTGGAAGAGAGTGGAAAAATTACAGCTAATATGGGAACTTTCAGTAGTGGAGGGAAGGGCACCTGTTTAGAAATGTTTGAAGTGGAGTTAAAAAATGGAGAAAATTCATATATTGTTGATACTTTTGTTTCAGGATTTGGAGTTGTCGAAGAAAACAATAATATAACTATAATCCCTCAGGAAGATACAGTACATGTTTTATGGATTGATTCTAATGGAAAGACGAAAGTTGACGCAGATTTTTTATCGGTAGGAATGAACTCGAATGAACAGATTGAATTATCTGATTACATTTTTGATTTTCAGTATAATAATTCAGATTATGGAAAGCTTGTAACAAAATTAAATATGGAGCCTGCGCAGTATTGGCAGTTTTCTGATGCTTATTCATATGTTGCAGATCAGTTCTATGTAGAATGGAAAGATGGTTTGTTTAGTATGAAAAATGAAGGATTTAATAATGTTAAATTATATGGTATGCAAATCGGAGATAGAATGAATCAGGTAATTAAGAACCTTGAGAATGCAGGATGGGAATATTATAGTTTCTATGAAGATTCATATACTTATTTCTCAAACATAAATGAAAGAAAATGTATGTTGGAAGTTAGAGTAGATGCAAATGATAATATTGTTTATTGGTATATTAATAACTGGCCGCAGGGAGATTATTAATTGTGTAACCTGAAAAACAGGAGCACGAAGGTTTATATGATTGGTGAGAAGTAAAATTCATTTTACAGATTTTGTCATTTACTTCGTATAATGAAATTATCAACAGTTATCGTTGAAGCAAAACAAGAGTTACGAATATGTAAAGTTGTTTTTTCTGACTGAAGTTTCATAAATCTGAGAAAATACAGATAAAATTTCACTGGTAAGTTTCAGAATATCAATATGGAAAAAACAGGAAAGAAATGTTGCAGTGGTATGATAGGTACATAGTCAAAACAGAAAAGAACAGGAGGGAAAAAGATGAAATTTGTTGAGACAGAGGAAATGGGAAGGAAAGTTTCCAATGCACGGCAGAAAGATATGTAGATGGTGAAAGGTTTTTACGAGACAGCAAAAATAAATATATTGATTGGCGATGAGGAAAAGAAGATAAAGAATGCTTGTTATGAAATCGGGAAGATTTATGCATCGTTACATAAAAGCGATTTTGAACAGGATTTTGCAGCCTGGATGGGAATTGTAAATGAATCAGAACAGAAAATCGAGCATTATAAAAGGCAGATAGAAAAAATAAAATCTGTAAAACGATGCTCCTGTGGAGCTGAACTGATTGAGGGGATGGGATTTTGCGCTGCCTGCGGGAAACCAGTACAGAAGCAGGAGACAGCGGATGAAATAAGATGTATTCACTGTGGGAAACCAGTAAAAAAAGACGCAAAATTTTGTATTCATTGTGGTATGCTGATGGAAAAACCGGAAGATCCTCCAGTAGAAGAGATAAAAGAACAGACTTGTCCTGTATGTGGAGAAAGAATTGAAAAAGGTGTGAAATTTTGTATTTATTGTGGAAATCCTGTAAAGAAGTCAGGAGATGGAAATGATGAAGTTGTTATAAATTCCGGGAAAAAGATCTGTCCTAAATGTGGTGTAGAAGTAGAACAAGATGCTTTGTTTTGTACGGGCTGTGGAGAAAAACTCACACAAAAAGAAGAAATAGAATCAGAAAATGTTTGTCCGAACTGTGGAGAATTGTTAGAAGGACATCCAGAGTATTGCACAAAATGTGGTAGGATTCTGATTATCAGAAATTAAAAAAGGAGGACAGGCATTATGAAAAAGATAATAGCTATTATTGGAATAATTGCAATTATGTGGTCATTTGTGGGCTGTTCTTCTGATAAAATGCAGGGGGGTTCATTATCAGAATCAGGAGAATTCATGTCAGTTACTTTTAAATTGCCGGAAGGAAAAGAGATTGAAGATGTATTAGGCTGTGGAATCGGTTCCCAAAATACGATTCAAGTAACCAGCAAATGATCCTTATTCTTAATAAGTTCGATTTTGCAAATAAATCGGAACTCAGAATTTATTCAGGTCATGTAGAGGGTGCACAGGTTTCCCCTCGTAGATCATTTTCGTTGACTTATCAGGAAATTCTTAGTATTCGTAAAGAAAGTATGTTTGGAAATGATTTCTTATTTTTGGAAACAAGAGCTGCTACATATTCTGTTTTAACGAATCAGGTGAATGATGCCTATGAAATTATAAGCCATAAGTTAGATGAGTTAGAGAAAGTTGTTGTCATTACGCCAAATGGTAAGAATGAAGAAATACTAAAATGCAGAGAATGTGGCTATCCAATCAGTAAAAGTACTGAAGTTTGTCCGCATTGTGGAGCAAAAACACGGTATGGAGATCATTTAAAAAAGAAAGAAGCGAATAAATGGGAAATATATATCGAATTAATCTTTTTGGGAGCAGGTGTATTTATTGTATTCAGCAACTTTCAAATTGGTGTGGCACTTATTGTTGGTGCTATAGTAGGCCTTTTTTATACATTGAAAAAAGTAAATGACTAGATGAAGAAGGAGAAAAAGAACATGTTTTGCGAAAAGTGTGAGGAAAAAATTGATTCAAATATGAAATTCTGTCCAAAATGTGGTATGCCGGTACCGGTTGCACCTGAAAATACAAAAACTGCATGGAAGATTCCAAAATCTGAAAAATTGAAAATGCCGGTTATATTTGGCATAGTTGCTATTGTGGCTGTGATTCTTGTAATGGCACTTACAGGATCATCACCAGAAAAAGTAGCCTTAAAATCCTGTAAAGCAAATTTGAAAGGAAATGTGAAAGCATATTATAAATTGCTGGCACCACCTTATCAGGAGTATATGGTAGGACCTCATCAATGGTTTCCAAACGAAGAAGAATTTCAGGATACACTTATGGAATCTTCGGAAGAATTACAGAGGAATATACGGAGGGAATGCGGAGAAAAATATAAAGTTGATGTAGAAGTAAAAAACACAGAAAAATGTGATAAAGATGAATTAAGGGCTGTGAGGAAAGAATTAAAAGGTTATTATGATTATGATTCGGATAAAATTAAAGCTGCAGCTGTTGTTACAGTGAATATTGATGCATCAGGTAATGAGGGAATTGGATATTGGACTTATGAAGTATAAATTCACATATGAAATTTGCAGGTGTGGAGATAGGAAGGATGGAGGAAATATGAAAACAAAAAATAACAAAACAAAGACTTATTTATTAACAGGAATTATTTGTAGTGTATTTATTTGTGTATTGTACTATTTATTGATGACCATAAAGTTTTACAATATTGTGCCTTTTTATTTATGGGGATATTTTATGATGGTTGGTATTGTAATTGCAGCCGTGATTGGTGGACCAATTTTAGGAATTATTGTTGTTGGTATTGTTCCAGTTTTGACTTCTATTGTGTCTACCGGATTGTCTGATGGAGATACAATGTTCACTTTTCTTTGGTATACAGATTATGGATTTATATGCGCAGGAGTTATTTTGGCCATAGTAGTGGGAATTTTTAGTGAAAAATTTATTAAATCTTTTGGAAAAAATATAGTCATTTCTATTATTGCCGGAATAATGATTGTTTTACTCCGCCTGATTTTAGAAGGTTCGCCGATGATAGGAATGTGGGGAACATGGCAGGTGAATCTGCAGATGGGTCATATAAATGCAGATTTTTTTAGTGGACTTTTTTCAGATTTTATTATAGTTCTTATCCATGTAGCATCTATAACAGGAGTTTGTCTTATTTCCTATGGAATTCTGAAATTGTTACCAAAAAGTTTTCAGGAAAAGTATTACGGAACAGGTATGTTTTGTAAAAAATAGAAAGACAAATCAAAAGAGGAGGAAGAAAAATGTTTTGTGAAAAGTGTGGGAAATCTATAAACAGTGGAGAAAAGTTCTGTCCTGTGTGTGGAACAAAAATTGACTGGGGATCGGATTTTGAAAATATACAGCCAGAAACACCACCAGTACCACCAGCACCACCAGTCATACCAGGAGGAGTAACAATGAATCAAGGTGAATATGCACCGGTCATGAGCGTATGGAATTACGTAGCATTGTTTTTACTGAGTGCAATTCCCATTGTTGGGATAATTGTTATTATCGTATGTGCAATTAACAGTACGAATAAAAATCAAAGCAATTACTGTAGAGCAATTATTTTGATGTGGGTAATCAGCTTTTTAATTATGTTGATTTTTGGAGCATCAATTGCAGGAATACTTGGAAGTCTTTTGAGATGATGTTGATGCCAGTTGGTTGAAAAGGAGCGGATTCTATGAATCCGCTTCATTTGTAAATGAATCGCAGGAGGATAAAGGTATGAAATGTGGGAATTGTGGATGTGATCTTCCAGAGGGTACAAAATTCTGTCCGGTTTGCGGAATGAAGCAGGTGAAAGATTAAAGTGAACCCATTTGACAAGACTTATATAAGTGCTGGTGGCAAGTGATGGTTCCTCTGCTAAAGAAGGTTTTTACGCTGAGGGATGTCAGCCTGAATTTTACGAATAGAGATCTGTATATATCTGATTCGAAGCTGATACATAGTACAATTTTTAATAGGAAGAACGATTATGAAATGTTCATATTGCAAAAAAGAAATACCAGATCAGGCCAGGTTCTGTGGGTATTGTGGAAAGGAAATTATAGCAATAGATCATGTATGGATCAAGTGTCCTCGTTGTGGTAGGCATTTTGAGTTGTCTTATGTGCAGTTTAAAAATCTGCAAACATGCTCACTATGCGGATATAATTACAAAAAAAGGAAAATAGTAATTTTGCTAAAATAATAAAGAGATATCTTTGTGATATTGACAAAAATAACAAAAATATATAGAATTATTATAAATTTTATATAAATCTTGAGAAAAAGAGATAGAAAAGAACAGGAGTGAAAGAGATGGGATTATTTGATGAACTAGGAAAAAAAGTAACCAATACAGGGCAGAAGACCATGCAGATAACAAAAGAGTTTTCTGAATCTGCCAAATTGAAATCTATGATTGGCGATGAGGAAAAGAAGATAAAGAACGCATGTTATGAAATCGGAAAGATTTATGTGTCTTTACATAACAACGATTACGAATCGGATTTTGCAGCCTGGATGGCCATTGTGAATGAATCGGAACAGAAAATTGAGAGTTATAAAAGACAGATTGAGGCAATGAAGGCGGTAAAGAGATGTTCCTGTGGTGCTGAATTAATAGAAGGGATGGCATTTTGTGCAGCCTGTGGAGCTCCGGTACAGAAGCAGGAAGCAGCAGACGAAGTGAAATGTATGCACTGCGGAAAACCGATCAAGAAAGATGCAAATTTCTGCATTCATTGCGGTATGGCGGTTGAGAAAGTACAAAATGTGGAGAAACCGGAAATTTCTCCGGCAGATGTGGTAACAGAACAAATTTGTTCCGCATGTGGAGCGAAACAGGCTTTGGGAACAATTTTCTGTACGCAGTGCGGTAATAAAATGACAGAAAACGAAAAGGCGCAGGAAGTGCAGGAGAAAATTTTTACGGAAACAATAATGAATCAGGAAGAGGAAGCTGAGGAAGATTTGATTCCGGAAGTAGAAATGGAGCCGGAGCCGCAAGAAGAGATACCTGCTGCAGAAGAAAAGGTGCAAAGATGTCAAAAGTGCGGGGAAGTGCTTATGGAGGGTGTGAATTTTTGTATCCATTGTGGCACACCAATTCATGAAATCGAGGAAGAAACTGTACCGGAAGTAAAGATGGAAACGATTCAGGAACCTGACGGGAATCCGGAGCTTCCGGATAAAGAACCTATAAAAGAACAGATTTGTCCGGTATGTAAATCCAAACAGCCCTCCGATGCATTGTTTTGTATGGCATGCGGATCGAAAATGCAGACAGTTCCGGAGAATAAGCCAGAACCGGCAATTGTGAAATGTTCTAAATGCGGAGGTGTTATCCAGGAGGGGATGCTCTTTTGCGTCTATTGCGGAACACCGGTAAATCCATCAGGAGCAAATACGGAACCGGCAAAAGAGGAGCCGGTGAAAATGGCATATCCAAAGTATTCAAAAGAGTTGGATAACAGAGCTACATTCGGTATTTATTCCAGAAAAAAATAAATATACAGGAGAAAAAATCAGGAAGAGGATGTGCTTAATTTCGGCAGGTAATAGGGAAAATCCGCAGTCCTGATCAGAGGGAGGAAGAAGAGATGTTTTGTGAAAAATGTGGGGAAAAAATTGATGCAACCATGAAGTTTTGCCCAAAATGTGGTGCACCTGTGCGGGTGATTCCGGAGGAACCAATCTATACACCTCCGGTGTCTCCGGTAGAAACGAATCCGAATAAAAATAATCGTAAGATCGGTATGATTGCTGCAGCGGTAATTGTGGTTGCAGTTCTTGCAGCAGGTGTTTTTCTTTTCGGTGGGAAAAGCTATAAGACAGTCATTAAACAGTTTTTTGACGCTACGTTTGAGGCAGACGTAAAAACAATCATGAAACTCATTCCAAAAGGAATGGTGGAATATGCGTTGGAAGAAGAAGGTTATGACAAAGATGAATTAGATGAAATGATGGATGATATGGAAGAAGATCTCCAGGATTCCATTGATTATATGGATTCATATATGGGAGATGACTGGAAGGTATCTTATGAAATTCTGGATTCGAATGATATAAAAGGTGAGGATCTGGATGATGTGAAAGACACTTATAAAGAATACGGTGTTAAGGTCTCGGCAGCAAAAGAAGTGGAAGTTGAGCTTAAAGTGGAATGGGGAGAGGATGAGGAAGACAGCACTACGCTGGATCTTTCTGTTATAAAGGTTGGCCGATCCTGGTACCTTGACATAGAAGATCTTTCTAATGTTTTGTAACTACAGTTTTCAGGGAAAGTCTTGACTGGGTAAAGCGGATTCTATGAATCCGCTTTATCTGTCAATAGAAAAGAGGGAGTGCTTATGAAATGCCCGCATTGTAAGAAGGAAATACCAGATCAGGCAAAGTTTTGTGGTTTTTGTGGAAATAAGATTTCAGAAGAAAAACAATTTGAGAAAGAAAATCCGGATCCCCATGGTTTGAAATCCGACCAGAAGGAAAACAGGCAGAAAAAGAGAAAAGGATGGAAAATTTTGATTGGTGTCATTCTGTCTGTTATCTTAATTGGAATCGTATTGTTTGCGATTGCAGTAAAGCGACAGATGCATGTGAATGAAGAGAAAAAAGAAAATGAGGAACAGGCAGCATACTATGAAACCTTCACAGAAGAAGAAATTCGATACGAAAAAGGAATTTCTTATGTAGATTCCCGTCTGCTGCTTATAGCAGAAGAAGGGGTCTCTTATTCTGATATGGAAGAAACGATTCAGTCTGCAGATGGAGAAATTATCGGATATATTCCATTGACCGGAGATTATCAGATTCAGTTTCAGGACAAAAACTATGAAGAATTGGAGAAACTGATTGCAGAACTGAAAGAAACCGATGAAATTTGTGAAGCGACTTTTGAAAATGTTATGAGAGTGAATCTGGATACAGTGGATTATCAAACCGATCCCTGGATTTCAGCAGCGCATGCAGATGATTCCTCCGGCAGGATCTGGAGCACCTGGTTTCCGGATGGAGCCAACTGGTGGGCAGAAGCAATCATGATGCCGAAGGTCTGGGAAATGGATCAGGAATTCGCTCAGATAAATGTAGGGTTGATTGATTCTTATTTTGACAGAGCCAATGAGGATCTGGCAGAGGCATTTGCTCAGGACGGAATCATCGGCCAGAATGACATTGATGTAAGTCGCCTGTATGAAGAAGCAGTGGAAGCAGAGCTGCAGAAGCAGGAAGTAGAGACCACTCGGTCATCCGGTGCATTGGCACATGGAAGTGTGGATGCCGGGATTATCGGTGCTAAGAATAATGGATTCGGAATTTGCGGAATCAGTCAGAACGCAGATTTGTATGGAGTCTCCCTCTATGGTAATTCTGATCATTGGAATATATCGCTTATGAGTATGAAATATGGAATTGCCGCGCTGCTTGAGAAAAATGTGAAAGTAATCAGCATTTCCATAGGATGGGACGGCCTTCTGTTTGCCGCGCAGCAGGAAGATACCGGGGAGGATGACCGGACGGATGCAGCACTCACTGAATTAAATCAGTACAGTAACAGTATGGAAGAATTCCTGAAACGTTGTCTGAAGAAATATGATTTTCTCATTGTAAAATCAGCAGGAAACAACAGTGGATATGACTATGTGAAAGTGGATGTAAATGAAGAACATCCCTATGGATACAGACAGGCGGAAAAAGAAGATTCGAAATCGGTGAGAATCCGAAAAAACTGTGACAGCAAATATGACATTTTTGGAGCCATTTCCGATGAGGAAGTGAAAGAACATATTCTGGTGGTGGGTTCTGTAGACCTCACGAAATATGAGCAGAAAAAATCGGATGGAAATACAGATACTATTGGAAGTGTGTCAGCAGGAGCAGCCACAGATACGACAATTGTTGATTCTTCTTCCCGTGTGTCTGAATGGTATAAGTATACGATTTCAAAGTTCAGCAATACAGGAGAGCGGGTTAATCTGTACGCACCGGGTGGAGTAATTCGGGAAAAAGATAAGGATACGTATATCCAGATATTGAGTGATTATCCAACCAATATTACAGAATATATGCAGGGAACTTCCCAGGCAACACCTATGGTTGCAGGCACAGCTTCTCTGATTTGGGGTGTACATCCGGAATTTACAGCAAAGCAGGTGCGACAGATTCTGCTTTCTTCTACCAATAAACTGAAAGATGAAAAAATGGAATATGGTTTTCTGAATGCTTATGCAGCAGTCAGAAAAGCGCAGGATACACAGCCGGAAGAGATGGATGGAAAAGAAGAACGTTCCCTGCTGCTGGGGTATGCATATACGACGGTTCCGAATGCAGAAGGAGAAGAGGAAGCAGAACTGGTACAGGCAGATATTACGGTTACCGGAAAAAGTGATGGAAAAGAACAGAAAATCCAACTGGATGAGGATGAGACTTTCAGTATCTTTTTGGAAACAGGAGAGTATACTATCCGGGCCAAAGCAGATGGATATCAGGAAACCACGCAGGAGCTTACCATCTCTGACGGACAGACAAATTTCATTGCGATTTGGCTGCAGGAAGAGGTAGAAGATGTGTCTCTTACAGGTGTCTGGATTCAGGAAGGAAGCAACGATCCTTATGAATTTACATTCGCCGAAGATGGAAAAGTGTCCTATTATGCAACTTTTAGTCATGAGGCGGATTATAATACTTTATACTCCATAAGCGGAAATAAGATGATATTAAATCTGTTAAATATCAGTGACTATGGTACTGCTCCACTGATCTATGAGATTATGTATGATGACAAGTCTGACGGAAAAAGATTTCATATGCAGCTTGCTTCTGAAAATCTGGATACGGATACCAGTGGACTTGGAGGCATCCAGAATGTGATTGAAGGCTGGTATTCACAAAAATCGGAAGCCGGGAAAAAAGAGGAAGAATTTTCGGAAAATGTACAGATAAAGACGATTCAGGAAATAACAGGTGTATGGAAAATTGATAATGACAAGACCATGGAAGTGGCAGGAAAATCCATGACGAATATTTTCGGTACCGCTTATTCCGATTACGGATGTGAAATGAAGATTTCAGAAGATGGAAGTTTTTCCTTCTACATCGGAGCCGGAAATGGCGGGGAAGGAACCTGTCAGCTGGTAGATAACCGAATCGATTATGAAATTCATACTTATGAAGATGGAACATTAAATTCCGGAAGCCTCCATCCATCCGGAAATGAATATCTGGTAATGGATTATTTTGGCGAAAAAATATACTGGAAATATGAAAGCGTCGGTACTTCCACGTAAACATCCAGGCAGTGAATATGGCAACAGGGGAAGTAGAAGAAACAAATGTATATACCAGTGAAGTAACGACGTATCAGTTGTGGTGAGGGAGGGAAATGGATGAAATGTCCACATTGTAAAAATGAAATATCGAATCAGGCAAAGTTTTGTGGCTTTTGCGGTAAGAAAATTTCCGGAAAGAAGCGCATTCGTTTTCTGTTTCTGTTTTTACTTTTGTTTGTGATAGTTGGAGTTTCAGCAGCAGGGATTACGGGAGTTTTTCTATACACAGGAAAGAAATCACAGATATCTGGATTAGCAACAGTCAATCGTTCAGGCATGGAGGAACAGGATGATATCCAGGTGATGAATCCTTTAATGGATCAACTGGTTACGGATGAAAATTCAGCCATTGCCGCTGCAGGCGAGTTCGGAGAAAAATCTGGATTCGATAATGCTCTGAAAGAATTGACATTGCAGAGCAAAAATGAATTGGATAGCATCACTTATTACCGGCTGCAGGAACATTATAAAGGTGTTCCTGTTTATGGCTGTACGATAGTTCTTGCAGCAGATGAAAGTGGGACAATACAAAGAATTAATACAAATGCAGTTGATATCCCGGGAGCACTAAACACAGATGCGGATCTGTCTGAAGCAGATGCAAAAGAAAGTATACGGAAGTATTTGAGGGATAAGGGAAAGTTCGAAATGGAACTGTCGGATTTTGAAAACAAAACACCGGTTGTTTATGCATTCTCAGAGACACCAGTATTTGCATATCAAATGGAGGCGGTCATTGATCAGGAACCTTATGAAATCATCATAGGAGCAGATTCAAAAGAAGTGTTGCTCTGTACGACAAAAAATTATACAAAAATGGCTACAGCCAGAGGTGGTGATCTGGATCGAAATTTTGTGACTTTCACAGCAAATCAGCTGGCGGAAGATTCCTGGGTTCTGGAAGATACAGAAAGGAATATGCGTGTATATGATGCAGGAAAACAGTCGAAAATTTTACCAAAGCAGATATTTTTGGTAGACTCCAAAGGAAATACTTATGAACAGACAGGGGATACCTGGACAGGAAGTGACGGAAAAACAGTAACTGTGCAGGAGCATCCAGAATCTAAAATGCAGAATCAATTGCAGATTCTGGATTCGGATGGAAACCTGATAGATGACAACAGTTATTATACGCTGGATTTATACGGAAAAAAAAGCAGACTGGAACTAATCCGGGAAAATACCGATTTTTTCAGTAATGGAAAAGCAGTTACTTTGTTTTTGAAGGCAAAAACAGCTTATGATTTCTTTGAACAGAAATTGAATCGAACTGGATTTAATAATCAAAACGGAAGCATGTCCCTTGTTTTTGACAGTTCAGATGGTAGTTGTTCCAAAGACATTGCAAAAGATAAAGTTTTTGGATTACTGATATTTCATAAAAATGCCGGTTTGACCTATGATGATATTGCCCATGAATATACCCATAGTGTAGAACGGGCAGAAAGTGCCATGATTTATGAAGGAGAATCTGGTGCAATTATGGAAGCGTATTCGGACTTGTTTGGGGAACTCGTCGAGGATTATGCAGATGGGAAAATGGATGGAAGTTGTGACTGGAAATTCCATGCAAAAAAAGAATTTGGCTATGATCAAAGCAGAAATCTGAAAAATCCAAAAGAAAGCGGAAATCCTTCCCGCGTAGGAGAAGAGACGAGAAGCGGAATCGAATATTTAGCAGTTGCAAAAGATGAGGTTCATCATTGTTCTACCATTGTTTCCCATGCCGGCTATCTCATGACAGTAGATGGGGAAAAAAGTAAAGGCCTTAAGACAAAAGAACTTGCCCGGTTATGGTATCATACCATGTTGACATTGCCTTCCAATTGTTCTTTTTCTGGTTTGCGAAGGAATATGGAGGCAACAGCAGATGCCATAGGACTGTCCAAACAGAAAAAACTTCGGATAGCGCAGGCATTTGAAGAAGTAGGAATCGAATCTTCCGGTTCCAGTAATTCGGATGTGATAACGGAACAAAAAGAAGGATATGCACCGAAATGGGTTGTGAAACCGACCATTGAGGCAGATGATATTTACTATATTCAAAATTTAGATTTTGATCGATCCTGGAATGAACAGAATGTTCAATTTATGGGAAATTATGCAGTGATAGAAAAAGACGGTTCCCTTGGATTGATTGGCATGGATGGAAAGCTTAATGGTGGAATGGATTATGTGACGATTCATCCGTTCGGGTATGAAGGAAAGATTCTTCTGGATCGGACAGAGCCGGTTTATACAGAAAAATATAAAACGGAGTGGTCACTTTTTATGCTGGATGGGGATGTGATCAATCCTGTTGACGGACTTGGCGGAGGAGGTTTTACCTATGCTTACTATGCGGAAGAGGAAGAAATTAAATTATTTGATGAAATGAAAGTCATTTTCCAGGAAACCGTTAACCGTACTATTCCGGAATATGCCATACCGGTATCCCAGGCCTATGTTACAGAAGAGGATACCTCAGCCAGTGCATTTTTGGCTTCACCTTATGCGGTGTGTCTGGACAATAAGCTGGTGACTAATTTTATTTATGATGAATGCGGGCCGGAGAGCAGTAGCCTGTTGGCTGTAAAAAAAGATGGAAAATGGGGTTATATTAACAATAAGGGAGAAATCGTTATTCCATTTGAATATGAAGAGTCCTGGAACTATGAACAGACTGGAGAATATAGTACCTATCAGATGCACTATTGTTACGGAGCTACAGAAGGGTTTGTTCCTTTGTACAAAAATGGAACCTGGGAAATGCGTGATACAAACGGAAATATCGTCATTCCTTCCGGTTATTTTGAAGCAATCCGACCTGTTCACGACGGAAAATGCTGGGTGAAAAAAGATGGAAAATGGGGTGTGATTGCTCCGAAAGGTGAGGAAGAATCATCCAATGCAGCGGATACTCCTGACAGTTCTGATGAACAATTACCGGAAGATGCGGTGGAGTTTGACGGCCATTATTATTACGTATATAACCTGGACTCTATCGATACATGGGAGGCAGCAAAACAGTACTGTGAAGAACAGGGCGGCTACCTTGCCACAATCACCAGCCCGGAGGAAAATGAATTTCTGTATAATTATTTGAGAGAATTTTCCTACGAAAGTGCATATTTTGGACTTACAGACAGCAAGGAAGAAGGAAACTGGATCTGGGAGAATGGGGAAAGTGTTTCTTACACAAACTGGCATGAGGATGAACCCAACAGTGAAAATCCCGATGAAGATTATACGATGTTTTATTTCAAATATGAGGATGGAACCTGGAATGATGGAGATTTTGGCAGACAGACGGTAAATAGCGGAAGGGTGTTTATCTGTGAATGGGGAGAACCGGGAACACAGAAAATATCCGGTGCATCTTATGATGATGCATGGAAACAGGCCTATATTACTTATATCAACGAAAACGTTCCGGATCAAACAGAATATAATAAAGTGGAAATTCGATTGCTGTATATTGATAACGATGATATTCCAGAGTTGTTTATAAATTATGGTTCTACAGCAGAAGGCGGTGTTATTTGTTATTTTGATGGCAATGATCTTCAAACCCAATGGATATGGAATAATGGTGTGTCATATATAGAAAAAGGAAATCTGTTCTGTTCTTGTGGAGGAAACATGGGACAACTTTATGATGCTTTTTATTCTGTTTCCAATGGAACATTTGAAGAATTATGCAGAGGAGAAATAAAAATCAGTTATGATCAGAAAGGGCAAGAACACATTAGTTATTATTGGAAAGGAAAAGAAGTTTCGGAAGAAGAATATCAGACTTGTAAAAAAGACCTTTTCAAACCGGAATTAGTGGCAAATCTTCCTTCTGCGTGTACAAAACAGGAAATGCTGGATAACTTAAAATAATACACAGGTCGATTAAGAGACGGATACATCGTCGCTTCCGCGAGGATGTATCCATCCGCACCAACAATTTGATTAAAGGAGAAATTTGAATGAAATGTCCATATTGTAAAAAAGAAATACCGGATCAGGCAAAATTCTGCGGGTTTTGCGGAGAAAAGATTGGGGATTCCTTGAATTACACAAAAAGTGAACCACAAACGCCGAAAAGGAGAAAACAATCCTGGCTTATTCTGCTTGTACTTGTAATAGTAGCGGCAGTGGGAATCGGAATTGGTGCAGCAATCCTGTTGTTTTCTGTGAAAACACAGAGAGGCGAGGAAGATAATATGCCTGTGGTATCTTCCGAAGAAGAGAAACTTGTTCCGGAAGAAGAAACAGAAACAGATACACAGGAAGAAAATTCTGTCTGTACTCTGATTGGTGTTCTGGAAGACCAGGAATCCAAAGAAAAGCTGACCAGTGTCTCTATGCATATAACAAACACAGAAACGGGAGATGCAATCGAGGTAATCACGGATGAAAACGGAGCTTTTTCATCAGAACTGATTCCGGGTACATATCTGCTTACTGTAGAATTGGAAGGATATGAAAAACTGGAGCAGAACCTTACCGTAGAGAAGGATATGGATGCGGGAGCTTTAAAATTGGAATCCATTAAAGTGAATACGGTGTTTTTTGATCATCAGTACCGGGACGACAAAGAGACTGCTGTGATTACAGGCTTGGATAAAGATGGAAATGCGGTCTGGTCCATTACTACCGGTGAATATCCGGTAACGCAGTTGGAGGGAGTACAGGAGATAGGAATCCGTGGAAACAGATATTATTATGTAGAGGATACAGGAATTATTGTGTTGAATCTGGCAGATGGAACAGAATGCTGGAGAAATTCTGATTTTTCCGGAGGAAGTATTTCTTTTGATTTCGGACCGGATGATACACTTTATATTTGCGGTGCTTTTTCTCCTGATTTTTTTGCTGTAGATAAAAATGGAAATACTTTGAAAAAAATAGAGACTTTTAATGAGAATTTTTACTGGCCTTATAAAGTGGAATATCAGGAAGATACGGTTGCAGTTTTTATGGATGGAGGCCCAAATGGCGATGGTGCAAATGTGGTTTTTTATGTGAATCTGAAGGATTATTCGTATGAGTATTCTTATATGGAAGATGGATTGTCAGAAGAACAGATTGCTTCTATAAGAGGGCAGCTGGGGGTTCCTTCTGGTCCGGAAATAACATGTGAGCAAAGTGAAAAATATTACTGGGATACGGGAGAACGGTGGCTTATTTATGTGAGCTTTGTGAAAGATGGCAAAACTGTAGCCAGTGCAGACGTGGATGCCAAAACTGGGGAATTTATCAGAAATATTTTGAATTATTCCAACTGAAAAAGATAGATTAAAGGTGATCGTTTTATATGAAAAATCAGTCAGAAAATAAAAACAGTGGAATACAGTATGATGCTTTTATCAGTTACAGGCATGTAAAAACAGATTCCATGGTGGCAGAAGCATTGCATAAAAAGCTGGAGCATTATCATATACCCAAGAAAATACAAAGAGAAACAGGGAAGAAAAAGATAAGAAGAATTTTTCGGGACCGGGAGGAATTACCCCTTTCGTCAAATCTTACGGATACCATTTACGAAGCACTGGATCATTCAGAATTTTTGATTGTGATCTGTTCACCGGAGGCGCTTGCATCGGAGTGGGTACAGAGGGAAGTAGAATATTTTGTCAGTCATCATGGAAGGGATAAGGTGCTGACTGTGCTGGTTAGGGGAGAGCCGGAGGAGTCTTTCCCTTCTCTCCTCTGTGAAAAGGCAGAACCTCTGGCAGCAGATGTCAGAGGAGGCAGTGAGAAAGAAATTCTGAAGAAACTGGACAGTGAATTTCTTCGTTTAGCTGCAGCCATGTTAGGATGCAATTATGATGATTTGAAACAGCGGCATCGAGAGTACAGGATGAGACGGATGGTGACCGGTATGGGGATGGGAATGGCTTTGGCGATTCTTTTTTCTATGTATGCCATTTACCAGAACATGCGTATACAGGAACAATATCAGGAGACCAGAAAAAATCAGGCAAGATATCTGGTGCAGGAAGCAAATAAATTAATGGATGAGGGTGACCGGTATGGTTCTCTTATGACTTCGCTGGCCATTACACCGGAGAATAGTTCTGAAAATGGTCCGGTGGTACCGGAACAGATGTATGCTCTGAACAGGGCACTGTATTCTTATTATCATTCCGGAAGTTATTGTTCGTTTCAACCGGTAATTTCCGTGAATCTGGATGGAACAACAACAGACGTCAATGCATTCAGCCCGCAGGGAGATGTTTTCTTCAGCCTGGACAGTGAAGGACGGGCCAGTTTTTTTGATACTTCGAATACGGAATTGATCTGGAAGACAAAGGTTTCTGATTTTGCAGATCAGGAGGATTCTGTTTTTGTGGATGGATATTTTTTGACCAATGACCGGATCGTACTGATGACAGATCATTATTTTTATATCCTTGATATCAGAAACCAGTGTTGTATACGCACCATCGAAAGCAAAAGTAAGAGTACGTACTGGTCGGGGAATCCTGTGGCAATTTATGAACAGTCCTTTGCGGTATCCTATCCCTATGATACTTGTGTTTATATCTATGACGGAAGTGATTCAGGCAGGGATGCGCCATTGATGTTTGAATTGGATATGGATGTGTATGAAGAAAAGATACAAGTTACTGCCATGGAATTTTCTCCGGATGGAGAAAAGTTGACTGTTGGAATCGGACACAATACGTCGGATCCATTAAAGGAACAGTTGTCGAAAGCATTGTTTGTGATTGAGCTGAACAGTAAAAATATCATGAAAATAGGAGCAGACAGTGTCAGTACATTCTCTTACATAGATGAGGATAAAATAGCGGTAATCTGGTATAAAGAACTGGAGGACATGATTGATTCCAATTATTATACCAGGGCTTTTCGGGCAGCTGTTTATTCTATAAGCAGAAAACGGGAATTATGGACCAGTGAAACCATGCCGGATTATACATTGTGGGGAGTGCATAATGTAGGAATTGATAATATACAGGAATTTATTTATGAAAACATAGAAAGAGAAATTACTGTTTTTTGGATTGTCGATGAATTGCTCATCCTGGATTCTGAAACAAATGAAGTTTTAGTCCGAAATAATTTTGACGGGATTATAAGGAATGTAAAATCTATGAATGAACATAATCTTCTGGTAGGGCTGTATGATGGAAGTGTTTATCGCCACTGGATTGAAGGGTATTCGAAAATGTTTTCTATTGGTCAGAATATTTACAGTGTCTATTATGATACATCAGAAAGTGTTCTGGTACAGCCGGTAATTGATTCGGACAGGCTTGTTTTTTCCGGATTAGTCGTAGATTCCAATATGATTCCGTCAGAAGGGGAATTGGTTTTTCCTGATTGTATGAAAGCTTCGGAGGTGGTTGAAGGGACAGAAAGCAGTCTGGTTGCAAGCTGTGATGGACACTATATTGAAATTACAAACTCTGATGAAGACACACTTTTATTTAAGATAGCAGTGAATAAAATAAATAGAGGGAATCCTTTGTTTGGCTTTTTTCATCATGACAAACAACTGATCATCTATGATGAAAGCAGGCGTCTGCAAATTTGGGATATTGAGACAAAAAGCAAAGTGACCGATCAATATCTGGATGGAATCGGAGCATGTAAGACGGAACTGATCACAGATCCGGAAGGAGAGTATTTTGCTTTAAGAACCGGTGATGGGGTGATGACAGCAGATGAAGAAAACGGATTTCAATTTTCGGAACTTGCTGTTTATCAAGTGGATCAGAACTTTCAGATTTATCCTTATGCCGTGGTTCCTTATGGGCATGTGAATTTTCGGAAACGGGAAATCTATTGCAGATCTTTAAGTGAAGACACCTACTATGCGGCACCTTTTTATACGTATGAGGAGTTAAAAGACCGGGCAGAAGCTTTGTTGGGGAACAGAAAACTTACGGAAGTTGAACGGAAACGATATTACATGCAGTAAGCAGAAATGTTTCAGAAACAGTTTCATTTTCAAGGATTCCGGATATGCCTGGAAATTTCTTTTTGCCTTTATACTGGTCTTGTATAGGAAAGAACAGAAAGTAGCAGAGGATATGAGAAATGATGAGAGTGAGAAAGAAAAAAGGAAAGACCGTGAAAGCCTGGCGTCTTTCTGAAAAAAATCGGGTTATCAAGAAGCTGATTGTCGAAAAGAAAGTAATTCCACTGGACGACGGCAGATATGAAGTATTTTCCAGAGAAGCGGTAAGAGGGAATACGGGACATGGACAGTTGGCGCAGGCTGATGATTACGTGAAAATTGATTCGGAAGGCTTTCCGTATCCCAATGGATCGGACTATTTTGAAAAAAAACACAGGAAGGTTACCAAAGAAGAGTATGAGCAGATTCCAGAGGTCCTGAATGCCTGGACCGTGGAGGAACCTATGTGTCCGGAAGTTTTATTTCTGATTCGTGAAAAAGGGCTTGTGATTGAGGAAAATTGTCCGGATAAATACTATTCAGCCAGATTGTGGGGAACAAAGGAAGCGGCTGCAAAAGATGCAGTCATTCTCTTTTACAGTATTTCCTACAGGGAGGACGGATCCGTTCAGGACGCAGAATTCAATTTTGTGGGATGGGAAGAATTTGACAGGACATATGAGGTGTTGGAAGACAGCAAATAAGGAATGGAGATTCCATTCCTTATTTGCTGTTTTCATGTGTAAACCATTCTGTCCGCAGGATTTCCGGAGTCATCTCAATATTTGACTGATTCGTTTGCATAAAGTCTTTAGGAATAAATTTATAGCCGCTGGTATATCTCCGGTCAATATTGTCCTGTTTAATGGTGATTGGTTCCATTCGGGCAGCAAAGGGTTTCCAGTTATTTTTTGTGGCATTTTCACACAGGGTGTCTGACAGAAGTTTCAAATCATCAACGGAACAAATGCATCCATGCATGCGGGCAATGAATAATTGTTGTCCTGGATTTCCTGCCTTTATATAATTTACAACCTGTTCCGGTTTTGCAGTAATCCATCCATGAGAGATGGACCATCGAAGCCATCTTGTATGTTCATAGAAAGTGAGATTTTCTTTGTTGGAATATATGTTTGATAAACCATCACGAAATTGCTTTGCGGTTTCCTGAACATTTATTCCTTGTGTGAAGGGATATTTTTCGGAAATTTCCCATCTGTCCGGGGGAAGAAGGTGATCCATTTCTGTATCTACAGCAGTCTGAAAAAGGCGATAGGGCATACTGAGTGCCACAGACATGGAAGAATCCCGGTTATAGGATCTTCTGAAATAATCCATCAGGTATTTTTCTGCCTCCTCCTTACTTGCAGAAGGTTCCAGACCGCGGTATTGTAAATGCGTACATTGAGCCATTCTTTCGAGATATCCCCCGTCTATTTCATCCCATGTGTATCGGTCATTCAACATTCCGAATGGAATCAGATTATAGTTATTAAACCATGCATCTCCATGTTCAATGGTCTGTACAACCAGCTGTCTGGAAAGATGGCCAATATTCGTATCTTTACAGTGGAACGCAATAACAGGCAAAGAAGCCTTATCGGGACGTCTGTTTGCCTGGACAATCTGCTGGATGCTCCATTCCCGTATTCTGATTCCCAAATTTAAACTTTCGATTTCGTCTTCACCATTGACAATAATATAATGAAAGGTGTTTGGGACTTTGTTCAGCTCATTCAGTGCTGAAATCAGATTTGCAGATGACAGGAAATCAACTTGTGTGGAAGGATTGACCCTGACTGCGGAGATCTGTTGGGAATCCGGAAGCTCTGTATACATATTGGGACAGTCAAAATGAAGGCGGGCATCTATTTTTGCTGCTTCCGGTGAAATTACATTAATATTTAAGCAGATATTTTTGTAGAAAAAGCAACCGAGCCAGAAAGCCTCCCGAACAAGCCAGTTAGTCAGCTGGTCATCTTTTGCACTGATGACTGTGTAGTTTAAGGTTACAGACTTGGCTTTTGAATCGTGAAGATCCCATTTTCCAAAGGAGCTGAAGGAATAAAAAAGCGGATGGTAACTGAGTAACTGCTGAACAGGCCATCTGGCGTCATCAATGGTATAAAGATGAATATGGGCATCAGGAATGCGTTTTAATGCTGTGTCAAGCAAGGAAGTATAGCGATCTTCACAAATACGAAGATAGATAGTGATATTACTCCAGTTCATCTCGGCTGTCTTTTTGGAATCGCTTTTTCCAAAATACTCAATGGTATCAAGAATATGGATGAAATCCTGAAAGTTTTTTTTATGATCATCATGGAACAGAAGATACCGCAGATCTTTATGAGGAGTAACGGTCTCTTTCAGTGCCGGATCAGATAAAGCGAAGATCATATGTTCTTTGCGTAGCTCTTCTTTTTCCTTACTTTTAGGAATTGTTTTTATAAAGGTGTGTACACATGCATTTTCTGAGGATGTGTTAAATACAAGGTATGCATTTTCTGAAATTGCATGAATGGGTTTACAGGATAAAAGTTCCGGGAAAGAAGAAGTGGATTCGGAATATGTTTTGAGCAGATGAGCTGCATCCGTATATCCGTATTCCAGAGATTTTTCAAGCAGCGGAATGATATCAGTATGTCCTTTGTATTCATACCCATGATTCAAGCAGCAGATTGCAAGGTGGTAATAGGCGTTACCGATTATGATATCGTCAACAAAAAACGAATCAATAATTTCACTGCACTTCTGGCCGCAGGAGCGGTAGTCACCTGCTTCAAAATCGGATAATGCAGCAGTCAGTTTTTGGGCGGCAGAATTTTTTCTTTGAGTTACATAGGTTTCCTGCCATTCTTCGTTATTGGTATTCCTTGATTGTACAGCAGGGCGATAAGGAAGAAGGATGACTGCCAGATCTTTGTAATTGATTTCAGGTCTGTCCCACACAGGTAAGGTTGCGGCGATGGAAACCAGACTGCTTAGTTTTGAACAGAAATCGGGGTAATCTTCCTTGTTTTCAAATAAATGCAGGAGATTGATTTCTTTTAAGGAGGGGATTCGGTCAATCTGTTCTATAAGGGCATGAATGTAGGATTCATAAGCCATTCGTTCCTGGTTGGACAACCAGGAAAGCAGGATCTTAAGGTTTTTCTTCAGATTATCATGAAATTTGAACGTATCAAAAGAATAACATCCCACACTGGCGTATTCCCGAATCCTATGGATTGTTGCGTCGTATCGATAATACAGACTTGGATTGCCGGTCCAGTATCTGGAAAAAATATTATCGCTCTTTTTTAATTCCGGATCCTGGGTAAAATCTTTTGGAGCTGCCAGATCGGTTTCCCCATCCATTTTGCGGAAATCGTCAGGAATTAAGAGGCGTACGATATACTTGGTAAATTCGATCTTTGTTCCTTCCGGGAAAATCTGGTTGTAGGCATCCGGATCTTTTGACTGAAATCCTTTTAATAAACAATTTTGAAGTTTTCGTGGAAACAGCCAGCTCCAGGTTACTTTTAAGGGATCACATAACAGAAAATCCTGCAGATCTTTTGTGAGATTTAAAGACGTATGCATAGAACGATATTCCTTTCTTCCGGGTGTAAGTTTCATAAACAGGAGTTCATATTTTAAATTATACAAGTGGGAAGGAGGAAAAGCAATGAAAAGAAATTATGATAAATGGAATGATTATGTAATGTAGAAGGTGGCTATGTACCGGCCCCTCTTTACATCTATACTGGAAATTTGATACAATTTACGCAAGAGGATAAAAGAGATGAACGGAGGTGATTGTATGAAGTGTCCTCATTGCGGAAAAGAGATTCCGAAAGATGCCCGATTTTGTGGATTTTGCGGGAAGGAAATACAAATGGAAGAAAAGGAGCCTGAGAAAAATCCCGAGAAGTCCGATTCAAATGGAAATCATGGATCAGGAAAGGGGAAATGGCGGATTCTTCTGAGCTTTGTGATTTTTGCGGCGGCAGTGACAGGTGTTGTATTGGCTTTGTACGGGGGAAAGAAACCGGCGGAAAACAGCAATAAGAAGAAAGAGGAGAATCAGGAACAACAGGAAGCATATTATGGGTGCTTTACCAAAGATGATATCCGATATGAGAACGGAGTTCGATATGTGGATTCCAGGCTGCTTCTTACTGCTTATGAAGATACGGACTCTTCCGAGATTGAAGAAATTGTAAATTCTTATGGTGCAAAAATGCTCGGTTATATTCCACTGACGGGAGATTATCAGATTCAGTTTCAGGAAGAAAAAAGTTATGAAGAGTTAGTGAAACTTATTACGGAATTGAAAGAAAAAGATGAGATTTATGAAGTGACCCTTGAGACAGTTATGGAAGTTCAGCCAAATTCCATTGATTATACCACAGATCCCTGGATTTCCGCACGCTATCCGGAAGATACATCTGGCAGTATCTGGACTAGCTGGTCCCCCGATGGTGCGAACTGGTGGGCAGAAGCCATCATGATGCCAAAGGTATGGAATATGGATCAGGATTTTTCGTTGGTGAATGTAGGGTTAATTGATTCTTATTTTGACCGGACAAATGAAGATCTGACAGATGCGTTTGCGCAGGATGGAATTATCGGACAGGATGATATGGATGTGAGTCATCTGTATGAGGAAGCGGTAAATGCAGAACAGCAGAAACAGGAAGTGGAACCGAAACAGTCATCCGGTGCACTGTCACATGGAAGTGTGGATGCCGGAATCATCGGTGCCAGAAATAATGGATTTGGAATATGTGGAATCAGTCAGAACGCAAATTTGTATGGTGTTTCTCTTTATGGTAATTCAGATCACTGGAATATATCTCTCATGGGCATGAAGTACGCAATTGCTGCTCTTCTTGAAAAAAATGTAAAAGTGATCAATATTTCTATGGGATGGGATACTCTGCTGTTTGCGGCACAACAGGAAGATACCAAGGAAGATGACAGGACAGATGCGGCAGTCAATGAGTTGAATCAGCTGAGGGATACCATGGAAAAATTTCTGAAACGCTGTTTAAAAAAGTATGATTTTCTAATTGTGAAATCTGCAGGAAATAACAGTGGATATGATTATATAAAAGTGGATGTGGATGAAGAACATCCTTACGGGTACAGAAAGGCAGAGCAGGGAGATTCGGATACATCCAGAATCCGAAAAATCTGTGATGCCAGATATGATATATTCGGATCCATTGCCGATGATGAAGTGAAAGCACATATTCTGGTGGTGGGTGCTGTGAATCTTACAAAAAATTCGAAGACAAAATCTGATGGAAATACAGATACTATTGGCAGCTTGCCTTCAGGAGCAGCAACCGACACAACAGTCGTGGATTCTTCTTCCCGTGTTTCAAAATGGTACGATTTTAGAATTTCGAATTTCAGCAATACCGGAGAACGGGTGAATCTCTATGCACCAGGCGGCTGTATCATGGAAAATGGGGAAGCTACTAATGTTGAAATTTTAAGTGATTATCCAACCAATATCACAGAATATATGCAGGGAACTTCTCAGGCTACACCGATGGTTGCCGGTACAGCAGCTTTGATCTGGGGTGTTCATCCGGAATTTACAGCAGAGCAGGTAAGGCAGATTCTGCTTTCTTCTGCTGAAAAGGAAATGGAAGGGGAGAATTCCTATTTGCTTCTTAATGCTTATCGTGCAGTCAAAAAAGCACAGGAGACAGATCCGGATGGAACGGAGAAAGAAAAAGACAGGTTTTTGCTTCTGGGATATACATATATAAATGTTGAGAATGAAGATGAAATGGAACTGGTAGAGGCAGAGATTACAATTACCGGAAAAGACGATGGAACAGAACAGAAAATAGATTTGGATAATGACCAGACCTTTAGTGTTTTTTTGGCAAAAGGAGGTTATACCATAAAGGCAAAAGCAGAAGGATATGAAGAAACGTCTCAAGACATTACAATAACAGAAGAACAGACGAATTTTGTTGCCATTTTGCTGAATAAAACAGAAACGCCAGAAGAATCACAGGAAAATATTTTTGCCAGGATGCCATCAGGTTTTGAATTCAGCAGCGGAGCCGGTGGCTGGGGAACTCATTTGGAACTGAATACGGATGGGACATTTAAAGGAACTTACAGTGATTCCGAACTTGGCGATACGGGAGAAGGATACCCCAATGGCAGTATTTATCTTTGCAATTTTGAAGGGAAATTTACCACCCCGAAGCAAATTGACACGTATACTTATACCATGAAACTTGAGTATCTAAATACAGAAGGAACAAAAGGAGAAGAATACATTCAGAATGGCATGCGTTATGTGATGGCGGACGCCTATGGTTTTGATCATGCAGACGAGTTTCGTATTTATCTGCCGGGAATCGCTATAAGGGATTTGCCGGATGGATTTGTATCCTGGTTATATGCATTTCTTGATGTACAGACAACAGAAATACTTCCGTATTATGGGATTTATAATGTGGATGGGGAAGAAGGTTTTGTTTCCTGGAACGATTTTTATGGGGAAGACAATAGTAATGCTGGCCAATCCTCTGATAGTGAAAGTGAATCGGAAAATAGTGGAATGACAGAGCAGGAAGTGTATGAAAAACTGGTAGCACATTATCAAAAGGGAACGGAAGATTCCGATGGCTCCGATTTGACAGTCATGGAAGGGAGCGTAAATGGCTCTGTCTATACCACGTCTGTGCGCTGTGGAATGCCCGGTAATCCGTCTGCATCTCAAATGTTATATGAAGTTCAGGTGAATATGACAAACGGCGATGTGACGCAGACAAGAGTATTAACAGATAATAAGGTGACAACATTTAATATCAGATGATGAGAAAATGCCGCAAGGATCGGCATTAAATAATCAGAAAAGTTTATGATTTTTTTGAAAAGTATCTTGTATCTTTCTTTTCTCTATGCTACCATGGATAGCAGAAAGGTTTACTGAAGCATAGTTCAAAAGCTTTAGGAGAAAGGAAAGCAGGATTCCATGAAAATTCACGAAAAACTGATAAAACCGGTGATGGAAGCCAGGTATCTGACTGTGGAAAATGCAGATCGGTATCGTTCCATTATCCGGCTTTTTTATTTGAATTATGAAAAATTAAAGTACTGGATGTATCAGGAAGAGGTCTATGAGGAACTGCGGGAAGATTCTCATTTTGCCCAATATACGCCGGAACAATGTCAGCAGGATCTGAGTGCCCTTGTGAACTGGGGAAATCTGTCGACCATTCAGGATACACGGAAAGTAACCACGATTGAAGAGTTTAAAAACAAGAGCAAGAAAAGAATACCAGCTGGAAGTATTGTGCAGTCGCCTTGGGGAAATTCGGGAAAGAACCGATAAGGAACGTAAGAAACTGGAAGAAGTCCGCTTAAGGGTACGGGAAATCTGCAGTAAATGCTATATGACCCCAAGACTGGATGTGTTTCAGTCTGCACAAAAGGCATTGGGGAATTATGGAAATGGATTGATGAAGGTACAGATTGCCCACGGAAATTACAGGAATGGTGTCCGTTATGTGAAAAGCCAGGAAGAATATCTGCAGACCATTGATGAAGATCTGGATGATATCCGGTATGAACTTGGAAAGATTATCCGCAGGAGAAGAGAAACAGAGGCAGAGCTCTTCTCTGTAAAAGAGCAGCTGAAACTGACGGATTATGAGCAGATTCAGGACAGACTGGAAACCTGTATCCTCCGTCTGAATCGGATTCCTGAGGAAAGAGAGATTTCTGTAGGACGGCAGCAGGATCTGAAGAACCAGGAGGAAGTATTAAACGAAAAATATCTGGAAAATGAAAAAAACTGGAGAATATCCGAAGACGAAGGGAATGGCTGGGAAAAGCATTTGCGGAAGAATATCATCTGGGCTATGTGGAACCGGAAGTTCCAGGCAGTGAGAATCCGGAAGAACAGGCAGCCAAAGTATGCAGCAGGATGGCTGGAAAGTTCGGCAACAGAAAACAGACCGATCTGCTTGGCAGTCTCCAGGAAGTTTATCACCAGAATCGTATGTATCTGTTGGAGTATCAGATGACATTGGAAACCCGGTTCGCAGATATGGATGAAGAAACCTCGATTTTTGAGGTGAGTATGAAACGGATTGATATTTCTGCAAAATACAGAGGCATGCCGGTGCGGTTTAAAGAATTGATCCAGAAGCTGAGTCAGGATGCAGAGGAACAGAAACGGCTGCTCAGTGACCGGGATAGAGAACTTTTTGAAGACATCCTAGCCAATACCATCAGCAAGAAGATTCGTGGAAAGATTCAGGCAAGCAAGGGCTGGGTGGAAAAAATGAACGGGTTGATGGAATCCATGCAGACCTCAAGCGGACTGAAATTAAGTCTTCGATGGAAGAATAAACGGGCAGAAACAGAGGAACAGCTGGATACCAGGACATTGGTGGAACTTCTCCAGAAAGATGTGGAAATCATGCGCCAGGAAGAAGTGGAACGTCTGTCTTCGCATTTTCGTTCCAAAATCGAAGAGGCACGGAAAATCGCAGATGAGACCGGTTCTGTACAGTCTTTCCACAGTGTTATGCGGGAAGTGCTGGATTACCGGAAATGGTTTGAGTTCCAGTTGGAATGTCAGAAAACTGGGGAAAAGAAAAAAGAACTGACAGACCGTGTATTCTTTACATTCAGCGGCGGTGAGAAGGCTATGGCTATGTATGTACCACTGTTTTCTGCGGTAGTTGCCAAGTATGCAGGTGCAAGAAAAGATGCTCCAAGACTGATTTCTCTGGATGAGGCCTTTGCCGGTGTGGATGAAACCAATATCCGGGATATGTTCCGGCTTATGGTGGAATTTGAATTTAACTTTATGATCAATTCTCAGATTCTCTGGGGAGACTGTGATACGGTTCCCGGGATTGCCATTTACCAGCTGGTTCGTCCGGAAAATGCCAAATATGTAACCATAATTCCTTATGTTTGGAACGGAAAGACAAGAAATCTTGTGAAAGATTCCGGGGAGATTGCACAATATGGACAGACATGAGAAACAATTGGAAGTCTGTGTCTCTTATTTCCGGGAGCGGCCGGTCTATCAGAAACTGTTTGAAAAATTCTATGAAAAATACAAAAGTCTGGGGCGCCTGGGAGGAAAAGTGGTGCTCACCGGACTGCGTGAACAGGACAGACAGCATCTGGGCGGTTTTTTGCAGAAGAATTTTTCCGGACAGAAAAGTGTGACAGTGTCTTTTGAAAGTATGGAAAAAGCATTGAAAAAAAGCCGGTTTTCGGAACTCTCCTGGGAAGAGATTCTGGAAGATTATCTGGGCGAAGCTTTGATTTCCAGAAAAGAAAGAGAAAAACTGGAAGAAACGAAGCGGCGGCAATTTTTTCAGGATGTGCTGGATCGTGTGGAAGCTTCTCCAGGGAAAAGATGGCTGGAACAGACACTGCAGGAAAGAGGAGAAGGATTTGTCTTTCTGATGCAGCAATATGGGGAACAGCCCGGGAAGCTTCGAGAACTGCTGCTCACATTCATAAAAAGTATAGATGCCCTTCCAGAATCCCCGGAACTTCTGGCGGTGTTTTCTGCCCGGACTACGGGAAATCCCCATTTTTTTGATGAAGGGATGCCGGGAGAACGTTTGCTGATTGCTTTTCTGAATTCCCGGTCATGTGGAAAAGAAATGGTTTTCTCCGGTATGTCTGCAGCAGAAAGAAAAAACAGAATCCTTTATGAGGCAGGAATCCTGAAAGATAATCTTTCCAATGATACCCTTGTTTATGGTATTCATGCCAGAAAAAAGGATGGAACACTCCACAGGGGAATAGAAGGTTTTTTTGAAGAAAAAGAGCCGGTTAAGCTGACGCTTCTGACGCTTGGAAATCTGAGCAAAATCTGGGGGCAGGATGGAGCTTCTGTTTACGTGGTGGAAAATCCGGCAGTTTTTTCGGAACTGATGCAGAAATATCCGGATCGTACCCTGGTCTGTGGGAATGGGCAGCCGAGACTTGCGACTTTTGTTTTACTGGATCGATTAGCGGAAAACAGGATATTGTATTATGCCGGGGATTTTGATCCGGAAGGTTTGCTCATTGCACAGCGTCTGAAAGAGCGATACAAAGACCGGCTGGTTCTGTGGAATTATGAAACGGATTTTTATGAAAAATACATTTCTTCTGTCCGATTGGAAGAAGCAAGGTTGAAGAAGCTGGAAAAAGTCGTGATACCGGAGCTGTTGGATATCAAGCGGAGTATGCTTATAAAAAAATGTGCTGCTTATCAGGAGACTATGATCGAGCAATATTTAAACCGTTAAATGGAAAAGCAAAGGGGAAGGAAATGGACTATTTATCTCACAATATTGCAATTAATTTAAAAAAAATCAGGAAAGCCAAAGGAATGAGCCTGGATGTGGCAGCAGAGCAGACGGGAGTCAGTAAAAGCATGCTCTCTACCATCGAAAAGGGAGATGCCAATCCTTCCATCGGTGTTTTGGGAAAAATCATGAGTGGACTGCGCATTGATCTGCAGGATCTGACACAGCCGCCTCAGGGGGATTCTTATCTGGTGGATATTCAAAAACTGACTCCTACAAAGGAGGCAGTGGGCCAGTATCGGGTATGGACCTGTTTTCCCATTGCAGATAACCGTACAGTAGAAATTTACCGGATTGATATTGAACCGGGAGGTGTCTACGAAAGCGGATCTCACGGAGAACGGACAAAAGAATATATTGCTATACTGGAAGGAGAACTTTCGGTGAAGCTGGAAGATGGCGTTCATGTTGTTCAACATGAACAGTTTTTCCGTTTTGAATCCGATCAGCCTCATGTGTATATCAATACAGGAGAAGAACCTTTACGTTTTATGTCCTTTTTTATCGCATACTGAAAAATGTATGTTCAATATATTGCACGAAAAAACTTTTAAAATGGTATTGACACGGAAATTTGAGTATGATATATTAAGTTTGTTCAAAATAATATACAAATCAATGACAATGACGTCAGCGGGTCCAATCTGGACAGCTGGCGTTTTTTTATTACATTAAGGAGGAACCAGCCATGAGATTAAAAGACACAGGACTTACTGCACAGGACATTAAGGACAAAGTAAATAAGTACATGATTGAGACGTATGAACGTTTTGACTTTCTGGCAGAAACCGCAAAGGATCAGTATGTATACGATGAGAAGGGAGAAGTTTATCTGGACTTCTATGCAGGAATTGCGGTAAACTCAGCAGGAAACTGTAATGAAAAAGTAGTAAAAGCAGTACAGGATCAGGTTGCAGATATTATGCATACGTTTAATTATCCTTATACCATTCCGCAGGCTTTGCTTGCCGAAAAGGTCTGTACCACCATTGGAATGGACAAGATCTTCTACCAAAATTCCGGTACAGAAGCAAATGAAGCCATGATAAAAATGGCACGTAAATATGGAATTGAAAAATACGGTCCCAATAAATATCATATTGTAACAGCAAAAATGGGATTTCATGGAAGAACTTTTGGTGCCATGTCAGCAACCGGTCAGCCGGGAAATGGATGCCAGGTTGGTTTCGGACCTATGACTTACGGATTTTCTTATGCACCTTATAACGACCTTCAGGCATTCAAAGATGCCTGCACAGAAAATACAATTGCCATTATGATCGAACCGGTACAGGGGGAAGGCGGTGTACATCCTGCTACACAGGAATTTATGCAAGGCTTAAGAGCGTTCTGTGATGAAAAAGGAATGTTGCTTCTGATTGATGAAGTGCAGACCGGATGGTGCAGAACCGGTGCAGTCATGTCTTATATGAATTACGGCATTAAACCGGATATTGTATCGATGGCAAAGGCGCTGGGGGGTGGTATGCCAATCGGTGCGATCTGTGCGACAGAAGAAGTTGCAAAAGCATTTACACCGGGATCTCATGGAACCACGTTCGGAGGACATCCGGTATGTTGTGCAGCAGCTCTTGCAGAGGTGAATGAACTTCTGGATCGTAACCTTGCTGGAAATGCAAAAGAAGTTGGCGCATATTTCATAGAAAAATTAAAAACACTTCCACATGTAAAAGAGGTAAGAGGACAGGGTCTTCTGGTTGGTGTGGAATTTGATGACAGTATCTCAGGTGTGGATGTAAAACATGAATGTCTCCATAGAAAATTATTATTGACAGCTATCGGAGCACATATCATTCGTATGATTCCGCCGCTTATCATTACAAAAGAAGATTGTGACAAGGCAGTGGCAATCATCAAAGAAGCAGTAGAAGCACTGTAAAATACGGAAAAAGAAGCAAAGGAGCTTTGACAGAGAATGTCAGGCTTCTTTTTTCTTATAAAAAAGAACAGGAGATGTTATATGAAAAAACAATTTGTGATATCTGTAGGATGTGAATATGGATGTCTGGGTCCTGAGATCGGAAAAAGGATTGCAAAGGATCTTGGTATTGCCTATTATGACAGAAAGTTAGTGGATGACATTATTGAAGAAGCAGGATTTTCCAAGGATCTGGCGGAAAAGGCAGAGGCCGGTATTGATGTCAGAGGAAAACAAACAGGATCTGCGATTGGACAGGGCGGACCGACCAGGTATGCCAATTTGACAAAGCGTATGGTTTATATTCAGTCAGAAGCGATCAAGAAGCTGGCTGCCCGTGGTTCCTGTGTTTTTATTGGAAGATGTTCCGATTATATTCTGAGACATCAGGATAATTGTCTGAATGTATTTATTTATGCGCCGGATGAGGTTCGTATCAAAAATGTTATGAATGCCCATAATCTGACGAGAGATGATGCAATTCTGTTGATTCAGAAGAATGATGAAATGCTTCATGCCAGATATAAACAGATGACGGGAACTTACAGAGGGGACCGTCACAATCGTCATTTATTGATCGATTCCAGTCTGCTTGGACTGGATGGAACGGTTAAACTCATTGAAGAAGTTGCAGACAAAGTATTTGGCGGAAAGGAGTGATGGATCATGGAACAGAAAAAATCTTCAGAATTTGACAAAGTGCTTGGTGCATGGGATATTCTTGTTATTGCTTTCGGAGCAATGATTGGCTGGGGATGGGTGGTATCCTCCGGTGACTGGATTGGAAACGGCGGTGTACTTGGTGCAGCCATCGGTTTTGCCATCGGTGGTGTGATGGTGTTCTTTGTAGGGCTGACCTACGCAGAACTGACCGGTGCGATGCCGCAATGCGGAGGAGAACATGTTTTCAGCCACAGGGCAATGGGACCTATGGGATCTTTTGTATGTACCTGGGCAATTATTCTTGGATATGTGGGTGTCGTCTGCTTTGAAGCCTGTGCGCTTCCTACGATTATCACTTATATTTATCCGCCTTTTTTGAAAGGGTATCTGTATACCGTTGCAGGATTTGATGTGTATGCATCCTGGCTTGCTGTTGCAGTTCTTGTCTCGATTGTTATGACGTATATCAACATTCACGGTGTAAAAACAGCAGCTGTTTTACAGACCATATTGACCGTGATCATCGGCGGTGTCGGTATCATTCTGATGGTTGCATCTGCAATCAACGGAGATATGTCTAATATGGCTCCGCAGTTCTTTGTGGGAGAATCCACAGGAAGTATGATAAAAGCAGTGCTTGCCGTTGCTGTTATGACCCCGTTCTATTTTATTGGATTTGATGTCATTCCTCAGGCAGCAGAAGAAATTAATGTGCCTCTGAAGAAAATCGGAAAGATTATGATTCTTTCGGTTGTCATGGCAGTCGTATTCTATGCGTTGATTATTCTTGCAGTCGGTTATATTCTGAATCCTTCGGAAATCGTAACTTCTCAGAGCGGAACGGGACTGGTTACTGCAGATGCCATGGGAAAAGCATTTAATTCTACCATGATGGCAAAAGTAATTATTATCGGTGGTATGTGTGGAATCGTAACCAGCTGGAATTCTTTCCTTATGGGCGGAAGCCGTGCCATGTATTCCATGGCAGAATCTTATATGATTCCTTATACGTTTGCAAAACTGCATCCGAAATACAAGACGCCGGTGAATGCCCTCTATCTGATTGGTTTTCTTTCGGTCCTGGCCCCGTTTGCAGGAAGAAAGATGCTGGTATGGATCGTAGATGCCGGAAACTTTGGTTGCTGTATTGCTTATTGTATGGTTTCGATTTCTTTCCTGATTCTGAGAAAAAAAGAACCGGATATGGAAAGACCTTATAAAGTGAAAAATTATAAATTTGTAGGTGCTATGGCAGTTTTAATGTCTGGGTTTATGGTAGTGATGTATCTGCTTCCCGGTTCCGGTGCAGCACTGACCTGGCAGGAATGGATCATAGCAGGTGGCTGGTGTCTGCTGGGAGCTGTTTTCTGTGTCGTATGTAAGAGCAAATACAAAGAAAAATTCGGTATTCTTGTTGAAATTATTTCGGATGAGGATGCTGTGGCTCTGCAGTCCAGTGATGAAGAAATTTCCGCAGCCCTGGATGCAGCCATTGATGCAGCTATTAATAAAATATTATTACAAAGAGAAGTGCATTTTCAGTAAATGCGCAGGGAGGCAAAATTATGAATTTTAATTATTATTTACCGGTAAATGTGGTTTTCGGATGCGGTAAAGTAAAAGAAACAGGAGAGCTTGCAAAAGCTTATGGAAAAAAAGCGCTGATCGTAACCGGAAAATCCAGTGCAAAGAAATCCGGTCTTTATGATAAAGTCAATGACAGCTTAAAGGCAGCAGGAATTGACAGTGTGTTGTTTGATAAAGTATCTCAGAATCCATTGACAACAACCGCAATCGAAGGGGCTGCATTTGCAAAAGAAAATGCCTGTGATCTGGTAGTTGCCATTGGCGGCGGAAGCATTATGGACTGCGCAAAAGCCATTGCATTTCTTTCGGTAAATGAAGGAGATATCAATGATTACATATTTAATCGGCTGAAAAGTGAAAAAGCATTGCCTCTGCTTCTGATTCCAACGACCTGTGGAACCGGATCAGAAGGAAACGGATTCGCAGTGCTCACCAATCCGGAAAATGGAGATAAGAAATCTCTTCGCTGCAATGCCATTATAGCAAAAGCTTCTATTGTGGATCCGGAATGTATGATGACCATGCCGAAAAAAGTGCTTGCTTCTGTAGGCTTTGATGCACTTTGCCACAGTATGGAAGCCTATACTTCTAAAATTTCACAGCCCTTTACGGATGCCCTTGCGCTGTATGCGATGGAACTGATTCAGGACAGCCTGATGAATCTGTATAACGGATCAAAAGAGAAAGAAAAATGGGAAAAAATTACAATCGCCAGCACGATAGGTGGTATGGTGATTAATCAGGCAGGCGTTACACTGGCTCATGGAATGGAACATCCGGCTTCCGGATTGAAAGACATTGTGCATGGACATGGACTTGCAGCACTGACACCTGCAGTGATTGAGGCTTCTTATAAAGGTGATTTGTACAAATTTGGAAAAATCTCTCAGATTCTGGGTGGAAAGGACGCTTCCGACTGTGCAGAACAGGTAAAAGCACTTCTGGCGAAGCTGGATATGAATCTGACCTTGTCTGACCTTGGACTTACACAGGAAGATATTCCATGGATGGCAGAAAACTGTATGAAGGTTTCTGCGGCATCCGTAGCAAATAATCCGGTGGTATTTACCCAGGAAGAAATCGCAGATATTTATAAAAAAGCTATGTAACAGAGAATGGGGGACAGCTGTCCCCCATTCTCTGTCGTTTCCTTCTTGTTATGGAATGATTTTTGGTATAAAATAGATTACATAGGACACGAGGGAGGGAAGGAATGAAAGAGGAACTGATTTTATTGGGCACAGGGAATGCCACTGTGACCAACTGCTATAATACCTGTTTTGCAATAAAAAAGACGGAGGAATACTTTCTGGTAGATACAGGGGGCGGCAATGGTATTTTGTCTCAACTGGAAAAGGCTGCAATTCCGATGGAACGGATCCATCATATATTCATCAGTCATGAACATACGGATCATATTCTGGGGTTAGTATGGCTGATTCGTATGATTGCTACAGGTATGAAAAATGGAAAATATGAGGGGGATTTGCATATTTACTGTCATGAAGAATTAAAAGAAACGATTCTTACGATTGTAAAACTGACGGTGCAGAAGAAATTTTACGATATGATCGGGCAAAGGATTTTCTTTTGTGTGGTAAAAGACGGGGAAGAAAAGGAAATCATGGGATATGTTTTAAAGTTTTTTGATATCCGTTCTACAAAAGCAAAGCAATTCGGTTTTACCACAAAACTGGAAAATGGAAAGAAATTTACGTTTATCGGAGATGAGAATTTCAAGGAGCATGAGGCAGAATATGTAGAAGGAGCCGACTGGTTTTTACATGAGGCATTTTGTCTGTATGAGCAGCGAGATCTTTTCCGGCCCTATGAGAAACATCATGCGACCGTAAAGGAGGCATGTGAAGCAGGAGAGCGTTTTGGAGTGAAAAATCTGATTTTATACCATACCGAAGATAAAAATTTGTCCAGACGTAAAGAATGGTATACCAGAGAAGGGGAACGGTATTATTCCGGCAATCTGCTGATTCCGGATGATCTGGATGTAATTCAATTATAGAGGAAGAGAGAAAAAGCCGGAAGCGTATGTTCTTTTGGTTTTGCTGTCAGGAATCGTACTTGCTGTAAACCTGAAGAAAAGAAAATCTGCATAATGTAAAACACCCCAAAAATGATATTTATCAGCATTTTTGGGGTGTTTTACATTTGGACAATCTTTTAGTTGATTTTTGGGAAATTATATGTTATAGTATGAAATATATAGATAACAAAAAATAAATCCGCTCCGCGAAAATAATAAACAAAAAGGAGGGGCAACCTTTGCTAAAAACAGCTTACGCATCCATAAAATTAACTCAAGAGATATGGCCAGATTTTACTAAACGTTTTCGAAATCCTTCCAGTGCAGAATCTTATGAATCAGATCTTTCCGAATTCATGAATCTGTACCAGATTGACTTTCTGGAGATAAGAAGTGAAATAGTAAAAGATTATTATGAAAACATACAAAGGAAAGTAAAACAGGGAAATCTGCAGGCCGGAACTGCTGCAAAAAAGTTTCGTGAACTGCACTCACTGGCAGATTACATTTGTAAGAACCGAATCGAATACCAGATACCGGAAACCTTTCAGGACTTTTTTTATCCTTATCTGAGAACATTGGATAAAATGGAGAAATTTGCAAAATCCATTCCGATCGAACACATTGATCAATTATTTGTTGCAGCGCAGAACGATAAAATGGCATATTGTATTCTGGCACTTTTGCAGAGAGTCGGACTTACTTCTACAGAAATTGTGGAATTAAAACCAGAAAATTTTGCTGCATATGACAATGGAGTTTATGTGACAGTCAAAGGAAGAAAAGAAGCATGTTTTATTCCGGAAGATGTATTTGTAATTGTGGAATGTTATATGAGCGAACGAAAGCAACATGAATATTTGTTTTATAATCAAAGAGGAAATAAGTTAAATATTATGTATATCAGTCGTCTTATGAAAAAATATACGGCGGCAGCCAATATTCCTTCTTACAGTGCAGAAGCTCTGCGAAATTCCTGTGCATTTACGATGTTTTCTTATGATGCGACACCGGAACAGGTAGCAAAACAAATGGGCATTACAGAAATTCATGTCAAACGATATAAAAATATTTCTTATCGCGAAAATTTGAAACGAACCGCAAATCAATTAGTAAAAGTACGCGTAGAACCGCCAAAGTAAAAATGAGTTGATTACTGTAGACTTTTATAAATCTTGTCAAAATAGTATATTTTCGAATGATTGTGTGTTATAATAATCTACTCAGTGTTATAAAGTACCGCAAAAAATGTCGTACTGTAATTGCAACTAAAAAATAATATAAGGTGAAATTATGAGAAAATTAGCGTTAAGTGATGAAATAATGATGACCGTAGAAAAGCCTGCACGCTACATTGGCAATGAGGTCAATTCAGTGATGAAAAATAAGGAAAACATAGAGATCCGATTTGCTATGTGCTTCCCGGACGTTTATGAAATCGGAATGTCCCATCTGGGAATCCAGATTTTATACGATATGTTTAACCGCAGGGATGATACCTGGTGTGAACGTGTCTATTCTCCATGGCCGGATCTGGACAAGATTATGCGGGAAGAGAAAACTCCGTTATTTGCGTTGGAATCCCAGGATAACATAAAAGATTTCGATTTTCTGGGAATTACGATCCAGTATGAAATGTGTTACACCAACATTCTTCAGATTCTGGATTTAAGTCAGATGCCGCTTCGGGCAAAAGACAGAGGAGAGGAGTATCCGATTGTTATGGGTGGTGGTCCGTGTACCTATAATCCGGAACCTCTCGCAGAATTCTTCGATATTTTCTATATCGGAGAAGGAGAAACTGTTTTTGATGAACTGTTGGATGTATACAAAGAGTACAAGAAGGCAGGGAGAAGCAAGAAAGAATTTCTGGAACGTGCAGCGGAAATACCGGGACTTTACGTGCCGGCTTTTTATGACGTGACTTACAGGGAAGATGGAACACTGGAATCCTTTAAACCGAATAACAGTCATGCAAAAGAAAAAATTGAGAAACAAGTTGTTATGGATTTTAACGATGTCTGTTATCCGGAAAAGCCGGTGGTTCCTTTTATCAAAGCAACCCAGGATCGTGTAACATTGGAGATTCAGAGAGGATGTATCCGTGGATGCCGTTTTTGTCAGGCAGGTATGATTTATCGTCCTACCCGGGAAAAAAATGTGGAATTCCTGAAGAAAACAGCGCAGGCATTGTTGGAAAATACAGGACATGAAGAGATTTCTCTAAGTTCTCTCAGCTCCAGTGATTATTCCAGATTGCCGGAACTGATTGATTATCTGATTGAAGAGTGTTCGGAAAGAAATGTGAACATTTCACTGCCTTCTCTTCGAATTGATGCATTTTCACTGGATGTCATGAGCAAGGTACAGGATATTAAAAAGAGCAGTCTGACCTTTGCGCCGGAAGCAGGTACCCAGAGAATGCGAAACGTAATTAACAAAGGGCTTACCCAGGAAGATATTCTGGAGGGATCCTGGAAAGCATTTGAAGGGGGATGGTCCAGAGTAAAACTGTATTTTATGCTGGGACTTCCGACAGAAACAGAAGAGGATATGAAGGGAATCGCCCATCTTGCAGAAGAAGTAGCAAAGAAATACTATGAAATCCCGAAAGAAGAGCGGCATGGGCGCTGTCAGATTGTAGTAAGTACTTCTTTCTTTGTTCCGAAACCATTTACCCCGTTCCAGTGGGCAACTATGTGCAGAAAAGAAGATTATCTGGAAAAGGCAAAAATTGTAAAATCAGAGATTCGTGCACAGCTGAATCAGAAAAGTATCAAATATAATTACCATGAGGCAGATGTAACTGTGTTGGAAGGCATTCTGGCAAGGGGTGACAGAAGAATCTGTGATGTACTGGAGCGTGTATACCGGAAAGGTGCGATTTTTGATGCATGGTCTGAATATTTCCGCTATGATCTCTGGATGGAGGCGTTTGAAGAACTGGGCATGGATCCGGAATTTTATACTTTGCGGGAACGTTCTTTTGAAGAACTCCTGCCATGGGATTTTATCAATGCAGGTGTAAGCAGAAAATTCCTGGAGAAGGAATGGGAGCGTGCCATGAAAGGAGAAGTAACGCCTAATTGCCGTATGAAATGTTCCGGCTGTGGCGCAGGTACTTACAAAGGAGGTGTGTGCGTTGAAGGTTAGAGTTAAGTTTGCAAAGGAAGGTGTTATGAAATTTATCGGACACCTGGATATTATGCGTTATTTTCAGAAGGCAGTTAAACGAGCAGGTCTGGATGCGGCATTTTCTGAAGGATTCAGTCCCCATATGATCATGTCCTTTGCGGCTCCTCTTAGTGTTGGAATTACAAGCACAGGGGAATATTTTGATATGGAACTGAAAAGTGCGTCTTCTTCCAAAGAAATGGTAAAGGCTTTAAATCATACGATGGCGGATGGAATGAGAATTCTGAGTATTCGCCAGGTAGAAGAGGGAAAAGCCGGAAAGGCCATGTCTCTTGTAGCCGCTGCAGATTACCTGGTTACTTTCCGTGAGGGAAAAGAACCGGAGGGAGACTGGAAGCAGAGGCTTGCAAAATTTCTGGAACAGCCGGAGATCAAGATTGTAAAGAAAACAAAGAAGAGCGAAAAAGAAGTGGATATACGTCCTTTTATATATGACATGAGACTGGAAGGTGACAGCATTTTAATGCAGCTTGCAGCCGGAAGTGTTAAAAATACAAAACCAGAGCTTGTGATGGAGGCATTTGCATCCTATGTGGGAAATTCTTATGACAGCGGAAACTTCATGATACACAGATGTGAAATTTATGCAGATACCGGTTCGGAAGTCTCACCACATCTTGTTTCTCTGGAAGATCTGGGGGATGAAATTGAGTAAGTTGATTATGACTCCCATGCTGGTGAGAGGAAAGGAACGCATTGTTGCAGCTCTTGATATCGGATATAAAATTGGTCACCTGGAAGTCCATAAAAAAGAATCACAAAACATTCTGGGAAATATCTATATTGGTAAAGTAAAGAATATTGCAGAAAATATCCGTGCTGCATTTGTGGAAATTCAGGATGGCATTATGTGTTATTACTCTATGGATGAAAAAGGAACTCCTTATTTTGTGAATTCCAAAAAGAATACAAAGCTGAAACCTGGAGATGAACTGTTGGTACAGGTGATTCGTGAGGGAATGCGCGGAAAGCTTCCATGTGTCTCCTGTAATTTAAATCTGAGCGGCCGATATATTGTTATTACGGCGGTTCCGGAACCTTTGGGATTTTCCGGAAAACTGAAAGCAGATGAAAAACGGCGGTTAAAGGAACTGCTGTTGCCGGTGATTCCGGAAGACGCAGGGGTGATTGTCCGTACCAACAGCCGGGAAGCAAAGGAAAAGGATATTCTGGATGAACTTCAGAAACTCTATGGGGAACTGCAGGAAATCAGGGGAAAATCCAGAATGCGTACCTGCTTTTCACTTTTGAGAGAGAGTATGCCGGAATACATTCAGGTACTTCAGAATGTATATACGCAGGAACTGGAGGAAATCATAACAGATAGCAGAGAACTGTATGAACAGATCAGAAAATATCTGAAGTTCTACGGAATCGATGAGAAAAAACTCCGTTTTTATGAAGATTCGCTGCTTTCTCTTTCCCGTCTGTATTCTCTGGAAAGCACCATTAAAGAAGCTTTATCTGAAAAAATCTGGCTGAAATCAGGGGGGTTTCTTGTGATTCAGCAGACAGAAGCATTTGTATCCATTGATGTAAATTCCGGAAAATGTACAGGGAAAAAGGAAGTACAGGAAACCTTCCGAAGAATTAATATGGAAGCTGCAAAAGAGATTGCAAGGCAGCTTCGTCTGAGAAATCTGTCAGGCATGATTCTGATTGATTTTATTAATTTGAAAAATACAGAAGATAAAGAAGAGCTAATGCACCTGCTGCAGAGCTGTCTGAATGAAGATCCCATAAGGGGAAATGTAGTGGATATTACGAAACTGAATATTGTGGAGGTTACACGAAAAAAAATCAGAAAGTCTCTGGCTGAAGAGCTGCAGGAACAAGAATAAAAGAAAGTGTCAGGTAACAAATAATTATGAAAAAGAAATCCATGCTTACGACCCTCTGTTATATTGAAAAAGAGGATAGCTATCTCATGCTCCACAGAGTATCTAAAGAAAAAGATGTAAATAAAGATAAATGGATCGGAGTCGGCGGACATTTTGAAAAAGATGAAAGTCCGGAGGACTGCCTGCTGCGTGAAGTCAAAGAGGAAACCGGTCTTACGCTTACTTCCTATCGGTTTCGCGGACTTGTTACATTTGTATTGAAAGCGGTAAACGGAGTTGGGATGGAGATGACAGAATATATGTGCCTTTATACAGCAGACGGATATGAGGGAACTTTGTGTGCCTGTAACGAGGGAATTCTGGAATGGGTACAGAAAAAAGAGGTATTGAATCTTGATTTGTGGGAAGGGGATAAAATATTTCTGCATCTTCTGGAAGAAGATCATCCATTCTTTTCTCTGAAACTGGTTTATGAAGGCGATAATCTGAGGGAAGCAGTTTTGGATGGGAAAAAAATAAAAAAAATTAGAAATCTGTATTGACGAATGAAAAACATCATGCTATTATATACCAGTATGCCGCACAAAGAGGTTTTAAGCACTGTGAAATAGTCAGTCACCGTAATTTGGCGAGTAATGATAATAGGAGGTGCCATATGTACGCAATTATTGCAACAGGTGGTAAACAGTACAAAGTAGCCGAAGGCGATGTTATCAGAGTAGAAAAACTTGGAGCAGAAGCTGGAGACACTGTTACATTTGACCAGGTTCTTGCTGTAAGCAATGATGGTTTAAAAGTTGGTGAAGATGTAGCAAATGCATCTGTAACTGCATCTGTAGTTGGAAACGGTAAAGCAAAAAAAGTTATCGTTTACAAATATAAGAGAAAAACCGGTTACCACAAGAAAAACGGTCACAGACAGCAGTTTACCGAAGTTAAAATTGAAAAAATCAACGCTTAATCATGACAAAAGTAACCTTTTATCAGGATTGTGACGGTGAAATCCTTGGATTTGATGCATGGGGACATGCAGGATACGCAGATGCAGGTGAGGATATTGTCTGTGCTGCTATATCAGTTCTTGTACTGAATACAGTGAATTCGATCGAAGCATTTACAGATGACCTGTTTCAGGTAGATGTAGATGAAGAAGAGGGAAGAATTGTAATGAGGTTTCAACAGAAACCATCCAGGGATGCAGCGTTGTTAATGAAGTCTCTCATTCTCGGACTTCAGGGAATGGAAGAAGAAGAAAATATGCAATATATTGATGTAATATTCGAGGAGGTGTAATGACATGTTAAGAATGAACCTTCAGTTTTTCGCTCATAAAAAAGGTGTTGGTTCTACTAAGAACGGTAGAGATTCTGAATCCAAGAGACTGGGCGCAAAAAGAGCAGACGGACAGTTTGTAAAAGCTGGAAACATCCTTTACAGACAGCGCGGTACTAAAATTCATCCAGGTGTGAATGTAGGACGTGGCGGCGACGATACATTATTTGCATTAACAGATGGTATTGTTCGTTTTGAAAGAAAAGGCAGAGACAAAAAACAGGTTTCTGTTGTACCAGTAACAGCAGAGTAAGTTTTAAAGGGAGGCTTCAAATCGTTCAGGTTTGAAGCCGCTTTTTGTATAAAGACGTTACGATTCACAGGACATTCTTCTGAAGTGAATCTGTGAATCGTAACAGAAAGAAAGACAGAGGTTATTATGTTTGCAGACAGAGCAAAAATTGTGATTCGTTCAGGAAAAGGCGGAGACGGTCATGTGAGCTTTCGAAGAGAACTTTATGTACCAAATGGCGGCCCGGACGGCGGAGATGGAGGTCGTGGAGGAGACGTAATTTTTGAAGTGGATAAAGGAATGAATGCACTCACAGATTATCGGCACAAAAGAAAATATGCTGCTGAAAATGGACAGGAAGGCGGAAAAAAGCGCTGTCATGGAGCAGACGGAAAAGATGTTGTGCTGAAAGTTCCGGAAGGAACAGTAATCAAAGAAGCAAATTCAGGTAAAGTTATTGCTGATATGTCAGGGGAAAATAAACGCCAGGTGATTCTGAAAGGCGGAAGAGGCGGTAAGGGAAATATGCATTATGCAACTGCTACCATGCAGGTTCCAAAATACGCACAGCCGGGACAGCCGGCGCAGGAACTGGAAGTACAGCTGGAACTGAAAGTTATTGCTGATGTGGGACTTCTTGGTTTCCCGAATGTAGGAAAGTCTACACTTCTTTCCAGAGTAAGTAATGCAAGACCGGAAATTGCCAACTATCATTTCACGACATTGAATCCTCATTTGGGTGTAGTGGATCTGGATGACTGCAATGGGTTTGTAATTGCGGATATTCCGGGGCTGATCGAAGGTGCTTCGGAAGGAATCGGATTGGGACATCAGTTTCTTCGCCATATTGAGAGATGCCGTGTCCTGATTCATCTGGTAGATGCAGCTTCTACAGAAGGTCGTGATCCTGTAGATGATATTTACAAAATAAATAAGGAACTGGAAGCATACGATCCGGTTCTTATGCAGCGTCCTCAGGTGATTGCAGCCAATAAAACCGATGTGATTTACAGTGAAGACGAGGATCCTGTAGAAAGAATCCGTCAGGAATTTGAACCACAGGGAATGAAAGTATTTGCTATTTCTGCCGTTTCCGGAAAAGGTGTAAAAGAGCTTTTGTATTATGTAAAAGGTCTTCTGGATACCATTGATAAGGAACCGGTAATATTTGAACAGGAATTCTTCCCGGAAGATATGCTGATCACGGAAAATCTTCCTTACAGTGTATATAAGGATGAAGAAGAGGAACATCTGTATCATATGGAAGGGCCAAAGATTGAAAAAATGCTTGGCTATACGAATCTGGATTCAGAAAAAGGTTTTGCATTCTTCCAGAAATTCCTGAAAGACAGCGGTATTCTTGCTGATTTGGAAAAAGCGGGAATTGAAGAAGGAGATACGGTTCGTATGTACGGATTTGATTTTGATTATTATAAATAAGGAGTAACCATGACGAGTAAACAGAGAGCATATTTAAAAAGTCTGGCTATGACTATGGAGCCCATCCTTCAGATTGGAAAAGCCAGCCTCACACCGGAGAATACCGCTTCTGTAGAAGAGGCTCTGGAAGCAAGAGAACTGATAAAGATCAATGTGCTTCAGAATTGTATGGATGATCCCCGGGAAATCGCACAGGTATTGGCAGAACGCACCCATTCACAAGTGGTGCAGGTCATTGGTAAGAAAATTGTGCTTTATAAAGAAGGAAAAAAAGAGAAGAAAAAGATTGTTCTTCCAAAATAGACAGTAGACAGGTGTATACAGATAAGAGGGAAAATCATGTGTACAAAAAGAAAACGAGTAGGTATTATGGGCGGGACATTTGATCCGGTTCATATCGGGCATCTGATATTGGGAGAGACGGCTTATGAGCAGTTTGGCCTGGATGAAATATTGTTCATGCCGGCTGGAAACCCGCCTCACAAGAAAAACCGTGAGCACAGAGCCACCAATGAGCAGAGATGTGAAATGGTTCGCATAGCAATTGCTTCAAATCCTCACTTTTCTATTTCACTGAAAGAAATGAATGAGGATGGTTACACATATACTTACAAAACCCTGGAACGCTTAAATAAGGAACATCCGGACACGGACTATTATTTTATACTTGGAGCCGATTCTCTGTTTGATTTTGATAAATGGAGAAAGCCGGAGCGAATCTGTGAAGCATGTACAGTAGTGGTTGCTACCAGAAACCATACCAGTGACAGGAAGCTGGATGAAACCATTGCTTTTCTGGAGAATAAGTATAAGGGAACTTTTATAAAACTGAATTCTCTTAATATTGATATTTCTTCGGCAATGCTTCGTTCCTGGATTGCTGCTGAAAAAACAGTACGCTATTATTTGCCGGATCCGGTAATTGCGTATATCAGAGAAAATAATATGTACAAGGATTGTGATGAACATGCGATATGATTTAAACGCATTCGCAAAGAAACTGAAAAAACATCAGGATAAATACCGATTCCAGCATACCCAGGGAGTTCGGTATACAGCGGCGGCACTTGCTATGGCACATGGATATGATATGGAAAAGGCAGAAACTGCCGGACTTCTTCATGACTGTGCAAAATGTATTCCAAATGATAAAAAACTTAAAATCTGTTCAAAAAACCAGATTCAGGTTTCAGAAATCGAATATTCTGCTCCTTTCCTGCTTCATGCAAAGGTCGGAGTATATGTTGCCAGAAAGAAATATAAAGTAGAGGATCAGGACATCCTTTCTGCAATCCGCTGGCATACAACGGGAAAACCGGATATGAGCATGTTAGATAAGATTATTTATCTTGCTGATTATATCGAGCCGGGAAGAAATAAAGCACCTAATCTGAATTATGTCAGATCTCTTGCTTTTCGTGATCTGGATGAATGTATGTATCAGGTATTAAAGGATACTCTTTCGTACCTTGGGGGCAATCCCAAAACGTTGGATTCAGCTACAAAAGATGCATTTGAATTTTATGAGAAGATTCATAAAGAAAGAAAGGAGATACAGTAATCTATGAACAGTAAAGAACTTGCACGTATGGCCTGTGAAGCCCTGGAAGACAAAAAGGCTCTGGATGTAAAGATTATCGATATTGAACAGGTATCTACCCTTGCAGATTATTTTATTATTGCAAGCGGAACAAACCGGAATCAGGTACAGGCAATGGCAGATAATGTAGAAGAGGTTCTTGGCAGAGCCGGATATGAACCGAAACAGATTGAAGGTTATCAGACCGGTAACTGGATTCTTATGGATTACAGAGATATTGTGATTCATGTCTTTGATGAGGAAAATCGTCTGTTCTATGATCTGGAAAGAATCTGGAGAGATGGATCCGTAATCGAGAGAGAAGAACTGGATAAATAATATAAAATTAACGAAGAAGAGCCTTGTCTTACAGCTATTGTTGGTGTAAGACAAGGCTCTTCTTTGTTATTTCATAAAACGAAAGACACCAATGACCTTACCGAGAATCTGAAAAGACTGTTTTTCCGGATGAACGATAATTGGTTCCAGATAATCATTCTCCGGCTGCAGGCGTATGAAGTCGTCTTCTTTGTAAAAGGTTTTTACTGTTGCGGAATCATCTACAAGGGCAACGATCTTTTCGCCATTGTTTGCAGTTTCCTGCTGCTCCACAACTACATAATCTCCGTCAAAGATACCTGCATTGATCATACTTTCCCCTTGGACAACAAGCATAAAGGCCTGATTTTTTGGCACAAACTCAGCCGGGATAGGAAAATAACCGTCAATATTTTCCACTGCCAGAAGGGGCTCTCCTGCAGCGACTTTACCAATAATCGGTACATTCACCGTTTCTTTCCGGACAAGATTAAAATTGTCATCTACAATTTCGATTGCACGCGGTTTAGTAGGGTCACGACGGATATAACCGTTTTTCTCCAATGTCTCCAGATGAGAATGAACCGAAGAAGTGGATTTCAGATTCACTGCTTCACAGATTTCACGAACAGAAGGAGGAAAACCTCTGTTTAATATTTCATTCTTCATATATTCTAATATTTCTGATTGTTTCTTACTAATCTTTCCATATGCCATATTATGCAATCCCTCCGGTTCCTTTTCTTACATAAGATCTGTTTTTATCATATCATATCAAGAAAAAGAATGCAAACAGATATTCGGAATATTTGTTCGTAATAAAAGGCAGACAAGTATGCTGAACTTGTTTTTTGTTTGACTTTGTTTTTGCATTTGCTATACTGATATATAGCAAAACAAATGTTGAAAAGGAGAGGGAAAATGCAAACGATTGACTGGAGCAGTTATCTTCAGAAACCGTATCTGTGTTCCTGTGGAAGAACACATGAATGTGACATTGAAGAAATAATCATAGAGGAAGGGGCAGCCAAAAAACTTCCAGAGGTTCTTGGCAGACACAACTACAGACATCTCTGTGTTGTATGTGATAAAAATACATGGGAGATTGCAGCGCATGATATCTGTAAGAATCTGAAAGAAGAAGGTTATACCTATCAGCTGGTAAAATATGAGGAAGAAGAGCTGATTCCGGATGAAAGGGCAGTTTTTTATCTGCTTGCTAATGTGCCAAAGGTCTGTGATCTGATTATTGGAATCGGATCCGGAACCATAAACGATCTGTGCAGATATGTCAGCTTTAAAATGAAACTGGACTACTATATTGTAGGAACAGCACCTTCTATGGATGGATATGCGTCGAATGTATCTCCTTTGATTATTAATCATTTAAAAACTACTTATGAAGCTCATCCGCCAAAAGTAATCATAGGGGATCTGGATATTATGACAGAGGCGCCGATGTCCATGATCGCTGCCGGCGTAGGCGATATTCTGGGAAAATATGTATGTCTTACAGACTGGAAGATTGCACATATCATCAACGGAGAATACTATTGTCCGGAAGTGGCAGAACTGGTGCGAAAATCTATTCAGAAAGTTGTGGAAAATGCCCAAAAAGCGGCACATCGTGACAAAGCTGCCATTGCAGCGATTATGGAAGGACTGGTTCTCAGCGGAATTGCCATGAGTTACATTGGGAATTCCAGACCTGCTTCCGGAAGTGAACACCATATGTCACATTATTGGGAAATGATGTTTTTACTGGCAGAAAAACCGGATCCTCTTCATGGAACAAAAGTTGGAATCGGTACGGCAGTATCCATTCGTCTTTATGAAATGCTGGAAGCACTTGGAGAGAAACTATTCTCAAAGCAGAGACCTCCGTTTGATTATGAAAACTGGAAAAAAGAAATACAGGAAGCGTATTTGACTGCTGCACCAGGAGTTCTTGTACTGGAAGAAAAAATCGGAAAGAATGCAGACAAAGAAGTGCTAAGGAGAAAAACAACCCTGAAAGATAAATATGAGGAAGTGAAGAAAGTTATGGAAGAGCTTCCTTCTTCACAATCAGTCATTGATTTACTGAAAGCAATGGAAGCGCCCTTCGATCCGGGGCAGATCGGCGTTTCGGAAGAAACTCTCAAAAGGGGAATTTTTTATGCCAAAGACTTAAGAAACCGGTTTGGGCTTCTTCAGATTTTGTATGATTTCAATTTGCAGGATGAGTTGGCAGATCAATTAATCCGGGAAATCTATTGAAAATCATTTGCAAATTTTGCTATTATAAAAGAAAAAGCGGAAGGAGTCAGCGAATGAGATATCATATTGAGAACGAATTTTTGTATGTGGAAATCGATACCCACGGAGCAGAACTGGTGCATGTTTTTGACAAAGAAAATAAAAGGGAAGTACTGTGGCAGGCGGAAAGGCCATTCTGGAACAGGCATGCTCCCATTCTGTTTCCTAATGTAGGAAAACATTATGAAAATGTATATTGTATTAATGGGAAAACGTATCCTACATCTCAGCATGGATTTGCCAGAGACAAAGAATTTAAACCGGTGGATGCTACAGAGCATGCAATTTCTTTTGAACTTCAGGATGATGAAGAAACAAGGAAAATTTTTCCCTGGAAATTTTCTTTGATCATTACATATGGATTAACAGAAAAAAGTCTGTCCGTATCTTATCGTGTGAAAAATAAGAGTCAGGAAATTATGTATTTTACAATCGGAGGACATCCGGGCTTTTCGGTTCCTGTTTTACCGGATACACAGAGAAACCAGTATCATCTGATTTTCAAAAACGGCCCGGTTCTGAAGTACAAACTGATTTATGAAAACTCAGGAAATGTATGGAATGAAAAAGAGTATGAACTTTCCCTGGAAAATGCAGGAGAATTTTACAGATATCCTGTAAAAGATGATCTGTTTGACCGGGATGCACTGGTTTTCGATGAGGGACAGATTCAATATGCCGGAATTGCATATCCGGACGGAACCCCTTATATAGAAATGGAGTGTGAGGGATTTACTCATTTTGGAATCTGGTCTATGAAGGCAGGAACAGAAAACGCACCGTTTGTGTGTCTGGAACCCTGGATGGGTCGTTGTGACAATTACGGATTTTCGGAAGAGATTTCCAAGAAAAAAGGAATTATCAAACTGGATAGACAGGAAGATTTCATGGCTGGCTATGCAATAAAAATTCATTGATTTGTTAAAGGAGTAAAAATGAAAGTATATGCACATCGTGGATTCAGCGGGCAATATCCGGAAAATACTATGCTGGCATTCAGAAAGGCTGTAGAAGCGGGCTGCGACGGAATCGAATTGGATGTACAGTTGTCAAAAGATTTAATTCCGGTAATTATGCATGATGAAAAAATCGACCGAACAAGTGATGGTACAGGATGTATTTGTAATATGACGTATGATGAATTAACAAAATTCAATTGTTCCTATCCAGATCAGTTTGGCGATAAGTTCGGATTTGAAAAGATACCATCTCTGGAAGAATATCTGGCATGGATGGCCGCAGAAGCTGTTCATATTGTAACAAATATTGAATTGAAGAACAGTGTATATTATTACGGTGGAATGGAAGAGCGGGTAATCGCAATGATTCGTAAGTATCATCTGGAAGATAGAATCATTCTTTCATCCTTCAATAATGCATCGATTCTCTTGTGTAAACAGAAAGAAGAAAAGATTGCCTGTGGATTCCTTGTAGAGCGGTATGTGGACAATGCAGGGGTCTATGTAAGAGAATGCGGTGTGGAATATTATCATCCGGGATTGCAGGACCTCACAGAAGAACATGTGAAAAATTGTTCCAGGAATGGAATCGGTGTCAATGTATGGACGGTAAATGAAAAAGAAGCTATTGAGAGAGTGAAAGCATGGGGAGTACATGCAGTTATTACAGATTTCCCTGACAGAGGCCGGGAAGTAGAAGATAGTAAGTAATGTAGTTGTGATCAAGAAAAAGACCAAAAGTCAGAATGTGGTTGTGCAGGCTTCATTGGAAGCAGGAAAATGGATGACGAGAAATGCCATATTCCGGGCAATAGGGGAGCTGGAAGGGATTGTTTTAGTAGAAGAGTTGTAAGTAAAAAAAGAGGCGGATTCCGCCTCTTTTTTTACATTAATGGGTTTTGCCCGTGTTCTCACGGAGAATGACTGCTTTGGAGGCGGCCTTTCGCCGGTCATCGGTAAGACGGGCGTAATGTTTTTTGGTAGTGTTTACATCTGCATGTCCAAGGACATCTGCCACAAGATAAATATCACCCGTTTCCCGGTAGAGCGCGGTACCGTATGTGCTGCGCAGTTTATGAGGGGTAATGGTTTTTACCGAGACAGCGGAGCAATATTTTTTTACCATTTTTTCTACTGCATCCACACTGATGCGTTTTCGCTGACCGGAAAGAAACAGCGCATCTTCGTGACCGGCAAGTGGGGTAATTCCGTTTCTGGAAAGCTCCAGATAATCGTTCAACGCTTTTTCCACTTCTTTACCGAAATATACAACCATTTCATTTCCGCCTTTGCGCAGAATTCGAATCCCGTTGTTTTTAAAATCAATATCCGACACATTCAGTCCGACACATTCAGAAACACGAACACCTGTTCCTAAAAGGAGAGTGACAATGGCGAGATCCCGGTATTTTTGTTTGTTGTAATGATAAAGTTGAACACCTGAGAGTTGATTTCCATAATTTTCTATATAATCCAGGAGTGTGGCAACTTCATCCGGATCCAGTTGAATAATGGCTTTTTCCTTGATTCTGGGCATGTCAACCATGCGAACCGGATTATAGGGAACCAGCTGACGTTTGCAGAGATATTCATAAAAGCTGCGCAGACAGGACATTTTTCTGGCGATTCCAACACGTGAGTTGGTTTCCAGACGACCATCAGCAGTTTTATAGGCCTTAAGAAATTCTTCGAATTCTTCAAAATCTACAGGTTTCAGGGCAGATAAATCTGCAAGGGAAATATCGTAGATGGGTTTATCCTTAAGCGCCGGATTTGATTCCTGCAGAAACCGGAAAAACACCCGCAGGTCATACGCATAGGATAACCGGGTTTTGTCTGAAGTGGTTGGTTCCTTTGCACGAAAATAATCTTTGACATAAGGAGGGAGTTCCTGCAGAAAATCCCTTAATTTCACAGTATTTTCAATTTTTTCCTGTTCACGGTATGAAATAGGCTTAGCCATATAAAAACCTCCAAAATCATTAAAATTCGCATTTCTGAGAGTAGTTTAACATAGTCTGGAGAAAAAATCCATACTTTTTCGGATAAATCTGTATTTGTCCGCTAAACTAATTGGGTGAAAAAAACTGCTTTTCTTCTCCTTTTTCTTAAATTCCGAATGATTTTCACAGAAAACTAAAAGCAGCTTTTTTGTTTATATTATTTTGATTTATTACCAGTAACGTCTATACGCAGTTGGTTTTACGTAATCGATATTGGTGATGGTAATTCCTTTTTCTTCATTTTGTGCATGAACAACCTGATTGTCACCGATGTAAATGGCAACATGGCTGTATTCGCTATAGTAAAATACAAGATCCCCGGGGCTCAGTTCATCTCTGGTAATCGGACGACCGTCTTCTACCTGTTCATAAGTCGTTCGTCTTATATTGATTCCGAATTCTTTATATACACTCTGTACAAAACCGGAGCAATCCGCTCCCTCCGTAAGACTTGTTCCACCATATTTATACGGATTTCCTACAAATTGTACTGCATAATTTGCGATCTCTACACCAACACCTTCTTCACCAATGGAACCGATTAATTCTCCGTTGTCTTTGAAGCGGAAAGTCACACCATCTATTTCATAAAGACCGGTAACCATCACACCATCTTCTTTCAGATAATAGGATTTATCTCCCAGTTCCAACCATCCAGTCTGCATGACTCCGCTTGCAGGATCCAGATAATACCAGTTCCCGGAAATTTTCTTCCAACCGGTCTGCATAATACCGCTTCCGCTTAAGTAATATCGGTCATTTTTATATGTAAGCCAACCGGTCTGCATAATACCGGAACCATTCAGATAATACCAGTTTCCATCAATTTTCAGCCAGCCTTTTTTCATCTGAAAATTTTCAGGAGAAAAATAATACCAGTGTTTATTGAGTTTTTGCCATCCCGAATACAGTTTTCCGGCACCATTGGTGCAGTAGGTATCTCCATCAAAATCAAACCAGCCGGACTGCATCACACCGGAGTGGTTCAGATAATAATGTGCATCTTCAATTTTCTGGAAACCGGTCAGCATCACACCGTCAGAATTCAGATAATACCAGTCTCCGGAAAGTTTCTTCCAACCGGTCTGCAAAACACCATCGGAATTCAGATAATACCAGTTTCCGTCAATTTTTTGCCATTTGGTCAGCATCACACCGTCGGAATTCAGATAATATCGATTACTGCCGATTTTCTGGAAGCCGGTCAGCATAATACCGGAACCATTCAAATAATACCAGTTTCCGGAAAGCTTTTTCCAACCAGTCTGCATAATACCATCAGAATTCAGATAATACCAGTTTCCATCAATTTTTTGCCATTTGGTCAGCATGATTCCGGTATCGGGATCCAGGTAATACCAATGCTTTGAAAATTTTACCCATCCATCACAATTGATATGTCCGTCTTTGTAAATATAGTACCAGTGTTTCTGATAGGAAACCCATCCATTTCCAGTCAGCATGGCGCCGGAACTTTGCAGAATATATTTTTTTCCTTTGACCGTAATGGTTCCTTTGAGCATTTTGCCGTCTGTATTCAGGTAATACCAAGGTTTTCCCACTTGAAGCCATCCCTTATTATAAAGGGTTTTGTTGGAAGTTATGTAGTACCAGTCAGAGCCATCTTTTACCCATCCAGGTGCTGTACGTAAATCTCCGTCCGGATTAATATAGTATAGAGTATCATCCAGGTTCAGAATACGACTTTTGTTGTACAGCACACCATTTTCATCAAAATAATATTCTTTTCCGTTGATGGTTTGCCAGCCGGTAACTTTGTTCCCTTCTTTGTCGTAATAGTACCATACATTTCCTTCCTTGACCCATCCGGTATGCTTCTTTTCTGTAAGAAGTGTACTTTCTTCAGAACACTCCTCTTCCACTGCTGAAAATTCTATATAGTCATTTTCCGATGTTGTTTCGTCATCCGTGACCGAATCCGGTGCGCATTCAGAAAAAACAGCAGAATCTGTTGTCTCGTTATTTTCAGTAAATTCCATTGATTCAGATAGGGACGATTCCTGTGGTTCTGTTTCTGACAGAGAAGTTTCTGTTGTGGAAGATGGTGCTTCTGTGTTATCGGGGGACATGGTTTCTCCGAGGGCATAGACACTCTGATTCATAAGCAAAGAAGCGCTCATTATCAGTCCGCATGCTCTCATAATCATTGTTTTTCTTTTTCTCATAAATATCCTCTTTAATATTTCTTATTATTTGCTATAAATCATCTGGACGTTCCAGATGATTCCATGGATTGACGTAAGTATCGTCCAGTTTTACGCCAAAATGCAGGTGATAACCGGTTGCGGCACCCGTCATACCTACATAGCCGATGAGTTGTCCGGATTTTACAGTTTCACCGGGTTTCACTGCCGGTTTTGAAATCATATGCATATATACGGTGTGTACGCCGTCACCATGGTCAATCTCTACATAGTTTCCTTCTCCACCGGATCCATAGCCGGCGGCAATTACTTTTCCCGGCGCAACGGAGAAAATTTTTGATTCTGCAGGTGCGGCCAGGTCGACTCCTTTATGATCTGTGGAACCGATACCTCCGGGACTTTCTCTTGGCCCGAATTCGCTTGATACATAAGTAACGTCCGAACATGGGAATTTCCAATTGCCAAGAGTATTGTTCCGGGTAAGTTTTATTCCGTTTTCACTTAGATAAAATCCGTCCATTGCACAATCGGAAGCCATACTTCCATCAGAATAAAAATAATACTCACTTTTTCCGATGGTTTGCCAGCCGGTGACCATGGGACCGGATTTTTCCAGATAATACCATTTACCGGAAATTTTCTGCCAACCGGTTTTCATGGCACCATCTTCGGCAGTTCCCAGATAGTACCAGTCACCGGATATTTTTTTCCATCCGGATTTCATAGAGCCATCACTATCATCACCGAAGTAATACCACTTGCCGGAAAGTTTTTGCCAACCGGTTTTCATGGCACCGTCATTGGAGTTTCCAAAGTAATACCATTTTCCAGATATTTTTTTCCACCCGAATTTCATGACGCCGTCTTTTGAAGTTCCCAGGTAATACCATTTACCGGAAATTTTCTGCCAACCGGTTTTCATAGCACCATCTTCGGCAGTTCCCAGGTAATACCAGACATCGGAAATTTTCTGCCATCCATATTGCATAGCACCGGATTTTCCCAAATAGTACCAGTTGCTGCCTGATTTATGCCATTTTTCTTCAAGCATGGCACCGGATTTATTCAGGTAATACCAGGTGTTTTTCAGTTTCATCCATCCAGTCTTCATAATTCCTGTTTCCGGTTCCAGATAGTACCATACATGGTGGACTTTCAGCCATCCGCCACAGAAAATATGGCCATCCGGATACAGATAATACCAGTGATCCATGTAATGAACCCATCCGTCCCCGCTCAGCATGGCTCCAGAATCCTGAAGTATGTATTTTTTTCCGGATACTGTCACAAGACCGGTAAGCATGGTCCCGTCAACATCCAGATAATACCAGATGTCTTTCAGTTTCAGCCATCCGGTTTTCATAATACCTGTTTCCGGATCCAGATAATACCAGTGGGAATTCCATTTTAGCCATCCTTTTTTGTATAAAATGCCTTGTTGATCAAAGTAGTAGGTGCTTCCATCAATGGTATGCCAACCGGTTAATTTGTTTCCGGCTGTATCATAATAACAGGTATTTCCGTTTTCCTCAACCCAGCCTTTTGAAGTGTTTTTGCTCAGTAAAACAGTCGGAGGATTTTCGGTTTCGAAAGATTCCCCGGATTCCTCTGAAAGCGCAGGTTCTGCTTCACAGATTTCCTCCTGTTCGTTTTCCGATACAGCATTTTGTGAGTCTGTATCTTCTGCTTTTGGATCGATACCTTTTGGGTCTTCTGCGTTTTCGATGTCCTGGATGTTATCCATAATCTCTGATTGCAGGTCAGAATCTGTTTCGTATATGGCAGCATCCGATTCGTCGGCAGATACAAGAACCTGTTGACTCACCAAAAAGGAAGCACTTAACAGGACACTGAGTACTTTCTTTTTGGCAATTTTTTTATTTCTCATAACACGCCCCTTTATTATTTACTAAATGTAGTTTCATCAAGAATAATCGTAAAAGGCCCTTCGTTTACAAGAGAGACTTCCATGAGAGCACCGAATTTTCCGGTTTCCACAACCGGTACCATTTCTTTTGTCTTCTGGATAATGTATTCGTAAAGCGCTTCTGCCATTTCCGGTTCCCCGGCATTGAAGAAGCTGGGGCGATTTCCCTTCTTGCAGTTGGCATAAAGGGTAAACTGAGAAATAATCAGAATCTCTCCTTTTACATCAGCAAGTGACAGATTGGTTTTTCCGTCTTTGTCCTGAAAGATGCGAAGCTGTACCATTTTTTTTATATACTGGTCAGCAAGTTCTTTTGTGTCCTCTTTTCCGATACCGACGAACACCAGAAAACCCTGGTTGATTTTTCCGATGCACGTTCCTTCAACAGATACGGACGCCTGGCTGACTTTTTGTATAACAAATTTCATGAATAAAATTCTCCTCTTCTGTTTTTAATTTTTTGGTTTGTTTTCTGCAGGTTTTGAATGAAAATTAACCGGGGTCAGGCTATCCGAATCCATGTAGTCTGCCTGTATATAGATTTGATCTTCTACCGGAAGATGTTTTTTTCGCAGAAAATGATCCCGGAGATGTTTTACACCTGCGCAGATCACAGCCCATAAAGGAACTCCGATCACCATTCCTGTAATACCCATAAAACCTCCAAACAACAGGATTGCAACGATTACCATGAAGCTGGAAAGTCCGGTGGATTCCCCAAGAATCTTGGGTCCAAGAATATTGCCGTCAAACTGCTGGAGAAGCAGAATTGCAATAAGGAAATACAGGCACTGAACCGGATTCACAAGTAATATAATAAATGCACTTGGTATGGCACCCAGATAAGGACCAAAAAACGGGATAATATTAGTAACGCCCACAATAACACTTACCAGTATCTTATAAGGAGTACCAAGTATGGAAGTGATAATGTAACACAAAACACCGATAATAGCAGAATCTACGACTTTTCCGCTGACAAAACCGGTGAACGTTTTGTTGGTAAAACGGCAGGCTTTTATGATGAAATTGGCACGTTCTGTTTCAAATAAAGCATAGAGAAACATTTTTCCCTGAGCCAGATAAATTTCCTTGGATATCATGAGATAAATAGAAATAATAACACCAATCAGAATATTTTTTACAAAAATCAGTGCACCAAATACACCAACTGTCAGATGCTGAAGTATATCACGAAGCTGTGGGAGCAGCTGTTGATTCATCCAATTTTCAATTTTATAGGAATAGTTATCAATCAGATTGAAAACAGTAGTCTGAAGTTCTTCATTGTCTTTTAATATAGAACTCATCCAGTGGGTAAAATTTTGTACGTATCGGGGAGAATCATTTACGATACTGATCATACTTTCCACTATGGACGGAACAATCATGGAAAACAGAGAATAAAGAATCAGTAATCCGAGAATCAGAGCAATAAATACGCAGATATAACGGACTACTTTCTTCTTTTTTGCATTTATTTTTATGTTTCGGTGTCTCATAACAGAAAAAAACACCTGATTTTCCAGAAAATTGACAATGGGAGTTAAAAGGTAAGCGATTACGATTCCCCATACAACAGGCATCAGAACACTCATCAGACTTTTAATTTTTCCAAGAAGAATATCCATATGGAACAGACCAAAATAGAATAACATACTTGCACTGATTACAGAAAAAGCCGTAATGCCCCAGTATAAATACTTTTTATCCCAACGAAATTTCATAACAGCCTCCGGTCCGCAGAAAAACTGCGCAAAATTAATCGCGTACATTATAACATGAAATTTATTATTTGTGTCATATATTTGTAAAAAAATTATTTATTTTTTTAAATTTCTATGATATATTTAATTCTGCGACAGCATAAGGGTTTTGTAGCGGAGGTATAAATTGATGAAATTACAAAAGTTATTAAGCCTTACCAGAAAAGCGGTAGATGAGTTTGGACTTATTGAAGACGGTGATAAAATTGCAGTTGGGGTATCCGGAGGAAAGGACAGTCTTACTATGCTTTATGCACTTCATGGGCTGATGCGTTTCTATCCCCACTCTTTTACCATAGAGGTAATTACCGTTGATCTGGGGCATCCTGGATTTGATGCAGAGAAAATAAAAGAATTATGTCAGCAGCTTTCAGTACCGTTTACATTGGTTAAAACAGAAATTGCGCAGATTATCTTTGATGAGCGCAAAGAAAGTAATCCTTGTTCTCTCTGCGCAAAAATGAGGAAAGGTGCTTTAAATGAAGCAGCAAAGAAACTGGGATGCAATAAAGTAGCTTATGCCCATCATAAGGATGATGTGGTGGAAACCATGCTTCTTTCCCTTATTTTTGAAGGAAGATTTCATACCTTTTCTCCAAATACTTATCTGGACCGCATGGATCTGACCGTAATACGGCCTCTTCTCTTTGTAGATGAAGCAGATGTAATCGGGTTTAAGAATAAATATGGAATCGAAATTGAAAAGAGTCCATGTCCTGTTGACGGATATACGAAGCGTCAATATGCAAAAGAGCTTCTTCAGAGTCTGAATCAGGAAAATCCGGGAGTAAAGGAAAGAATGTTTACGGCAATTCTGAACAGTCATATCTCCGGATGGGATAAGCGTAATATAAAATGATGCAGGAGTAGAAAAAGAAGCTCCGTGATTCTTATTGGAAAGAATCGCAGAGCTTCTTTTCTATCTTTTTAATCGTTTATTATGAATTTCAACAGCTGCTTTTATAATCTGTACACAGCCTTCAATTCCGAGAGCTCCACTGTCCAGTGAAAGGTTATAGCTGGCAGCATCTCCCCACTTTTTACTGGTATAATAGTTGTAATAACTTGCACGGCGCTTGTCCGTCTTCTGGATACGGTCTTTTGCAGCAGAATCCGTAAGCTCAAATTTTCTTGAAATTCTTCGGATTCGTTTGTCCAGATCTGCATGAATGAATACACTGATGGAATCTTCAAAATCAGAAAGCGCATAGTCAGCACATCTTCCGACCATGATACAGGGGCCTTCTTTAGCTATTTTTTTGATGGTATCAAATTGTGCAAGGAAAACCTTATGATTAATCGGCATGTCTGCAAAAGCGGCAGAAGAATACCCAAAAGAGTAGGTATCCATTACCAGAGAATAAAGAAAACTGTTTGTCGGTTTTTCATCGTTATTTTCAAACAGCTCCTGACACAAACCGCTGTCTTTGGCTGCACGGTCAAGAAGCTCCTTGTCATAGCATTTGATTCCAAGTTCTTCTGCAAGACGAAGCCCGATCTCTTTTCCACCGCTTCCATATTGTCTTCCGATGGTAATAACTGTATTGTTCGTCATACGCAAACACTCTCCTCTCTTTTGATAATTCTGAAATCTTTTATACAAATATAGAATTATCTTCTTATATTTATTATAATCTATTTTTTTGTTTCTGTATATAAAGTTTATGAAATTTATCTTAATATTGTAAGCAGTTTTTGAAAATATTCCGGAACCGGCGCTGTAAATTCCAGATACTCTTTTGTTACAGGATGAATAAAGCCCAGCACCATGGCATGAAGGGTCTGTCCTTCCAGATAGGAAAAAGGACATTTTTTCGGACCATAGACCGCATCTCCCAGAAGTGGGTGGCCGATGCTGCTCATATGCACACGAATCTGATGGGTTCGTCCTGTTTCGAGCCGGCATTCAATATACGTATATTTATCAAAACGTTTCAGTACCTTGTAATGTGTGATTGCAGATTTTCCATTTTTGACATTAATCGCCATTTTTTTTCGCTCGGTCGGATGCCTTCCAATAGGTCCCTCAACGGTTCCCTCTTCTTCTCTGATACATCCGTGTACAATGGCTCTGTACCGGCGGGTGATCGTATGCTCTTTCAATTGCAGGGCCAGATTTCTGTGTGCCAGATCCGTTTTGCATACAAGGAGTGCGCCTGTGGTATCTTTGTCAATTCTATGTACGATTCCCGGGCGCAGAACACCATTAATTCCGGAAAGATTCCCTTTGCAATGATACAGAAGCGCATTTACCAAGGTGCCGGTATAATGGCCGGCACTTGGATGTACAACCATTCCTTTGGGTTTATCAATTACAAGAAGCTGTTCATCTTCATAAAGAATCGACAAAGGAATGTCTTCCGGAAGAATATCCGGCTCTTTGTTATCTGGAATCAATACAGAAATTTCATCTTCTTCACACAGGAGATAACTGCTTTTCACTGTTTTGCCGTTTACGGTTACATTCCCTTCTTTCAGTTGTTTCTGAAGAAAGGAACGGGAATAATCGCATAGTTCTCCTGAAAGATACTTATCGATCCGTTCGCCCGTTTGCCCACTATCTGCCTGTAAACAAATCTTTTTCATGTGTCTTTTCTGCTCCTTGCCAAAAATGCGAAATCGTCGTCGTTTTTATAGAAAAATAGTACCAGTGTAAGCAAAATCACCATAGATACAGTGACATAAATATCTGCCACATTAAAGACCGGGAAATCAATCAGAGAGAAATAAATAAAATCTACGACATAACCGAGACGGATCCGGTCAAGCAGATTTCCAACAGCACCTGCGGTAATAAAATAGCTTAGCAAGCGAAGGGGCATATATTTCTTTGTCTGCGGCATTTTCCATAACGCATAAAAAATAAACAACAGAATCACAGTTGTCATAAGCAGGAAAAAAATCTGCCGGTTTTGAAAAATTCCAAAAGCAGCACCTCTGTTTTCCAGGTAGTGGAGAGATAAAACGCCGGAAATCAGGGAAATATCCGGTTGATTCTGCAAATGGGTAACGGCAAGTTGTTTGGTCCACTGATCCAGAAGAGTAAGAATACCGGAAATAAAAACAAGAGAAATGTAGGTGAACCATAGTTTTTTTTCAGATTTCATAAGTGATACCTTCCGTTTCTGTTCATGTAATCCTGTTAAATCAATATAGATGAAATTGCATCCAAAAGTTCCTGGTCGCTAACGGTTTTATCGATATAAGCATAACCCGGTTTTTCCAGAAGAATAAATTTAATCTGTCCATGTTCCATTTTTTTATCAGATTTTGTTACAGACAGGATCGTGTTCGCATCCAGTCCCTCTACGGCGACCGGAAGTCGGAAATCTTTTAAGAGGGAGAATGCCCAGTCATAGTCTTCTTTTGAAATCTGTCCTCTTTTCATGGAAAGAAATGCGGCACATACAGTACCAACAGCTACACACTGTCCGTGAAGCATTGTAAAGTTTTTCAGTTTCTCGACTGCATGTCCAACCGTATGACCAAAATTCAGGACAGCGCGTTCACCCTGCTCGGTAGGATCGTTTTCAACGACCGTTTTTTTGATCACACAGCTTTTGTAAATCATTTCAGATAAAAGTTCCTCATCAAGAGCAAGTATGCCATCCCGATTTTGGCTAAGCCATTCAGAATAGGCATGATCCCTTATAAATCCGTGTTTCAGTACTTCTCCCATTCCACATGAAAAAAGTTCCGGAGATAAAGTATTCAATGTATGAACATTCATATATACAAGGCGTGGCTGATGAAAAGCACCAACCATATTTTTATATTGCAGAAAATCCACACCTGTTTTTCCTCCAATACTGCTGTCAACCTGGGCCAGCAAAGTGGTAGGAATCTGAATAAAATCAATGCCTCTTAAGTAAGTGGCTGCTGCATAACCGGTCATATCTCCCACTACACCGCCGCCCAAGGCGAGAAGCAGGTCTTTTCTGTCAAAGTGTTCTTTGATCAGGTGTTCATAAATTCCCTGAATCTGCTCCAGAGTTTTATTTGCTTCTCCAGCAGGAAGTACATAAGAAGTTACCAGTTGAGCCGTTTTTTGAAGCTGGGCCATTACCTGATCCAGATAAAGGGGTGCTACATTGCTGTCTGTGACAATACAGCATTTTCTGTCACCAAGACCAAGGTCTGTTATTTCTTTAGCCAGAGAATCAAAATCTCTGTAAAATACAATAGGATAATAAAAATCTTCTTTTCTTTTTACCTGTAATTTTCTTTCTGTCATTTTATTCACTCCTGTCGGTTGTTATTAACAATACCGGGAAACAATCACATGATAGCGGTTTTTCTTTGTAATACCCGTTATCTGATCGAACCGGAATTTTCCTTTGCCTCTTACCGATACAATGTCTCCTTCTTTCAGATTATAGCCATTCGAAATAATGTTTTTTCCGTTTACAAAAACTTTTCCTCCCTCGATTAAAGAAATCATACTACTCCTGGAAGACGAAAATGCCAGAGCAATCATACTGTCCAGACGGATGGAAGAAACGGTTCCTCCAACAGGCTGCAGTTTTACAGAGGGAAACTCTTCCTGGTGCAGCAGCAGTTCCGGTACTACAGAAGTATGGCGAATTCTGCAAAGTTCATTCAGAAGGAAGGGGGCCAGAGATTCATGGCAGAACACATATGCTTTTTTATCTTCCACCAGAATATCTCCAATTTTACACCGGTCAATGCCAAGGTGCAGAATCCCTCCAAGATAATCTCTGTGTGTCAGTGTTTCTGCAAATTTTTCTGCAGAAGGTTTCAGGCAGATACAGGAAACAGGATAATCCGGCTGAAAGAAAAAAGCATCAGGGATGAATGCTGCCATCTGACGCTCTGCCAATGCATGTCCGCCAAAGGTTTCCACTTTCACTCCATACTGGTGAAGAGGCAGACAATGCAACATATGCAATTCATTTAAATCCAAAAAATCAGAGAAAGTAAGAATGCCGCGATAATAGGCATTCTTACTTAACTCAATCATACGTTTTTCAAATAACTGTTCTTTATTCATATACAGGACTCTCTTAAGAATTAATATTCTGTCCGGATAGAAGGAATATCAAAAGCTCCATTCAGGATTTCCTGATAATCTCCAGTAATTCCCACACTGGCAGGAGTCAGAATAAAGATATAACTGGATACTTTCTGCAGGCTTCCGCCGATTGCATAACAGGAACCGGATGTAAAGTCAATAATTCTCTGAGCCACTTCCATGTCCAGTCCTTCCAGATTTAAAATTACGGTACAGTTGTCAATCAATGTATCCGCAATTTCACGGGTATCTTCCATATTAGTGGGCTTGATCACACATACTTCCATAGCAGCAGAGGCAGTTTTTTTTGTACTGCGGATTGGTGTAACCTTTGAGGTACCAGAAGGTGTTTTTGCCGTTTTTGTCGTTTTTGTCGTTTTTGGTGCAGACTGTTTTTCGGATTTTTTAGCGCTTTTGCGTTCCGACTCATAATCATCTGCTTCTTCTTCGTCTTCTTCTAATTTTTTGAAGAAACGCTTTTTGGGTTTTTCGTCAGCGAAATCATCATTGAAATCATCATCCAGAAATTCATCATCATCAAAATCATCATTTACTTTAATTGCATCTAAAAACTTATCTAAAACACTCATGATAAAATCTCCAATCTTATTTGCTGTAGTCTCTTTCTCCGAAAATTCCGGTGCCGACCCGTATCATAGTGGCACCTTCTTCGATAGCGACTTCATAGTCACCTGTCATACCCATACTGAGCACATTCATAGTAACATTATCAAATTTTTTCTCCTGGATGTCAACACTTAAATTTCTTAAATTTCTAAAAATTTCTCTGTTTTCTTCTGCATTTTCAACAAAAGGTGCGATTGTCATAAGACCTTTTATCTGAATATTCGGCAAACATGAAATTTTCTCAATGAGTTCTTCCGTATCTTCCGGAGCAACACCAAATTTGCTTTCTTCTCCTGCCACATTGACTTCAATCAGGATAGAAGCCGTTACATTTTTTTTCACAGCTTCATTGCTGATTGTTTCAGCGAGCCGCAGAGAATCAACCGAATGGATCAGGCAGGCCTTATCAATTATGTATTTTACTTTATTGCGCTGAAGATGACCGATCATATGCCAGTGAAGATTGGCGGGAAGTATTTCGGATTTGGAAGTCAGTTCCTGAACCTTATTTTCTCCGAATTCTACTACATGTAGAGGAAGAAGTTCCTCTATCATAGAAACAGGTTTTGTTTTGCTTACTGCGATCAGAGTGACTTCCTCTCTTTTTCTTCCTGCTCTTTCACAGGCTCTTCTGACTTTTTCATCTACTTTTTTGTAGTTTTCAGCGATGCTCATTTTATCCTCTCCTTACTTTCCTGTCAGTATATCTTCCTCCTGCACGGACTCACCTTCCCGTACAATCCGGTCGAATTCACTGAGGCCATATAATGTATTTTTTTTCACAAGACAGAATTCTTCATTAGACTGCAGGGTATCCACACGACGAAATACAGCATAGCCTTTATTCATACAGTAAACCCCGTCAAGATAATCAATTTCTCCTACGGTAAAAGTTTCCGAGGAATCCGGTTTGTGTATAATATCTCCCTCATGGAAGGTTTCTTTGTCCACATAACAGTATTGTTCTTTTATCTGTGATTCATCGTCATCTTCTTCTGCATCGTTTTTATAGATTGTGGCAGATACAAAGTTTTCTTCAGAAAGATTGTTATTTTTCGTTACTGTTTGTGCTATAAATCCCTCATTGCCATCGTCATCATGTGTAAGATACTCGGAAGGAATCAGATAGAAAGCCTTTGTGACAATAGAACTGGTTGGAATCTTTAATCCCGTTGTAGTGTTTATCACAAGCTCAACATTGAGAAAACGGCTGGAGGTATATCGGATCATACCATTTTTCAAATCTATTCGGGCAACCTTTTGACCATCTATGTCAAAAATACTTAATTGACCGTTTTGTGATTTTCCGTCTGCCAGAAATTTTACCTGGACGGAGGTTCTTCCGGACAGACGGGAAGCAATTTTGTCTGAAATAGGAACCATAAGAGTCCAGTTATCGCTGGTAATCAGTTTATAAACGGAATCGCCGGATTCTATTTTGTCGTTTGTAATCAGGTCTTTTTTTTGATAGGATTTTTGATTAAAATCATCCAGAGACAGATCATCCGCAGTTTTTCCTTCATATCCGTCTGTATAATAAACGACCAGACCTGCAGATGGCGCGGTACAAACCGTTTGATTGCCAAGAGTAATGGAATTGTTACCCTCTACAGCAGGAAGCCCATTCTCATCATATTGCTGCGTTTCTTCTTTCTCATAGTTATTTTCGAATGCTTCCGCCGGTGCAGAGGTAGTCTTATTTTCCGGTATCATGATTCCTTCCAGCTGATATTTAAAACTGTAAGTATCATAGAAATCAGAACTTTCAAAGGAATTTGAAAATTCCGCAGATTTCTTTTGGATTTCCTTTTGCTGATCTGTACTTAAAGGTATTTCTGCAGTTTGAAGCTGACTGTCACCAATGGCATAAACATTTCCATTTTTGCGGACTTTCATGCCTTCTCTGGCCAGATAACGTATATAGCCGGTATGATCAGAGGTAACAATCTCTTCACTTCGTATAGCCAATGCAGTATACACAGGATTTTTCGCCAGTGTACCGGAAGTAACCTGATAGGAAGTTACATGGGAAGAAGTTACATAAAGAAATACGGTAATCAGCATGTACAGAAATAATGCGCTGAATATCATTGTAGCGATGTTCAGTGTAATCACTTTTTTTACAGCAAGAAAAAGCTTTTTTATTGTTTTCCAGAGTCTTTTTAAGATAAACAATGGGGTATCTCCTTTCATATGCATTTCATTTTATCATTTTCAGCTTTTAAGTACAATAGGAAATTTTTCCGTATAAAAATAATCATATCTGTAAAAAATAGAAAAAGACAAAGGAGGCAAACATATATGAAATCAAATGGTTTGGACTACACGGCATTGGTAATCACTGTGATTGGAGCAGTGAATTGGGGACTGATCGGTTTATTCCGGTTTAATCTGGTCAGTTTTCTGTTTGGAGATATGTCCTGGATTTCCCGCATTGTATATATCATAGTCGGTATCTGTGGACTTTATCTTTTGAGTCTGTTTGGAAGAATCCGGACAATGGGCGAAGAATAAAAAGGGCCGCTGCACATTCTGTTATCAGTATCATGTGCAGCGGCCCGGGCTTTTTCTTTGTATTTTATAACGATGTTTCGATCATACCTTTTACTTCTTCAGGAAGATCACTTTCATTTTTGGAAAGGCTTATGATAAAAGATAAACCAAAATTTTTGCCGAGTTTTTCCAGTTCCAGAAGTACATCAGCAATTTTTTCCTCCTCTTCTTCCAGTTTTGAAATTCTTAAAAAGCTGTCAAGATATAACTGTTCCAGATCATTATCCTGAGAAAGAATTCCACGAATAAAACCTACAAATTCATGGCAGTTCTGAATCTCATATTCTGTAACATTGATAAGACGTATTTTATTATTCAGTTCATACATATGTTTTGTACTTTTATCAAGATATGCAACTGAACCGTTTGCAGCTTTTACACCTGCATTTGCCTTATCAAGAAGTACTTTTGTTTTTCCTTTACCTTTTTCCCCTACTATTAACTGAACCATCGCATTTTCCTCCTTAGCCGCACGTAATATGTATTTTTACTAAAAACGTGGTTATCTTGGAATTAATTATAGTGCATTTCGTTCAAGAATACAACAACAAAATGAAAAAAATTGTGAAAAAATTCAACAAACATTTCTCCTGTTATTTTCTCGGAAGGGAATCAGGAACGATTGATTTTTTCAAGTAACTGATTCATTCTTTCATATAGAATCGGTTTGTTGTCTGCATTAAGAACAATAGAAACAAAAGGTTCCCCGTAATTATTCTGTACCATCAGAGCGAGACAGGCACCGGCTTTGGCGGTAGTTCCTGTTTTTCCGCCGAGAATGGTGACACCTTTTGGCGGACTGGACTCTCCGGTCAGATACTGATCTGTTGCATCCAGCCATTTCTGACGCTCGATTCCGTCAGCGGATACATAAGTTATAACACAATTTGACAGTTGGGTTATGTCTGTAAATTCCTGATGCCTCATGGCCTCGTTGAGCATCAGATAGATATCATATACAGTGGTATAATGCTCATTATCATGAAGTCCGTGGGGATTTACAAAATGACTGCCAGTCATTCCAAGACGCTGGGCTTCTTCGTTCATCATCTGTACAAAGGTATCAACACTGCCGCCGCCCACGGTTCTGGCAATGGCCATAGCTGCATCGTTGGCTGAATAAACAAGAAGTGCATGGAAGAGCTGATCCATAGTAATCTGATCTCCGGCAGCAAGTCCGCATACCTGAGAATCTGATTCCAGTGTGACATCCTGAGATTCGATCGTAACAGTCTGTTCCATATCAGCATGTTCCATAGCTACCAGAGCGGTCATGATTTTTGTGATACTGGCAGGATAGGATTTTTCGTAAAGGGATTTGGAGAACAGCAGGTCTTTGTTTTGAATATCAAAGAGTGCCGCCCTCTCATCCCCCTGTGTTTCAATTCCGTCCATAGGTGTATCTTCTGCACCTACACATAAATCAGCAGCCAGTCCTTTTGCTACCAGAGTATTTCCGTCAGTGGTCTGTCCGAATACTTCTGTTGATAAAGTAAAAGGAAGAGGGGCATGAACCGTTTTTTGATTTTTCAGAAGAACCAATCCAAGAATGCCGGAAAGAAAGAGGATAATCAGAAACATACTGAGAAATATGGTACGCCGCATCCTTTTTCTTTGCAGTTCCTTTTGGGAGATTCGTTTCTTTTTCTTTGTTTTGGTATTATTTGTACATTTCACGCCAGTCTAACTCTCCTCTGTCCAGAGATTTGATCATCATCTCTGCTGTGGCAAGATTAGTTGCCAGTGGAATATTATGGGTATCACACAAATGAAAAATCCGTTTTACATCCGGATCATGCTTCTGTGGAGCCAGAGGCTCACGAAGATAAATGATCAGATCCATCTGATTCTGCTCAATCAAAGTACCCATCTGCAGTTCTCCTCCCAGATGACCCGCAAGAAATTTGTGAACCGTTAAATTGGTTACTTCCTCAATCAGTCTTCCGGTGGTGCCTGTTGCGTAGAGCGTATTTTTTGAAAGAATGTTTCTGTATGCAATACAGAAATTCTGCATTAATTTTTTCTTAGAATTGTGAGCAATAAGTCCGATATTCACGATTTTTCAACCTCCCTGTAATTTCTGTTTTTCTGTAAACCTATGTTCAAAACCAGTCCCATACCAATGTACAGACTAATCATAGAAGAAAGTCCGTGACTTACGAAAGGAAGGGGAGTACCTGTGTTTGGAGCAATCCCTGTCGCAACACAAATATTAATAAATCCCTGAACAGCAATAATCGAAGCAATTCCGGTACAGATCAGCTTTCCGGACAGATCCTTTGCCTGCCAGCCGGTTTTGATACATTCATAAATAATCATAAAAAGCACTGCAAGAATCGATGCACTTCCAATAAAACCAAGTTCCTCTCCTGCTACGGAAAAGATAAAGTCTGTTTGACTTTCTGCCACGAAATTTCCCTTGTTTGCAGAAGCCACTTCATTGTTATTCAGTCCTTTTCCTGTCAGTTTCCCGGAACCGATAGCCATAACAGAATTGTTTTGCTGAATTACATCATCTGAATATTCCTCTTCTTCGGAATACAGGAAGGTCATAATTCGATCCCTCTGGTAATCTTTGATCAGTTTCTGATCCGGCTGTATTACTATAAAAAGGAAAACAATTACAAGCGGTATGGTGATCAGCAGCGTACCGCCTATGATTTTATAACTGAGTCCTGCAATATAAAGTAATATACAGACAAGTATAGCAACTGTTATGGTATTTTTCAAGTCCGGCTGTCCAAAAATAAGGATCAGAGGAATGGCTGCAAGTAGGATTGTCTGACACAAAGTACGGAAAGTATTCAAATCTTCCTCATGTTCCATCAAAAACCGTGAAAAAAACAGGATAATGATAATCTTTGAAAGTTCTGTAGGCTGAAAACCAAATCCACCGATTTTCAGCCAGCGGGAAGCACCGTTTGATTCGGAACCGAAAATCCATACAGACAGAAGCAGCAACACATTGAAAATGTACATAATCCAGTAGAAATTCAGAAGCCAGCTGAAATCCATCAGGGAAACAATTACCATCAGGGTCAGCCCCATGATCATTCCGGCGAATTGTTTGTTTTGGAGAGAAGGCTCCGCACTGCCTACAAGAAGAACACCTGTAAACGTGAGAACAATCAGAAAAACTACCAGTTTAAAATTATAATCGCGTAATTTATATTGTCTTATCATGAAAACACCTTAATTCTTTTACGTCCTTTTCTGTTTTATCAAAATCCGGGGTATGATTTTTGTATATCCGTTTTTAAAGGCATCTTGATCAGAAATGTGGTGGATTCTTTCAAATATCGAATTTCCACCCGATGCTCTGCGACGGCAAAATATTTGCCTGCCGCAAGAACCAGGTCATTCTGAAGCATGGTCATCATTTGTGGAGAACAATCCATCCTCTCTGCTACAAGAAGAAGCTTGAGCCGGTCCTTTGCCACAAGACCGGAAGGTTTATTCCTGAAATGAAGCAACACACGCATCCTCCTTTAATAGTTATTTCCGGAACATACCGGATAATCGCTTCCACATTCCTTTTTTTGCCTGGAAATCCAGAAACGGTACATCCTCTCCTGCTATTCTTCGACAGATGTTTGAGAAAGCCTGTCCGGAAAGGGAGTCCTGTCCGCACAATGGTTCCCCCTGATTGGTTGCGATGACAACGGCTTCGTCATCAGGAATAGCACCAATCAGATCAACTGCCAGAATTTCTGTTACGTCTTCCACCGACATCATCTCACCACGACGAATCATATCCATACGCAGACGATTGATGATCAGGCTGATTTCCGGCATTTCATTTGCCTGGAGAAGACCGATGATCCGGTCTGCATCCCGGATTGCAGAAACTTCAGGCGTTGTAACCACGATTGCCCGGTTTGCACCGGCAATGGCATTTTTGAAGCCCTGTTCGATTCCTGCCGGACAATCAAGAAGAATATAATCAAATTCCTCACAGAGATCCTGAGTCAGTTTGATCATTTGCTCCGGAGTGACGGCTGTTTTGTCTTTTGTCTGTGCTGAAGGCAAAAGAAACAGATTTTCACACTGTTTATCCCGGATCAGTCCCTGCTTCATACGGCAGCTTCCCTCTATCACATCAATCAGATTATAAACAATACGGTTTTCCAGTCCCAGTACGACATCCAGATTTCGAAGGCCGATATCCGTATCAACAACCACGACTTTTTTATTTAGTTTTGCAAGACCCAAACCAAGATTTGCGGTTACGGTTGTTTTGCCCACCCCGCCTTTTCCGGAAGTGATCACAATAATTTCACTCATTTTTCATCCTCCAAATATGATTTTAATCTGTCTGAGCAGTACTTACTCCAGTGGCAGCCGTTCCGGTCACCAGCTGAGATTTATCTGCAAGGTCATATTTGTATTTAATGACATCTTTTGCAACTGTAGCTGCATTGCTGGAACTGTAACCATTTGCAATACGGACTGCAATGGCAATTTCAGGATTATCCGAAGGAGCATATCCCACAAAAAGACCGTGGCTCGGATGTCCCGTATTTTCTGCAGTACCTGTTTTTCCGGAAACAGGAAAATCAAGATCGGAAAACGCTTCATTGTTCTGAACTACTTCTCGCATACCAGCATGGACAATGTCCCATTCATAATCCGGAATATCCATAGTATTGATCACTTCAGGAGTGAAATCGTTCAGGATATTTCCTCTGGAATCCGTTACTTTGTCAAGAAGCGACAACGAGTAACTGGTTCCTCTGTTGGCTATGGTAGTAACATAACGGGCAAGCTGTGCAGTAGTATAGTTATGGGTACCCTGTCCGATTGCAGATCGGATAACATCTTCATTGGAGATTTCGGGCTGCGCTTCAGAAAGCTCCAGACCTGATTTTTCATCAAGCTGAAAGAGTTTTGCATATTTCTGAAGCTTGCTAAGTCCAAGAGAATCGGAAAAGTTATTCTTCTCATCTCTGGCCATGTCATAGGCGACATTATAAAAGAAAATGTTGCAGGATTCTTTGATTGCAGACTGCACGCCAAGTACGCCATGTCCGGAAAGATTCCAGCAATGAGGAGGCGGCTGAATCGGATTAAACGCACCGGTACAGTTAATATAATAATCATCGTTAATGATTCCTTCCTGCATACCTGCAATGGCAGTAACAATTTTAAAGGTGGAACCCGGGGCGGTTTTCTGCTGCGTTGCCTTGTTATAGAAAGGTCTGGACAGGTCAGAAGATAATTTTGAGTAATAGGCCGTATCCATCTGATTTGCCAGACGGTTATTGTCATATCCCGGGTAGGTGACACAGGCCAGAGTCTCACCTGTATTTACATCGGTGATCACAAGAGAGCCGGAACAGGGATCCAGTGCAAGCTGAGCCGGTTTGATCTCCAGACGGTTAATCTTTTCCAGCATAAAATCATATGCTGTTTTCTGTCCGGAAGCCAATGCAGAATAAGAAGCTTCATCTTCTGCAAGAATTCCCTGATCATACAGAATCAGACACAGCTGTGTCCCGGATATTATATCACTCTGAAGCATGTATTTGTACATGATTTTGGAAAATCCCATATCAGAAGAAAGTGATTTTGTAAGATATTCGGAAAGTGCATTGTATACTTCCGTTGAATCCAGATACTCTTCTTCTGCGTAGAACTGAGAAATATCAATCCAGTTCTGACTGGCAGCATAAGTGAGAAATTCTTTCAGACTGATGGATTTTTCTTTGCTCCAGGCAATATAAACAGAATCACTGGCATCAATGGCATCCAGAGAGAGAATCCCTTTTTTGTTCATAAGGAAATCATTCACAATATAACTCTGATATTCCTGCATTTCTTCAGGAAGATCCTGAAAGGCCAGTGGTTCGGATGCAGTAAGTTCCTGACGGATGGATTCAAAAACAGAGTCCTGTTTTTGTGTAAACAGACCATAGATAGTCTTCTCTGTCTGTGATGCATCTTCTTCTTTGAAATGACTGATATCGATTACACTGTTCTCAATCAACGCATTGTATACATCGTAGATAGGAATCCGTATATCACTGGCATCCACGTTGGTTTTATCAAATTCTTTGCCGCCTATAATATTGCTGGAAAGAATACCTGCGATTTTCTGCTCCAGAATCTGATAGGCAGCTTTCTGAAGATCTTTATCAATAGTCAGATAAACATCATTTCCGGAAACAGGATCTTTTCTGGAAGATTCATCAATTTTCAGTACCTTTCCAAGATTATCCACACTGAGTTTTTCTTCACCGTCTGTTCCTTGCAATTCCAGTTCCATATATTGTTCTATGCCAGTTTTACCAATTACTGCATTGGAAGAATAATCCGGATTTTCTTTCTGCAATTCATCCAGTTCATCAGCAGAAGCTTTTCCGGTGTAGCCGATAATGGGAGCAAAATATTCGCTGTCTTCATAAACACGAATAGAGTCTTCCATAATGTCAATGCCTTGAAAGTTGTGCTTTTCTTCCATGATCTCAGCTACGGTTTCTTCGCATACATTGGTAGCAATTGTAGCAGGAACGTATTTCTGGAAACTGTTGGCAGACAATGCATAACGAATCTTTACAATATCCAGAATTTCTTCTTTTGTGAAAGATTCCGGCAGGCCATATTTTTCCAGTTCTTCTTTTGTATAAGGAGTCTGTGTGTTTACCAGTCCAAAACGGTCTTCGCAACAAAGATCGTTGATCATTTTTTCAGGAGAAGCAGTCAGCTCTTCTTTTTTCAGATCATCAATTTTCGCCTGACCGTAGATATCCGCTTTGAAACGGTTTAATGTAAAATCTGTGGCATCGAAAGCATACTCTCCGTTTTCATCAAGAACGATGTGGAAGGTTACATCTACAGACTCCCCGTTCTTTTTTAAAATATTGGAAATGGAATAGGCCACATAATTCAGAGTCAGATTTTTCTGACGGCTGGAATCATAAGTTCCATTATCTTCGATAATAACGGAATAGGCAAGCTGATTATGGGCAAGCAACTCTCCGTTTCGGTCTCTTATATTTCCACGGGTACTTTTTATAGTACGCGTCTTTGTGGTCGTCAGATTAAAGTTTGAAGCATATTCTTCCCCTTTGATAATCTGCAATGTAAAAAGTCGCTGCAGTAATATAAAAAACATACCGCCAAACACCAGAAGCAGTATTGTTGTTCTTTTTATGCATATTTTTTTCAGTAGTTTATTTATTTTCTTAACCAAATGGAATCTCGCTCCTTCATCTCTTGCTCAGTCAGTTTATTATTGATCTTCAGAAAAATTTTGTACATGACAACTGTCAGGAGTACGGTATAAATCATTTCCGGAATTACAATTCTGACAATATAGTACAGAAACTCCGTTCTTCCACGAAGCAGAAACTGCATACCATAAACCAGACCGCCGTAGATCAGATCTCCGGCAGCAGTGACCACCATTGGAACACGAAGTTCATCATCGTAAAATAGTTTACAGCAGCATCCTGCGGAAAATCCTATGATCATATAGACCAGAGCATAAAATCCTGTCAGTTCCGCACCAAGCAGATCCTGGATCAAACCACAGAGAAACCCCATCCACAGACCGGTTCTTTTCCCTCTCATAAATCCAAAGGAAATAACCAGAATCAGGATCAGATTAGGAGAAATGGAACCGATTGCCAGTGTTTTCAGTAAAGTTCCCTGAAGAATGAAACAAGTCAGAATCAGGAGCAGCAGTACGAATTTTCTTTGCATTCGCATTTATTCCGCCTCCTTTGTCTGTTTCAGTTCCAAAATGACCAGAACCTCCTGTAAATGCTGAAAATCAACTGCAGGAGTCAGCGTCCCTGTTTTTGTAAGATTGTTTGGGTCTTCCTGGATTTCACTGACATATCCGATCAGGATTCCTTTCAGGAATTTTTCACTGACAGAAGAAGTAACGATCTTTTCTCCTTCCTGTATTTTATCGTCATCGTCTTTTAAATGGATAAACTGCAGCTTTCCTTCGTCAATCAGACGGAGATCCCCGGATACGATACAGTTGGCAGATGTGCTTACGGTCATGGCACTTACGTTGCTGGTATCATCAATAATAGAACGGACAGTAGCCCAATGTTTGCCAACCTCTGTCACAATTCCTACAAGTCCGCTTCCGGCAATGACATTTTGATCCACCAGAATTCCATCTTCGCTGCCCCGGTTAATGGTAAAAGTAGAATACCAGTTGCCGGAATTTTTTGCGATGATTTCAGCGGCTACCTTATCATACTCGCTGTACTGCTGGTCCAGTTTGTACAGTTCCTGCAGCCTGTCCAGTTCGGTGATACTCTGGGTCAGCCGGCTGTTTTCCGTTGTAAGTTCGTCTACTTTTGACCGCAGTTTTTTATTCTCTTTAATCAGTTCATTTTTACTCCGGAAACCGGAAGTCAATCCGTCCAGAGCAGTTCCTACTTTGTTCAGTCCGTTCTGGAATGGCACAATTGCATATCCGGCTACCTGCCGTACAGGATTTACCGGAAATTTTGCAGCAAATGTAAGAATCATTAAACTGACACATACCAGAACCATAATTACAAGAATATGTTTACTTTTCAAATTCCAATCATGTTTATTTTTCATCGTATAACCTCAGCTTTTATTTTACCCATTTCCAGAGTGTTTTATTTCCAATAATTTCCTTTATGCCGTATATGGTACACAAGTCATAAAAATCCGAAAGACGGACACGCATTTCTGTATGTTGACTGACAAACCAGGCAATATCCGGAAGTTTTGTGGAGCCTCCTGTAAGAAAAATTCCTTCATCGGCAATGCTTGTATAGATTTGTGGAGGAATTCGTTCCAACAGAAAACGGATTTCTTTGCACACGGCTGTCAGAGGAACCTGAATGGCGTCGTGAATCATGTAGGACGATATGGTGCTCTCCTGAGGAAGTCCGGTAAGACAGTCCACACCTATAATTTTTCCGGATTTTTCCATATCGGTTTTCAGCCAGGCAAGTTCAAACTTCAGCCTTCGTGCTGTTTTGTTCCCGATATTTATACTGCAGTTTCTGCGCACTGCATTTACAATGGCTTCGTTCAGTTGTTTTCCTCCGATTTCAATAATCTTGCTGATTACCACACGACCTTTTTCCAGAATGGAAATCTCTGTACTTTGTGCACCCATATTTACGATCATGGTTCCTTTTGTGTGGTTTATGGGAATACCAAGTGCCACCGCATCTGCGATGGGCTTTTCAATCATATAAATTTTATTTTTTCTTTTGGAATTTCCGATGGTATAGTAAGCTCTTTTTTCGATTTCTGATAAATCCGCAGGCACAGCCAGGTATAAGGTATTGCCAAATACACTGCCGGCACCGGCCTTTTCCAGAAGAGAATGGAGTACCAGTTCTGTATAGTTCACATTCGCAACTTTACCGAAAGCCATTGGTGTGATAACTGACACATTGGAAGGATTTTTTTCAAAAATCTCAAAGGCATCATTGCCGGAAGCCAGGATCTGACTTTCATTACGAATAGCAATCATGTTTTTTTCCTTCAGAATGGTATCGTTCTGACAGGAATAGATTTTAACCATACTGGTACCTAAATCTATACCAAACGTTTTATGAAATGGCATGTTGTGTTTCCCCTTTATTATGTTTCGATAAGTCCCCTTTCCCGGAAGCTTGTATATCGACAGTCTCCGATAATAATGTGATCCACCAGAGAAATGTCCAGTAAAGCTCCGGCTGTCGCTATCCTTTTTGTTACCTGAATGTCAGCCTGACTGGGAGACGGGTCGCCACTGGGATGATTATGAACCAGCAGAATCCCTACTGCATGGTAGGACATGGCACAGAGAAAAATCTCTCTCGGACTGACAACAGAAGTATTTACGGTTCCTTTGAAGATGATTTCTTCTCCAAGTCGGTGATTTTTACAGTCCAGCATCATACAGAGCAGATGTTCCTGCTCTTCATGACGGAGCTGTTCCATATAGTATTCTGCAACAGAGCCGGGATTGTCAAAAGAAATTCCCTTACGTGCGGCAGAAACCGCAATCCTCTTTGAGAGTTCTCCTATGCATTTCAGTTGAACTGCTTTCACAGTTCCAACTCCCCGGATACTTTTCAGCTGAGGAAGGCTCAATTGATAAAGCCCCTGCAGTCCTTCTTTGTCTTTTGAAAGATGAAGTACCTTATGGGCAATGTCCAGGGCAGAACTTTCTCTGGAGCCGCTGCGCAGAAGAACTGCAAGAAGTTCTTCGTCTGTCAGAGCCTGAACGCCCAGCCGCAGACATTTTTCGTAAGGCCGGTTTTCTTCAGGTATTTCTTTGATTTTTCGCTTGTCATACATATGATATACCCGATACTCTCTTCAGCTTTATACAGGGTATCATAGAAAATTTAGCAAATTTTATTTTAGCACAGATTAAAAACGATGTATATGGATTCTCAAAAATTTATAATTTTTTTCACAATTGCCTCTCCGATTTTCAATCCATCCATGGCAGCAGAGGTAATTCCTCCTGCATATCCAGCTCCTTCTCCACATGGATATACACCAGCTATATTGCTTTCAAAATTTTCATCTCTTATAATACGCACCGGTGAAGAGGTGCGGCTTTCCACACCGGATAAGATGGCATCCTCTCTTGAAAAACCGGGTATGATCCGTTCAAAATATCGAATGCCCTCTTTCAGTGGCTGTGTAAGAAAAGAAGGAAGAACCTGATTCAGATCTGCAAAAGTAAAGGCTCCTTTGATACAGGGAGTAACCGTACCAAATCCGGTACTGTTTCTGTTTTCACAAAAATCGCCGAATAATTGTACCGGGATATTTCCATGTCCTGCCTGAAAGGCTTTTTCTTCCAGTGTTCTCTGGAAGGCCATGCCGGCCAGGGGACCTTCAAAAGGAAAATCCGAAGGATTGACGGTAACAATCATGGCACTGTTTGCATTCGCCGATGCCCGATCCTGATAGCTCATACCATTTACGGCAAGACGTCCCTGCTCGGAGGAAGCATTTACGACATATCCGCCGGGGCACATACAGAAACTGTAGACACCTCGGTTTTCTCCCGCACGATGAGTCAGTTTATAACTGGCAGCACCAAGAACGGGATGCTGTTCTATTCCATATTGATACCGATTGATCAAAGTCTGCGGATGTTCTATACGCAGACCGACAGCGAAGGATTTTGCCTCCATATGAAACCCATTTTTTTCAAGGGTGGAAAAGGTATCCCGGGCACTGTGGCCAATGGCAAGAACCAGATGATCTGTTGGAATTTCTTCCCCATGGTTTATGGTAATGGACTTAAGACGTCCATTCTCCGTATGAATATCTGTAAGTTGAGCACGAAACCTTATTTCACCGCCCATTTCCAGAATTTTATTTCGAAGATTTTTGACAATAGATACAAGAAGGTCTGTGCCAAGATGCGGTTTTTGTACATAAAGAATTTCTTCCGGAGCACCGCATTCTACAAAGAGACGCAGGACTTCCTGATTGCGGCCTGCACTGTCTTTTACCAGGGTATTCAGTTTTCCGTCAGAAAAAGTTCCGGCGCCGCCTTCTCCAAACTGCACATTTGACTGGGTGTCAAGAACATTCTCTTCCCAGAACGTTGCAACCTTTTTCATACGTGTATCTACATCATCTCCTCTTTCAATTACAAGAGGGGATAAACCGGACCGGGCAAGATAATAGGCACAGAAAAGTCCGGCAGGTCCGCTTCCTGCAATGACAGGTCTGGGACCGGAAAAATTTCCACTGCATTTCAGATATTTATATTTTTTTCTAGAAGTTAACATAATATTGTTATGGTTAACCTTTTTGAAAACAGCACTCTCCTTTTCCACAGCTGCATCAATTGTGTATACAAAATACAGATCCGGTTTTTTTCTGGAATCCAGAGATTGTTTCCGGATCCGGAATGAAAGGAGGGACTCTTTTTTTATTTTCAGGGTTTTCAGTATTTTCTGCTCCAGCTCTTCCGGTGTATGAGAGACTGGAAGTTTCAGTTGTTGTATGGTTATCATGGGATCTCCTTTCCTGCATGGATTCCAGCAAGTGCACCGCTGGACCATGCCCACTGCAGATTATAGCCGCCGCAGATACCGTCTATGTCAATGACTTCTCCCGCAAAGTAAATACCCGGGCATAACAGAGATTCCATGGAAACGGGATTGATCTGTTCTGTAGATACGCCTCCCTGACATACCTGTGCCTGCGCAAGTGGGCGTCCTTCCTTTACGGAAAGTTCCATACATTTGATTCGGTCTGCCAGTTGGATGAGGTTCGGATTTCCACTGGTCAGCACAGAAATCAACTTTTTTGGGAAAAGTCCGGTCAGGCTGTCTCTTACTGTTTTATAAGGACAATTCTCCAGTCGCTTTTTCATAAAATCAAGAAATTCTTCCCTGGTAAAATCCGGCATAAAATCGAGAAGTACACATACGGGACTGCCCTGATCCAACAGACGCAAAGTCTGTCCGCTGATCTGAAAAACAGGAATTCCAGATATACCATACTCCGTCAACTGTACCTCTCCTTTTTCTCTTGCCAGTATCTTTCCGCGGGAAGAAAGTGAGACTTGTGCATCGGTTCTTACCCCTGCCCATTTGGAAAAGAAATTGCCCTTGCATACAAGCGGAACCAGTGCAGGAAGTGGTTTTATGATTTTATGTCCGAGATCTTTTGCCAGTTCATATCCGCCGGTCCCTGCTCCTTCTATCTCAGAAGCAGGGGAACCACAGGCAATGATCACACAGTCTGCCTCATATTGCCAGGTTTCGGTTCTTACAATCCAGGGACTTTCCGTGTTTCCGGATATAATTTGTTTTGCATGCTCCCGGAGCTTGATCTTGACTTTCCGATATCTGGCTTCTTGTTCCAGAACTTCCAGTACACTGGAAGCCTGATTGCTGGCCGGATAAAGATAACCGTTCCTGTTTTTTATATAAATTCCCAGCTCTGAAAAAAAAGATACCGTCTGTTCCATAGAATATTCTTTGAATACGGACATGGCAAATGTCGGATTTTCTCCGTGATAACAGCTTGCATCCTGAAAAGTATTGGTCAGGTTGCATCTTCCATTTCCGGTAGCCGTCAATTTTTTGCCTAATCGTTCATTGTGTTCCAGAAGGGTCACAAAAGCGCCCTCTCTGGATGCAAAAATGGCGGCTATAAGACCGGAAGCACCTCCTCCGATCACACATACACGTTTCTGTTTCATGATTCCCTCCTACTGGGGCAAAATTACAATTCCCTTATTTACCAGTTTTTCCAGAGACATTAAAATTCCCAGTTTGGCATGGTACCAGGTAAGGCCTCCCTGAAAATATACCGTATAGGGCGGCTTGATCGGGCCGTCTGCGGAAAGTTCAATGGAGGAACCCTGTACAAAGGCACCTGCTGCCATGATTACATCACTGTCATAACCTGGCATAGCCCAGGGTTCCGGATCTACATAACTGTCTACCGGAGCAGCTGCCTGAATACCCTTACAGAATGCAATCACCCCTTCCGGATCATGGAATGTAACTGCCTGAATAATGTCATGGCGGCTCTCCTTACTGTCAGGAACCACATCAAATCCCAGAGATTCGTAAATATTGGCAGCAAAAACAGCACCTTTTAACGCACCAGCCACTACAGTAGGTGCCAGGAAAAATCCCTGATAAAAAGCCGTATTCACTCCCAGTGTTGCTCCTACCTCCTTACCAAGACCAGGAGAAGTCAGGCGGTAAGCAGCATTATCCACATACTCCTTTTTGCCGGCAATGTATCCGCCGATGGGAGCCAGGCCGCCTCCCGGATTCTTGATCAGAGAACCCACAATCATGTCCGCTCCCACATCGGTAGGTTCCACCGGTTCTACAAATTCTCCGTAACAATTGTCTACCATGCAGATTACATCCGGTTTGATTCCTTTAATAAATCGAATCAGTTCGCCGATGCGTTCCACAGATAAAGTAGGACGGGTAAGGTATCCTTTGGAACGTTGGATTTCTACAAGTTTTGTTTTCTCATTGATCGCCTTTCGGATATTTTCAAAGTCAAAACTTCCATCCGGCAGCAGATCCACCTGGCGGTAAGTGACACCATATTCTTTCAGAGATCCTCTGGAAGGACGAATGCCGATGACCTCTTCCAGAGTATCGTATGGTTTTCCTACAGGGGAAAGCAATTCATCTCCCGGACGGAGATTGCCGGAAAGAGCCAGTGTTAATGCGTGAGTTCCGCAGGCGATCTGCGGACGTACAAGAGCTGCTTCTGTATGGAACGCTTCCGCGTAAACTTCTTCCAGCGTATCACGGCCCAGATCATTGTAGCCATATCCGGTAGAAGCATAAAGACATGCCTCACTGACTTTATGCTTCTGCATGGCATGAATAACTTTCAACTGATTATATTCGGCAATCTCATCAATTGCTTCAAAACGTTCTTTTAACTGCTGTTCTATTTTATTTCCATATGCCAGAACTTTTTCACTGATTCCAAGTTCCCGGTACATTTCATTTAGTTTCTTCATGAGTGTATTCCTCTTTCTTTACATATAGTAAGCATATAATCCAATATACGCTCTTCATTATATTCAAAATCCGGTTTATTCAGCCAGATGACATCGTTTTCTCTTTTAAACCAGGTAATCTGCCGTTTCGCAAAATGCCGGGTATCTCGCTTCAGGATATAAATGGCCTCTTCGAGAGAACAGTCACCTTCCAGATAAGCAAGAATTTCTTTATAACCAAGCCCCTGCATAGATACCATATTACGGGTACAGCCCCTCTGGCGGAGTGCTTTTACTTCTTTTACAAGTCCTTCCCGCAGCATTTCATCAATGCGTTGCTCAATACGGGAATAAAGATGTTCCCGGTTATCATTCAATACAAAATATGCAAAATTATAGGGGGATTCCTTTTGGGATTCCCGCTGGTTATGAAGAGAAATCTTTTCTCCGGTCAGACGGTAATATTCCAATGCCCGGATTACCCGTTTCACATTGTTTTCATGAATAGCCTGTGCGGATTCCGGATCCACGGATTTTAATTCTTCATGGAGCCAGTGTGCTCCTTTTTCAAGAGCCTGCTGCTCCAGCTCTTTTCTGCATGGACCGGCTTCTGTGTTTTCCGAGAAATCAATGTCTTTGACGATTGCCTGAATGTAAAATCCCGTTCCCCCTGTGAGAATGGGGATTTTTCCCTTTTCATAAATCTTCGCCATAGCTTCTTTTGCCATTTCCTGAAAACGGACTACATGAAATTCTTCCTCCGGTTCCAAAACATCAATCAGATAATGTGAAACCCCCTCCATCTCCTCCTGACGGATTTTGGCAGATCCGATATCCATATGGCGGTATACCTGCATGGAATCTGCAGAAATAATTTCACCGTTTACTGCTTTTGCAAGAGAAATGGAGAGTTTTGTTTTTCCCACAGCTGTGGGGCCTGTCAGTATAATGAGTGGATGTTTCAATTTCTTCACCTACACAATTCTTTTAAATTTCTTTTCCAGTTCATATTTTGTCATGGATATGATGGTCGGTCTTCCATGAGGACAGTGATAAGGGTTTTCCAGTCCGAGAAGCTCATCAATCAGATTGTCTGCCTCCGCAGGAGAAAGCATCTGGTTCCCTTTTACGGCTTCTTTACAGGCAGCAGTAGCAATACGCTGGCTGATGCTGTCCGGTGTCTGTCGGTTGTTTTCACTCTCAAGATTGTCCAGAATCTCCAGAAACAGATCCTGTACGGAAATCCCATAGAGATTGGAAGGAACTGCGCGGATGCTGTATTCCCTTCCACCGAAGCATGCGATTTCAAATCCGAATTTCTGAAAAACTTCCATATGCTGATTCAGCATACTTGCTTCTGAAAGGCTGAGGGAAATGATTTCCGGAGGACTCACAAACTGAGATAAAATTGCTTTGTTTTTATATTCTTTCATAAACCGTTCATAAAGAACTTTTTCATGGGCAGCATGCTGATCAATAATATAGAATTTACTGTCGTATTCCACCAGCCAGTATGTGTCAAACAATTGTCCGATCAGTTTATGGCGTATGCGTGCTTTTTTTGAAAGAAGCCGGTCATCAAACAATTCCATCTGTTTTACTGCTGAAACAGGGAGGTGATTATCAGATGGAGAAACCGGCGGAGAAGATGGTTTTACCTCCGGTTTTTCGATGGACTTTTTCGGTGAAAGCACAGCCGGTTTTACACCTGTTGCAGGCAGAGGCCGGGAAACCGGTTTTACACTGGATGCAGGTGCAGAAGGAACGGAGGGCTTCCATACAGGGGAGTCTTCTTTGACGACAGATACAGGAGGTGTTTCTTTTTTGAATTGCTTTCTGTTTTTTTCAAAGGGTTCCGGTCCTGTCAGTTTGGACACCGGTTTCTTTTCCTGCCGGTTTTCTTCCTTTTCTTTTTTTAGTTCCATCGAAGGGATCAGCTCCCTGTGATTTAAAGTATCGGTCAGCGCTTCATATACGGCATTATAAATCTCCTGCTGCTTCTGGAAACGTACTTCCATCTTAGTAGGATGTACATTAATATCTACCTCGTTTCCGGGAATCTGAAACTGAAAACAGACAAAAGGATATTTATGTTGCATCATAAAAGGTTTGTATGCATCTTCAATAGCCTTCATGACAAGCTTACTTTTTACATAACGACCGTTTACATAGTAGTTTTCAAATGCCCGGTTACCTCTGGCTACTACAGGTTTTCCTGCAAAGCCATCGATCGAGATTCCATCTTTTTCCCATTTTACAGGAAGCAGTTCTTTTGTAATATCCCTGCCGTAAATATTATAAATCACATCCCGAAGACTGGAATTGCCGGAACTGTGCAGTTTTGTCTGACCGTTTATCATATATTTAAAAGAAATATGGTCATGGGACAAGGCAAGCTGTTCCATATAAGTATTTACATAACCGGCTTCCGTTGCCGGGGTTTTTAAGAATTTTGCTCTTGCCGGTGTATTAAAAAAAAGATTTCGTACAATAATGGTTGTGCCGCAGGGGGCTCCGATTTCTTCCAGACTTTTTTCCATGCCCCCTTCAATTTGATAACGGATCCCCGTCAGTGCTTCCGGAGTTTTTGTGATCATTTCTACCTGGGCAACTGCGGAAATACTGGAAAGTGCCTCTCCCCGGAACCCAAGAGAAGAAATCTGAAGCAAATCTTCTACTTTTTCAATTTTACTGGTGGCATGACGCAAAAATGCCAGGGGCACCTGTTCTTTTTCCATGCCTCCGCCATTATCAGTAACACGGATAAAAGAGATGCCCCCTTCTTTGATTTCCACAGTAATTGCGGTAGAACCGGCATCAATGGCATTTTCCACCAGTTCCTTTACCACAGAAGCAGGACGTTCCACCACTTCTCCTGCTGCAATTTTGTCAATGGTATTCTGATCTAATACTGCAATTTTTCTCAATACAATCACCACCGGTTCTTCAGCTTATTCTGCAGTCTGTAAATGGTATTCAAAGCATCCACAGGAGTCAGATTGGATACATCGATCCTTTTCAATTCTTCCAGTACATCATCATCTTTTACCGTATCAAAAAGAGAAATCTGTTCCAGATCTACTTCATCCAGATGGACCGGAGATTTGGTACGGGTCTTTTTTCCTTCGGAAGCAATATCCTTTACAGCGGCTGTGATATCTGCACTGACCAGCTCTTCCACAAGTTCCTTGGCCCGTTCGATGACCGGATCCGGAACACCGGCCAGTTTCGCAACCTGAATACCATAGCTTTTATCTGCTCCGCCTTTTACGATTTTCCGAAGAAAGACAATATCATCGCCCTTTTCTTTGACGGCAATACAATAATTATTCACACCGGCCAGTTTGCCTTCCAGTTCCGTAAGTTCGTGATAATGGGTGGCGAAGAGTGTTTTTGCCCCCAGAATCTTCGGATTGCTGATGTATTCAATGACAGACCAGGCAATGGACAGACCGTCAAAGGTACTGGTTCCTCTTCCAATTTCATCCAGGATTAATAGACTTTTTGAGGTGGCATTTCTTAATATATTAGCAACTTCTGTCATTTCCACCATAAAAGTACTCTGTCCACTGGCCAGGTCATCGGAAGCACCCACACGGGTAAAAATACGGTCGGCTATGCCGATATTTGCTTTTTCTGCAGGAACAAAAGATCCGATCTGTGCCATTAATACAATCAGCGCGGTCTGCCGCATGTAAGTGGATTTACCTGCCATATTCGGTCCCGTAATAACGGAAATACGGTTTTTGCTATTGTCCAGATACGTATCATTGGGAATAAACATGTCATTGGGAATCATCTGTTCCACAACCGGATGGCGGCCGTTTTTAATATTAATAACGCCTCTTGTATTGATTTTCGGACGAACATAGTTATTTCTGGAAGCTACAAGGGCAAGGGAAATATAACTGTCCAGCTTTGCAATGGCTTTTGCTGTTTTCTGTACACGCTCTACTTCTTTGAAAATCCGGTTTCGAATGCCTGCAAAAATTTCATATTCCAGAGCATACAGTTTATCTTCCGCACCGAGGATCATATCTTCCAGTTCTTTCAGTCTTGGTGTAATATAGCGCTCTGCGTTTGTAAGCGTCTGTTTTCTGGTATAATAATCCGGAACCATGTTTTTAAATGAATTGGTCACTTCAAGATAATATCCGAATACTTTATTGTACTTAATCTTCAGATTCCGGATTCCGGTTTTTTCACGTTCCGAGGCTTCCAGTTCTGCCAGCCAGGTTTTTCCTTTTGTTTTCGCCTGCCGGAAATTGTCCACATCCTCATTATAGCCATCTTTGATAATGCCACCCTCTTTCATGGCAAGGGGCGGTTCTTCTACAATGGAAGCCTCCAGCATATGGAAAAGATCCTGTAAATCATCCATATTTTCATAAATTTCCTGTATTTCTCTGCTGGAAAATCCCTTTATCAGTTCTTTTATATAAGGAAGCATGGAAATAGAGGATTTAAAGGCAATCAAGTCTCTGGGATTGGCGGACTGATAGCTGATCCGTCCAATCAGACGTTCCAGATCATAAATCGGATTCAGATATTCCCGGATTTCTTCCCGGTCCATTTCCCTCTTTTTCAGTTCCTCCACTGCATCCAGACGTTCCAGAATCGCCCCTTCGTCGATCAGGGGCTGTTCGATAAAGGAACGGAGCATGCGGGCACCCATGGCTGTTTTTGTTTTATCCAGAACCCAGAGAAGGGAACCACGTTTCACTTTTTCCCGTAGTGCTTCCGTAAGCTCCAGGTTTCTTCGGGTAGAACTGTCGATGATCATGTAACGTTCTGTCGCATAGGGGGTTATGGAACGCATATGGTCAAGGGATGTTTTCTGTGTATTCAGCAAATACGTAAGAAGCGCACCGGCGGAAATCGTGGCGCATTCGTAATCCTTGAGTCCCAGTCCTTCCAGGGTACTTACATGGAAATGTTCTTTGAGGGTTCGGACACAAATCATATCATCAAAATACCAGCCTTCCAGGGGATAGATACATACATGAACCCGGTTTTTCAACTCTTCTATATCCACGCCACTCATGCAGAAGGCCTCATTGCATATGATTTCCGCAGGAGAAAATTTATAAATCTCATCCAGGAGAGAACGGATCTTATCCACTTCTGTGACCATAAAATCTCCTGTGGTCACATCTGCAATTGCAATTCCAAACCGGTTAGATAAGTATACAACAGACATAATATAATTGTTTTTGGTTTCGTCCAGAGCTTGTGTATTCAGATTGGTACCTGGTGTCACAACGCGGATGACTTCCCGTTTTACAATCCCTTTGGTTTGTTTTGGATCCTCCATCTGTTCACAGATAGCTACTTTATAGCCGCGTTCCACAAGACGGTTAATATACGTCTCTGCAGCATGAAAAGGAACTCCGCACATGGGAGCTCTTTCTTCCAGACCACAGTCTTTTCCAGTTAAAGTCAGTTCCAGTTCTTTTGAGACGGTAATCGCATCTTCAAAGAACATTTCATAAAAATCGCCCAGGCGATAAAACAGGATGCAGTCCTTGTTTTCTTCTTTTGTCTTTACGTAATGCTGCATCATTGGTGACATCGGCATATAATTTCTACAACTCCTTTATTATAAGGCATTTGTGCCTTTTTCATCTTGATAAATACAGCCCTTATAATATCATTCTTTGATTTTATTTTCAATATTTTTGTTTGGGGTTCAATACTTTCCCATCTGCATAAAGAAGAAAAGCCAGCCATGCATCAACTGCAATGGCTGGCTCTTGTCTATCGTTATTTGTCCTGAATCATAAAATAATTGAAATTCATCTGTGAAGATACCGTTTCTGTAATATTTACACAGGAGTTTCCAATACGGTCAATGGCAAGAATGTTTCACAGGATTTTCTCTCCTTCTTTTACCATTTGTAAAATCAATCATTCA
>JBJENG010000013.1:0-74377 GCA_051880075.1 Blautia sp. | reverse complement strand
AATGTTTCACAGGATTTTCTCTCCTTCTTTTACCATTTGTAAAATCAATCATTCAATTTTTGTGCCCATATAATAAAAACCACGGCATTCATCCAGATGTACGGAAACCATCTGTCCGATCAATGACACATCTCCCGGAAAATGTACCAGAAGATTATTGGACATTCTTCCTGTGAGTAAATGACTGTCGTGTTCGTTTTGTTCTTCTACCAGTACTTCCTGTACTGTGCCTGTATCACGGGAGGACATTTCCCGGCCGATTTCCTGCACTCTGGCAAGAAGACGGTCAAACCGGTCTTTAATCACTTCTTCCGGTATCTGATCTTCCATTACGGCAGCAGGAGTTCCGGTTCTTTTGGAATAAATGAAAGTAAAAGCACTGTCAAATCGTACTTTTTCCACTACATCCAAAGTTTCAAGAAAATCTTCTTCCGTCTCACCGGGGAATCCTACAATAATGTCAGTAGTCAGAGAGATATCCGGTACAGCCGTCCGGATTTTTTCTACTAAAGTCAGATACCGTTCCTTATCATAATGACGGTTCATGATTTTCAGAATCCGACTGCTTCCTGACTGGAGAGGAAGATGCAGATGACGGCAGATCTTTTTGCTGTTTTTCATCACTTCAATCAATTCATCTGACAGATCCTTTGGATGAGAAGTCATAAAACGAATCCGTTCCAGACCTTCTACCTTTTCAATTTCCTGAAGGAGCTGGGCAAAAGTGATTGGTTCTTCCAGATTTTTTCCATAGGAATTAACATTCTGTCCCAGAAGCATCACTTCTTTTACTCCATCTGCAACCAGATTTTCAATTTCGCGGACAATGTCTCTGGGATTTCTGCTTCGCTCCCGCCCTCTTACGTAAGGAACAATGCAATAGCTGCAGAAATTGTTGCAGCCGAACATAATATTGACTCCGGACTTAAAGGGATATTTTCGTTCGCTTGGCAGATCCTCTACAATTTTGTCCGTATCTTTCCAGATATCGATCACCATTCTTTTGGAAAGAAGAGCGGTAACAACCAGTTCTGAAAATTTATAGATATTATGGGTTCCAAAAATCAGATTGACAAAGGAATAACTTTTCTTTAACTTTTCTACTACGTGAGGTTCCTGCATCATGCAGCCGCACAGGGCAATCATCATGTGAGGATTCTTTTTCTTCAGGCTGTGAAGATATCCCAGGCGTCCGTAAACACGCTGATTGGCATTTTCACGAACAGTACAGGTATTATAAATAACGAAATCCGCATTTTCCTCCTGGATTTCCCGGTATCCGATCTCTTCCAGAACACCGGTCAGTTTTTCAGAATCCCGGGCATTCATCTGACAGCCGAAAGTTACCACACAAAAGGTAAGGGGGCGTCCCAGTTCCTCACTCTGTTTTTGGACAAGGGCCTTTGCTTTTTTCATGAAATAATATTGACGCATAGGTTCTTCTGTCGGTTCCGGTCCCGCCAGATCGATACCGTTCAAACGTGTTTGAAAACGGTTGTTCTTTTTTGGTTCACTCATTGTATGATAAAATTCCTTTCTAAAAAACTCAGTGTTTTCTGTTTTTCAGACCATACTTTTCTCCAAGATTGGTAATACTTCCATCTTTTTCCTGAATACTGATATTGTCAAGCTGAGAACGCATATTCATACGAATAACCGCAATGTATTCTGTACGGAGTTTTTTCTGTTCTTCTTTTTCCTCCGGTGTAAGCCCTTCGGTTTTTGATTTTCTGGCAAGTTCATTAATTCTGTCGATTGTTTTCTGATCCATAGTTCCTCCTTTTTTATAACCGGTCAATGATATCATCCAGATAAAATTCTTCTTTTTTGTCGGAAAGAAATAAAGTTCCATAATTTCTTCCCTGCATGATTTTATGTATGACATGGAAATCGGCACCGTTTGCAATGACCATATCTGCTCCTGCACTTGTGGCAATGTGGGCTGCTTTCAGTTTGGTAGCCATACCTCCGGTTCCTACGGAACTTCCCGAACTGCCTTTGGCCATGCTTTCCAGATGTTCATCAATTTTTTTCACTACATTGATAAATTCTGCATGTGGATTCTGATTGGGATCATCTGTAAAAAGTCCGTCAATATCGGATAGAAGGATTAGTACATCGGCGTCGATCAGAGCAGCTACCAGAGCGGACAGGGTATCATTGTCACCAAACTCAATTTCGTCTGTAGAAATGGTATCGTTCTCATTTACAATGGGAATGGCGCCCATGGAAAGGAGTCGATCAAAGGTATTTCTGGCATTGACCCGGGTAGCACGGTTGATCATAGTATATTTTGTCATAAGGATCTGTGCAGCAGTCTGACTGTATTCAGCAAAAAGCTTCTGATAGATCATCATAAGACGGGCCTGTCCGACTGCTGCGCAGGCCTGTCTTTCATCCAGTCCCTCGGGTTTGTGCGAAAGTCCCATGGCACTTTTACCAACTGCAATCGCACCGGAAGAGACCACGATGACGTCTTTTCCCTGATTATGCAGATCTGCCAGCTCCCGAACCAGAATCTCCATTTTCATAAGATTCAGTCGGCCGGTTTCCGGATGGGTCAAAGAAGAGGAACCGATTTTTACAACGATTCTTTTTTTATCTTTCAGTTTATCTCGTAAGTCCATTTTATTCACTCCATAAATTTATATTTCTCTATATTACTACATTTTTTTCTGTTCGTCCAGAGAAAATCCAGGTCCTTCAGGAAGAATAATTTTCAAGAAAACTGTAAAGTTCATTTAAACCTTTTATTTCTTTTCCGGCAAGTACTTCTGCCTGTTCCCGGATGGGCAGTGCCCGCAGTGGAATATCCGTATCTTCAAAGAAAGAGCCGTCTTCTGTTTTATAAACGGTAAGATAATCGTTTTTTACACGAATGGTATAACCGGCAAATTGTGCTTCTTCATTGGGAGAGAGTTCCTGACGCAAAATCATCTGTTCCTGAGAGTAAGAGAAAATGCGATAGGTGTTTTTTTCCATTTTTCCGGAATCCGGATTGTAGGATTCAAAAATCAGACTGCTGTTTTTGGAAATGGGAAGGGCCGAGACCTGTTTTCCCATTGCTGTACTTTCTTCTTCAAGACGGTTAATCCGTTCCTGTAATCCGGCAAGCTGATAGCTCATGAGAAAACCGCAGATCAGAAAAAAGACCGCAAAGAAAAAGCCGATACCATAGAATATTCTTTTCATAAAGAATCACTCCTTTTTTATTTCTGTTCATGAAATAGTATCGGCTTTCTTTTCCATTTTATTCAAATAAAAGCGCAATTCAAATGAATATATAGGGGAGTGTATACGCATTCAGCGTCTGATTCCAAGTTGTTCCAGAATCGCTTCCTGCTTTTCCTCCATAACAGAGGCTTCTGCCTCTGTCATATGGTCATATCCCATCAGATGGAGCATACTGTGTGCAATCAGAAACGCATACTCCCGTATTTCTCCATGTCCATAACTTTCTGCCTGTTCACGCATCCGCGGGATTGCAATCATAATATCGCCCAGTACCAGTTCTCCTGAATCCGGATCAAACGCATTCTCCATATCTTCCAGAATTGAGAAATCTCCCGGTGTTTCAAAATCCACCATAGGAAAAGAAAGGACATCTGTTACACGATCAATATTACGAAACTGTGCATTGGCACTGCGGATATCTTCGTCTGTGGTAAGGACAAGACTTACCTCTGCTTCATAAGGGCACGCTTCCCAATCCAGCGCTGCATTGATTACCCGTTCTGCTGTTTTTTCATAATCAAAAAAAATTTCTCCAGGAAATTCTTTATCCAGATTCAATGTCATGTTTTTTCCTCCTACTGCCGTCTGCGTTCCCTGCGGCCGGTTTTTTGTATCTCTTTTTCCGGTTTCTGTTTTTTCTCATATTCGTCATAAGCCTGCACGATTTTCTGAACCAGTGGATGGCGCACAACGTCTTTGTTTGTCAGCTGACAGAATGCGATGCCTTCCACTTTTTTCAGAACCTGCATCGCAACATCCAGGCCGGACCGGACACCGGATGGAAGGTCCTTCTGGGTTTTGTCCCCTGTAACGATTACTTTTGATCCGAATCCGATTCGTGTAAGAAACATTTTCATCTGAGCCGGGGTAGTATTTTGTGCTTCATCCAGGATAATAAAAGCATTATCAAGGGTACGTCCCCTCATATAGGCAAGGGGTGCTACTTCAATCAGGCCTTTTTCCATATTTTTTGCAAAGCTTTCCGGTCCCATAATCTGATAAAGTGCATCATATAAAGGACGAAGATAGGGGTCTACTTTACTTTGAAGGTCACCGGGAAGAAATCCAAGCTTCTCACCGGCTTCTATAGCCGGACGGGTCAGAATGATTTTTCCTACCTCATCATTTTTGAATGCGGTGACAGCCATGGCAATGGCCAGATAGGTTTTTCCGGTTCCGGCCGGTCCTACTCCGAATACTACCATTTTTCTGCGGATTTCATCCACATATTCTTTCTGACCAAGGGTTTTGGGCTTGATGGGACGTCCGTTGATGGTATGACAGATACAGTCCCGGTCAATTTCTACAAGATTATTTTCTTTTTCTTCAAAAGAAAGAGAAAGGGCATAATCCACATTCTGTTCGGTAATGGTATTTCCTCTTTTGGAAAGTGCCAGAAGCTGCTTGATAATTCCTTCTGCCTGTTTTGAAGATACCTCGTTTCCCAGTATTTTCAGCTGACCATCTCTGGAAATAATTGTCACATTTAAAGTCCTTTCGATTTTCTTTACATATTCATCAAACGGACCGAATACATTTTTTTCATGGTCTGCCGGAAAATCCAGGCGCTTTTCGATTATGTTACTCATCTATGCTGTTATTCCTTTCTGTCGGTTGTTCCGTAATTTCCACCGGTGTTACGGCAGTGTTTTTTTCTACAATTGTGAGGGTTCCTTTTGCCGTACAGGAGGATTCATTTAGTTCTATTCTAACATGATTTGCAGATATTTGAACCCCTTTTTCCGATAAAGTTTCCAAAAGAAGCTGCAGGTGCTGCTGCGCTTTCTTTTTTGCACCTGTTTGTGAATAACGGAAGGTCCTGGTCTTTGCTTCATAATCGGTGCTTGTTCCATAAAAAAACGGAAGGGAAAAATTTTCTGTAAGTCGAAGCTGATGAAGTGTTGTTACCGTTTCAAACTGTTTCCATTTGGGCGTTCGTTTCCATAACAGGCAATACGGTCCTGCCTGCAGAACATAACCGGTTTTATATTTTCCTGTATAGACTGCTTTCTGAAAAGTCATGGGAAATTCCTGATAATATGCAATGGAATATGCAATAGAAATATCGGCATCTGCCTGGGTATATTCATATCGGATGATTTCCTGGCTGTCATTTGTGACAGGAATCTGACCGCTGACCAGAAGTTCCCCTTTTTCACAAGTATCTCCTGGTTTTTTCAGGGGTATTCCCTTTCGTGTAATCATGGAAAGGATTCTGCCGGATTTTTTTGCATACAGATTACATGGGGAGGTGTTTGCATCCGGCATCATCTGTTTCTGGTAAGTCTGATTCTCCCGAATCTCAAGAAGCAGACGGGAACCGGAGATTCTGGCTGAGACCCAGGTCATATCAGGAAATTCTTTTCGCAGCTGCTCTGCAATGAACGCACAGTCGACCTGGTTTTTGGGGATTCCATGATAAATGTTGATTTCTTCCAGATAATCCAAAATCACCGGTGTACTGTTGTAAAGATTTCCTTCAATATGAATATTCCAGATATGACCGGATAAAAGGATAAGAAGTGTACCTGCCAGAAAGATTCCTGCAAAAAATGCCTTTCTTTTTTTATTTCTGTAAAAAAAGAAGGGCATTCCGTATTTTTTTATGATGCGGATTCTGGATTTGGTTTTCTGACAAATGGGCTTCATTCGATGAAAGCCGGAAATTGTGGTATACAGTTCATAGCAGCCTCCCTGCTGGCAAAGATTCCAGATTGGAATCTGGTGATGGGCGCACAAATTCAGGAATCGTTCCGGATGAGTACCTTTCAGAAAAAGCTTTAAATATCCTTTGAAAAAATATCTCCAAGATTTCAACTGTTTTCCTCCGGATTCTGGCTCACAGGAAAGTTACACTGCAGATTCGACCGGTTATTTTCATTTCTTCCCGGTTATAGTATTCAATGGTCAGACAGGTTCCTTCTATTTTCACTGTGCTATGTTTCATAAGAATTACAATACAGGTATCCCGATATTGACGGATACATTTATAATTCTCAATAAACAGTTCTCTTTGTCCTGTCATTGTAAGAATCGGCTCCCGGTAGGCCAGATCCTTTGGAATCTGCAGAGACTCAGCAATCCTGCCCGCAAGGGTATCTGTTTTTCCGGACATAAAAACCCCTCCGGGGCAATTTCTCATTAATATGAATATGCCGGTCAAAATTTTTTATGCGATAAACACGATTCCAAACCAGAGAATTTCATTGGGACTTAAGGTGAATTCCATATTAAATTTTTCTGCCAGTTCACATACGATGATTCCATGGCTTTCTACACAAGGATGCATCTTTTCCGGAAAGCGGCAAGGTGCATTGGGATAAGCGCATTCCGGACAGATGTCACAGGACTCTGTGGAAAGAGCCATACATGCAGACCCCTGTTCTTTTATAAAATTTTCAATGGCCGCCGTAATTTCTTCATGGGCTCTCCTTGTTTTCAGGGTCTCTTCAAAATTGATCACATCGGAAACTTCTGCAATGGTAGAAAAAAGAAAACATTCTTTGTATTGCAGACATCGTTTTTTACATTCGTCTACGGTACCGACTGCAGGAGGACAGGCCCAGGTCGTGTTAAAACGCTGACATTCCTGTTCACAGATCCAACGGACACGGTAAGAAAATTCAATATCCTCCGGTTTGAAGAAGGCATATTGATAGACGGGATACTGACAGATAAATGCTTCCAGTTTTTCATGTGAGATCATAGTAAATTCCTCTCTTTTTCTTTATAATACAGTATTTTTTTGCTGCTTTTTACATTTTTTCTTTCCAGGCTTTTCTTTTTTTGAGAAGTCCGCTATAATATGCAAAGGAACATGCTCATTCCGACACAAAAACGTCGGAAACAGAAAAGATCAGGAGGATTCTTATGCACCGCGAATCAAACGAAGCCGAAGAATATACAAAAACTTATCAAACCAAATGTCTGACCGATGCCAGCGATGTCATTCACACTGTGACTTACAAAAAAGCAACCTGCACAAGGGTGGATGATATTGTTTTGAATTTCCATTGTAACCGTGATTCGAAATGCGTGAAATGTCAGCAAAATTATCTGTAAATGGCGAATCGTATGAAAAAAGGGATGCTTACCAAGAAAGAAGCATCCCTTTTCTTTATTTTGTTTCAATGGTTTCTTCCAGCATGGAAGTGCAATGCGGACATCTTACTGCCTCAATGCTGATTTCGCTTTTGCAGTAAGGGCAGGTCTTTGTAGTCGGTTCTTCTTCCTGTTTTGGTGTCAGTTTGGATGCTGCACCGTTCATAATTTTCATCATAATAAAGATGATCAGTGCCATAATCAGGAAATTGATGACAGCAGTCAGGAATTTTCCGTAGTTCAGTGTAACTTCTCCGAGAATGTTCCAGTGAAGCTGGTCGAAATTCATACCTCCGAAGAGACCAAGGATTGGATTGATGATGTCTTCTACCAGTGAAGATACAATGCTGGTAAAAGCACCGCCAATAATAATACCGACTGCCATGTCCATCACATTGCCCCGGCTGATGAATTCTTTAAATTCTTTTATGAACTTTTTCATTGGTTCTTTTCCCCTTCTTCTTTTTTCATTATTATACAACAAAATTTCCCATATGTCTTGCAAAAAATTAAAGTTTTCTGTATGATCAATTTTTATCTCTTATTCCAGGCTATACAGTGATTATGCCTTAATAGCCCACCGCATTTTGGTTGAACGGGCCCGGCTGTTCCGGATACATTCTTCTGCGGAAGGACGGATCACATCTTTTGCGATTTCGCGGTAAATCCCTTCCCTATAAAAACGCTGGAAGGATTTTTTTACCAGCCTGTCTTCTCCGGAGTGGAAGGTCAGGATGGCAATCCGGCCGCCGCTGCTCACAACCTGAGGCAGTTTTTCCAGGAATGTCTCCAGTACTTCAAATTCATTATTCACATCAATGCGCAAAGCCTGAAACGTTCTTGCACAGGATTTTTTCACTGCATCTTTTCTTTCTTTTTCCGGTACCCGCACAAGGGCTTTTTCAACTGCTTCTCTTAATTGAGTAGTAGTAGAGATAGGATTGCCTTTGCGAATCATGGAAGTAATGGTTTTTGAAATTTCTGTGGCGTAAGGTTCATCAGAATTTTCCAGAAGCATCCCTTCCAGTTCCGGCTGAGAAATATGCCTCAGACGTTCTGCTGCGGAAATTCCTTTTTCCGGATTCAGGCGAAGATCCAGAGGTCCTTCAAATTTATAAGTGAATCCACGTTCCGGATTGTCAATCTGCATAGAGGAAACACCCAGATCAGCCAGTGCAAAATCAAAGGTACCGGATTCTGGGAGAAGCTGATCCACATCTGCAAAATTTAGCTGTCGAATGGTAAGAATCTCCGGACCATATCCCTTGTCTTCCAGACGTTTTTGGGTTTTCTGGATTTCAATAGGATCTACGTCCAGTCCGTACATATGGCCCTCCCCTTTCAGACATTCCAACATTTTGGAAGTATGTCCTCCGTACCCAAGGGTGGCATCCAGACCTTTCTGACCTGGCTGAATCTGAAGAAAATCCAGAATTTCATTGACACAGATAGAAATATGCATCCCTGCTGGAGTACCTCCTTTTCGGATGACTTTTTCTATGGTATCTGCATACTTCTCCGGCTGGTGTTCTTTATATTTTTCTTTAAACGTTCTTGGATGGGTTCCTTTGTATCGAACCCTTCGCTGATGTTTTGGTTCCTGTTGTTCCACTTTCATTTCCTCCTCTACTTGTGATAGGGTTCTCCTGCCATAATGCGATATCCACGATAAATCTGTTCCAGAAGAATCACCCGCATAAGCTGATGGGGAAAGGTCATTTTTGAAAAGCTCAGGGCAAAGTCTGATTTTTGAAGAACTTCTTTTCCCAGTCCGATGGAACCGCCGATAACAAATGTAATATGGCTGACTCCCTGAATGCCAAGGGTTTCTATTTTTCTGGAGAATTCTACGGAATCCATCATCTTTCCTCCGATTTCCAGGGTAATTACATAAGCATCTTCTTTTACATACTTCAGGATTCGCTCTCCTTCTTTCTGACGAATCTGTTCTTCCACAACTGCACTGGCAGAATCCGGCGTTTTCTCGTCGGATACTTCTATGATTTCCAGTTTGCAATACTTACTCAGGCGCTTGCTGTATTCTGCAATGGCATCTTTTAGATATTTCTCTTTGATTTTCCCTACGGTAATCAGGGTGATTTTCATAATCCGTTTATCCTTTCTCTGTAAATTCGATTACGGTTCCCGTTCTCAGGTAATGAACACAGCTGCCGCAAGATTCTTTTAGAAGTTCGTATGCCGGAAATCCGGTGCAGTGACCGGTATAAATCTGTTTTACACCCATTTCAAGTAGGGAGGTCCCCATTTGTAAGACCTCTTCTTCCGGTACTCCGAGAGAATCCAGACCGGATGCCCCTTTCAGGTGAAAACCCCCTATGACTGCAAATACTTTTTTCGGATAAAGTGCTTGATTTACGTCCTTTACAATGGTTTCAATTCCTCCATGAGAACAACTGTTCAGAAGAATCAGACCTTCTTCTGCTTCAAAGACAAGACTTTGTTCGTGAGCAAAATCATCCGGAAAGAAGGTATTGTTTTTTTTTCGGTACATGTGGACCCGCATTCCTCTTTTGGAAAGATCCGTTGATTTGTGGGAAATGAGCCAGATGCCCGGTTGGATTTCACAGTCTTCTTTTACAAATACAAATCGGTTTCCATACTTTTGTATGAGATCTTCCGGGATTCCTATGTAATGTCGGGAGGAATCGGAACCGGAATAACAGGCTTCCTGAACCTGTTCTTTTGCATAAACGTTTGCTTTTTTATTGATTTCAAAAAATGCTTCATAACCGCCGGAATGATCATAATGACCATGAGAAAGAAAGGCGGTATCTACTTCTGAAAGAGAAATCCCGAGTTTTTCTGCATTTGCTGTAAAAGTGCCGGAGGCTCCTGTATCCAGAAGATAATGTTTCTTCTTGTAGTCAATTGCAAGAGAAAGACCGTGTTCTCCGCAAAGATTGTCCGAAGATTGATTTTCGATTAATACGGTAAGTTTCATTTGGTTCCCCTTTTTAATTGATTTAGGTGCTCTTTTTTTTCTTTTGAAACCCGGTAAGATTCCCGGATTTTCTGAATAGCTTTGTTATGAGTAAAAGGATCCAGTGTATTTTTCAGAAGAAAAACTTCTGTTTTTCCCGGAAATTTCACATAACATACCGATACTGCCCAGGCGATAGCCATTTTAGCATAATATCCTTCATGATGAACAGAGGAAAAGACATCCAGGAGCCGGTCAACAAATATATCATTCATAAAGAAATCAAGCATACATACAGCTGCAAAACGAATTTCATATTCTTTTTCACTGGATAGATAAGGAAGAAGAAATGCAAACCATTCTTCCTGATTCTTTTTCATAAATTTGTATGTGGTGCAGCAGCTGTCACAGACTGCCCAATTATCAATGAAAGGAACAAACTTTTCCAGCTCTTTTTTCTGCTCTTCTATTGTAAGTCGTGCATATCCGATCATCATTCCACGGATCATCTGTTCTTCATAAATGCGTACATCTGCATGCGCAACGAATCCATAATAGTCTTCTTTTGCTGCTGTTTTTGCAATTTTTCTTATATCTGGAATTCTTACTCCCATCATATTTTCCAGTCCCGGAACCAGGGAACGATGGAAAGCTTTGTAGGCTTCATCTGTATGTTTTTTTAATTCCATTCGTATCCATGAAACAATTTCCTGCTTTTCTTCCATTCGGTTTATTTGTCCTTCTGTTTTTTTATTTCTTTTATTGCAGCAAAAATACAGGGAAGGTTATAACTTCATGTGAGTCACAACCTTCCCCATTTGGAATAATCCGTTTAAGAACTGTCACTTTTTATATGAAACCAATTATTCTGCTTTGCCTTTGATAAATTCATCAATACCTTTTGCAGCAGCTTTTCCTGCACCCATAGCAAGAATAACAGTTGCAGCACCGGTAACTGCGTCACCTCCAGCATAGACAGCCTCTTTTGTTGTCTTTCCTGTTTCTTCATCTGCTACGATACATTTTCTCTTGTTTGTATCCAGCCCGATTGTAGTGGAAGAAATCAGCGGATTTGGAGAAGTACCGAGAGACATGATTACAGTATCTACATCCAGTACAAATTCAGAATCCGGAATTACTACAGGGCGTCTTCTTCCGGAAGCGTCCGGTTCTCCAAGTTCCATGCGAACACATTTCATACCTTTTACCCAGCCGTTTTCGTCAGCAAGGATTTCAACAGGATTTGTGAGCAGGTCAAAGATAACGCCTTCTTCTTTTGCATGATGTACTTCTTCTACTCGTGCAGGAAGTTCGGATTCACTTCTTCTGTATACAATGTGAACTTCTGCTCCAAGACGGAGAGCAGTTCTTGCAGCATCCATTGCCACGTTACCGCCACCGATAACAGCAACTTTCTTTCCGGTCTTGATCGGTGTATCGTGATCCTCACGGAAAGCTTTCATCAGGTTGCTTCTTGTCAGGTATTCGTTTGCAGAAAATACGCCGTTGCTTACTTCGCCAGGGATTCCCATGAACATAGGAAGACCTGCACCGGAACCGATAAATACTGCTTCGAATCCTTCTTTTTCAAGAAGTTCATCGATGGTTGTAGATTTACCGATAATTACGTTTGTTTCGATTTTAACGCCCAGTGATTTTACATTTTCAATTTCTTCTTTTACAACTTTATCTTTTGGAAGACGGAATTCCGGAATACCGTATACAAGAACTCCGCCCGGCTGATGAAGTGCTTCAAAGATGGTTACATCGTAACCAAGTTTTGCCAGGTCACCTGCACAGGTGAGGCCGGCAGGACCGGAACCGATTACAGCAATCTTATGACCGTTTTTCTCAGCAGCAACTTCCGGTTTGATTCCGTTTTCTTTTGCCCAGTCAGCAACAAAACGTTCCAGTTTACCGATGGAAACAGCTTCTCCTTTTATACCGCGGATACACTGTCCTTCACACTGGCTTTCCTGAGGACAAACACGTCCGCAGACTGCAGGAAGGGAACTGGATTTTCCGATTACTTTATAAGCTTCAGCAAAATTGCCTTCTTTTACTTCCTTAATGAAGCCAGGAATATCAATATTTACAGGACATCCTTTTACACATTTTGCATTTTTACAGGTAAGGCAGCGATTTGCTTCTTCTACAGCCTCTTCTTTATTGTATCCCAAACATACTTCTTCAAAATTAGTTGCTCTGACTTTTGCATCCTGTTCTCTGACCGGTACTTTCTTTAATACGTCACCCATTATTCGTCACCTCCACAGTTTCCGCATCCGCCATGGTGAGTATCACCTTCACGGAGTTTTAATAAAGCACGGCCTTCTTCTGTCTTGTACATCTGCTGTCTCTGCATAGCAAGATTCCAGTCAATCAGATGTCCGTCAAATTCCGGACCGTCTACACATGCGAATTTTACTTCATCGCCTACAATTACACGACAGGCACCACACATACCGGTACCGTCAACCATGATCGGGTTCATGGATACGATTGTAGGAATATTCAGTTTCTGTGTTGTAAGGCAGCAGAATTTCATCATGATCATAGGACCGATAGCAACACATTTTGTATAGGTCTTTCCTTCTGCAACCAGATCTTCAATTACTTTTGTAACCATACCATGACGTCCATAAGAACCATCATCGGTTGTAATATATAAATTACCTGCAACTGCTTCCATTTCTTTTTCAAGAATAATCAGATCTTTTGTTTTGGCACCTACGATAACATCTGCATCGATGCCATGCTCATGGAGCCATTTTACCTGTGGATATACAGGTGCGGTACCAACACCGCCGGCAACAAACAGGATTTTTTCTTTTTTCAGTTCTTCAATATCTTCGTTTACAAATTCTGACGGACATCCTAACGGACCTACAAAATCTTCGAAGGCATCTCCTTCTTTCATTGCAGCGAATTTTTCAGTTGAAGCACCAATTGGCTGGAACACGATGGTAATAGTTCCTGCTTCTCTGTCATAATCGCAGATGGTCAGCGGAATTCTTTCGCCTGCATCATCTTTTTTTACAATGATGAACTGACCCGGTTCACAATGCTGTGCAACACGGGGTGCTTCCACTACCATGAGGTATACAACCTCATTCAGCTTTTCTGCTTTCAGTATCTTGTACATATTGTCCTCCTCACAAAATCCCTTAGAGGGAAAATAATTTATTGCTATGATTGCTAAGAACAAGTATAATGCAAATTTAGCCAAAATTCAATTGACTTTTGCAAAAAAATAATACTTTTCTGTGATAAAGCCAGGAATGCTGTTTCCTTAAGGCTATTCATACAATACATAAGTAGCACTGGCAGGACTACTTACTTTTCCGTTTTCATCTACTAAGATAGCAGAAAAAATATGTTCTCCGCTCTGCATCTGCACGGGCCCTGTATATTTGGTACTTTCTGGTGTAACAGTTTCATCGAAAGCATAATATGCCGTACATCCGGACGGGACAAACACATGAATGGTTCTTGCGTATTCATATTGACCGGAATCGGGAGTGATACGCGGAGCATCCGGTTCTTTAAAAGCAATGGTATAGTGTTCAATTCCTGTATCACTTGGGATTCCCTTTGCGTTGTAGGCAATGTATTTGAGCAGATAGTCGCCTTCTTCATCCAGAGAAATTCCCTTGTCTTCGTTGTACAGGGTACTGTTCTGATCCGGAATTGTACCGTCAAGAGTGTAATAAACGCGGGTTCCCTTTTCCATTGCTGTAAAATTGACCGTCTGTTTTTTGTCGTAAACACCTCCATCCAGAGAAACTACCGGAAGAGGACAGATATATTGGGAATAGCGCTCTTTGATGTTCTGATACATACAGGAATCCAGCAGCTCTTTGATTGCCTGATAATTTTTCTGTTTCTCATACAATCGGAGCAGCTCTCCATAAGCACTGACGCTGTCAGGAGAAGTTTCAATGGCTGCAAGCAAAGTAGAAAGTGCTTTTGTTTCTTCTCCATCCACAATATAGATTTTTGCCTGCAGAATGTTGGCTTCTGCATTATCCGGCTGCAGTTCCAGTGCACGTTCCAGATATTTCATCGCATTTTTATAATCTTTGTTGCTGAATTCGGATTCTGCCTGGGCCATCTGTACATCAAAAGAATTGTACTGGGTCTGATAAATGGCAAACCAGGTCACTGCACACAATACGGTAGCTGCACCCAGAAAACCGGTAAGAATCATTTTTTTCCGCTTTTTCTTTTTCCTGGCCATTTCCTGGCGCTGCCTTTCGCGCTGGGCCTGTTCTTCTTTTTTCTTTTTTTCTTTTAAAGCTTTTTCCTGTAATTCTTTCTGACGGATAATTGTTTCAACAGTATTATATTCCGGCACCCATTGGACTTCTTTGCCGCATACGGGGCAGAATAGTTTCCCATCCTTAAATTCTGTACCGCAGTTCGTACATTTCATTTGAGATAACCTCATTTCTTTACAAATATTCTTCTATATATTGTTCAAATTGTTCCATAGACATAAGGACTTTTCGCGGTTTGGTGCCTTCTTCCTCACCTACTACGCCGGCCTCGCACAATTGGTCCATGATTCTGGCCGCACGATTAAATCCTATTTTGAATACACGCTGAAGCATGCCTATAGACGCTTTATCCTTTTCTATAATAAATTTACCTGCATCTGCGAAATAAGCATCCCGCGTATCACCGTTCGTTCCGCTGCTTCCGGCTGCTACATCTTTCATGGTATTGATTTGTTCCTGAATGGCATTGTCATAAACACGATCTGAGGACTGGGCAGAAAGGAACTTCACAACCTCTGCTACCTCCTGATCACTGACCAAAGCGCCCTGCACACGTGCAGGTTTCTGATAACCCTGGGGATAAAACAACATATCACCTTTTCCAAGAAGTTTTTCGGCTCCGTTCATATCAATGATTGTCCGGGAATCTACTCCGGAAGATACGGAAAAAGCAATTCTGGAGGGCATATTTGCTTTAATAAGACCGGTAATAACATTTACGGATGGACGCTGGGTGGCAATAATCAAATGAATGCCTGCTGCACGGGCAAGCTGAGCCAGGCGGCAGATTGCATCTTCCACTTCACCGGGCGCTACCATCATAAGATCAGCCAACTCGTCTACAATAATTACGATCTGCGGCATTTTCTGAGGTTTATCTTCTGCGTCTATATCTTTTATTTTTTCTACTTTTGCGTTGTATCCTTTTATATCACGCACATTATATTCTGCAAATTTATTATAGCGGTCAGTCATTTCCGCTACAGCCCAGTTGAGCGCACCGGCTGCCTTTTTCGGATCGGTAACCACAGGGATGAGAAGATGTGGAATGCCATTGTATACACTTAATTCCACTACTTTCGGATCTATCATAATCAGCTTTACTTCTTCTGGTTTTGCCTTGTACAGAATACTGACAATCAAAGTATTAATACAGACAGATTTTCCGGATCCGGTGGCACCTGCGATAAGCAGATGAGGCATTTTTCCGATATCTGCAATTACCGGCTGACCTGCAATATCTTTTCCTGCTGCAAAAGCCAGCTTTGATTTACATTTCATAAAAGAATCGGATTGAATCAGTTCCCGAAGCATGACCGCACTATTGTGAGTGTTGGGCACTTCTATGCCAACCGCTGCCTTTCCGGGAATGGGCGCTTCGATACGGATATCTGTAGCTGCCAGATTCAGTTTGATATCATCGGTAAGACTTACAATTTTACTGACTTTTACGCCCTGTTCCGGCTGCAGTTCATAACGGGTCACAGTAGGTCCGCAGCTTACATTTGTTATGGTTACATCTACGCCAAAATTATGTAAGGTTTTCTGTAATTTCTGAGCAGTATTCCGCAGATGTGTATCAGAATCTCCTACTGCATCATTTCCCTTTTTCAGAAGGGAGACAGGAGGAAATTTATATTCCTTTTTCTGCTCCTGTTCTTTATCTGCGATTTCACCTTTAATATTATGGCTACCGCTTTCAATTTCCGATTTTGAAGAGCGGGGCTGTTTTGCTTTCTGATTTTTTTCTTCCTGAGCTTCTGGTTCGGTAGTTTTTCTGGTGGTTCTCTCAGAAGTCTTTTCCGGATTCGGTTTGATTTCCTCCATGTTACCATTATCTTCAGAAGACGGGGATTCGGAACGATGAATAGGAAAGGCTTTCTGAGGCTCAAAGGCAGTCTCTTCTTCGGTGGTCTGCTCTTTCAGAGCTGTCATCCGAGTAATACCGGCTGCAGTCCGGGCTCGTCTGCCGGTTCGCCGGTTTTCCTGAAACGATTCTGCCTGTTCTTTTTTCTGAATCCGTTTCTCATGTTCCGTTTTGGCACTGGTATAGACTTTTTCACTTCCCTTTTTCAGAAGACGGAACATGGATTTCTGTGTAATCAGTACCAGAGAGATCACAATCGCTGCAACAATCAGTACATAGGTACCCACCGTTCCGAAAGCCAGTGCCATTCCGTTGCACACGATTCCTCCCAGAATACCGCCGCCTGTCTGATAACGGGAAGAGGTTTTATAATATTCAGACAGGGTAGTGCCCTGAAAATAACCTCCTGTAACCATCTGCATGAGCGCACACAGAGAAATAAACAGCAAAAGAAAGCCTGCCATTTTTCGGTAAGCTTTTGGATTGTTGCTGTTAGAAATTACGAAAGCTGCATCCAGAAACAAAAATACTGGAAAAATATAGGAAATAAGGCCGAACAGGCCAAAGAATATTTTACTTATCTGGTTCCCCACCATACCGCCAAGCCCAAAATTGCTCAGGAACAGCAATATGGAAACCGCCAGAAGAAACCAGAGAAAGATTTCGGTGGAAAGACCGGTTTCGGTCTTTTCCGGTACGGCTCGTTTTTTTCCGGCATTCCCACCTTTTTTTGTGTTTCTTCTGGTGGCAGTGCCTGTTTTTTTCATTGCTGCAGTTTTGGTTGCTGCATTCTTTTTTGAAGTTGTTTTTTTTGCTGCTGCCATAATAATTACTCCCTTTTTATAATACTGCAGACAGTCTTACAGAAGGAAATTACATGCTACAGCCACGATTCCTGCAAAAAAACAGTAAATACTGAAATAACGGAATTTTATACGCCGGATAAGACGGAGCATGAACCTTATACAAAAAACTCCTGTCACTGTGGCCACAATTGCGGCTGCAGCATAATTGCCTGCAAAGGACAGAGAAAGGGTATTTTCCGGAAGTTGTCCCAGTTCCAGAATCATTGCTCCCATAACGGCTGGTATTGATATAAGAAAAGAATATTTCATTGCAAATTTCCGGTTAAATCCGCAAAGCAGGCATGCAGTAAGTGTCATACCCAGACGGGAAATACCAGGAAACACGGAAATTCCCTGAAATAGTCCAATAATCAATGCGGTACTGTAGCGTGTATTATTGGGGATTCGGTTTCCTGCCGGAAAGAAATCCACAATAAAAAGTAAAACTGCTGTTACCAAAAATCCGATTCCCGGTGCCAGAAGACTGTCATCCGCAAGGACAACGGAGTCTCTGAGTAAATATCCTAAAATACCAGTAGGTATAGTAGAAAGAAAAATCAATAAAATCATCTTACGATAATTATTGGAAATCAGTTTTCTGTAACGCTTTACTTCAGATTGTTTTCTATTATAAATCACTGTTTTCACATTATAATATAAGTCATATAAAATCCGGAAAAATTCCAGGAACAGTCTTCTTATATCTGTCCAGAATGCCAGAAATACGGCAATTAAAGTACCCATATGAAGGATTGTATCCAACAAGAGCCCCGTATCCCCGTCAATATTCCAGATGTTCTGTACTATGGCCAGATGACCGGAACTGCTTACAGGGAGAAATTCAGTGATTCCCTGCAGTAAACTAAAAAATAGTACCTGTATCAGTGACATATTAATAACCTCATCTTTTGTATTTTCCTATCTGTTTCCCTTTATCAGATGTCTATTTTATCATAAAATTGAAAATCACACAACGGAAATTATTCAAAATTTCTGCTGCCGAATTAATTCATAAAGCTTTTCAAGCGATTGGGAAATCCCTCCTACTTCATCGATCAGTCCTTCTTTTACGGCTTCTTCTCCTTCCAGCATGGTTCCCACATCTTTTACAAGCTGCGATGTATCCAGCATCAGTTCTTCAATCCGTTTTTGTGGCATTTTGGAATGGGAAGAGATAAATCCTGTGATGCGGTCCTGAATCTTTTCTATATTGCGGTACGATTGCATAACGCCGATGAACATACCGTTGCTTCTCACGGGATGGATAACCATCGTCGCAGATGGGACGATAAAAGAATAATCTGCGGAAACGGCCATAGGAACTCCGATGGAATGTCCTCCTCCAAGAACCAGCGATACGGTAGGCTTTTTCATGGAAGCGATCATTTCCGCAATGGCCAGACCTGCTTCCACATCACCGCCTACTGTATTCAGAAGAATGAGAAGACCGTCAATTTCTTTGCTGTCTTCGATGACTGCCAGTTTTGGGAGTACATGCTCATATTTGGTTGTTTTGCTGTTATTCGGAAGGGATTCATGCCCTTCCACTTCCCCGATAATACTGAGCAGATGGATGTGATAATTGTTTTCATTCTCCTGCAAAACCACCTGTCCCATTTCTTTAATCTGCTCATTTTGCTCAGAATCTGTTTCCAGCTTTTTTTTATTTTCTTCAGACATAAATAATACCTCCAAGAATTCATTCCTGAAGGTATTATGTGTTCATTTATTCTGTTTTTATTCGTCCCAGTTATGCCATACATACTGAACATCGTCATCGTCTTCCAGAAGATCCAGAGTTCTCTGCAGATTTTTTATATCCTGTTCATCAGACAATTCCACGTAAGTCTGAGGAATCATGGCTACTTCTGCTTCCAGCATCGGAATGCCTTCTTTTTCCAGAGCTTCACGAACCGTACTGAATTCGTCCGGATCCGTAAGCACTTCAAAGCTGTCTTCTTCTTCGGAAAAATCTTCCGCACCTGCATCCAGGGCAATCATCATCAGATCATCTGCATCCATTTCACATTCTTCTTTATCAATAATAATCTGGCCTTTTCTGTCAAACATGAAAGATACACATCCAGGAGTTCCGATATTGCCGCTTCCTTTTGTAAAATAACTTCTCACATTTCCTGCTGTACGGTTTTTATTATCCGTCAGTGTTTCAACAATAATCGCTACACCGCTTGGTCCATATCCTTCATAAGTAATGCGCTCATAGTTGTCTGCATTGCTGTCACCGGCTGCTTTTTTGATTCCACGTTCAATTGTGTCATTTGGCATATTATTTGCTTTTGCTTTCGCAATGACATCACGAAGCTTGCTGTTATTATTTGGATCCGGACCGCCCTCTTTTACGGCGATTACGATTTCACGTCCGATAACGGTAAAAATCTTTCCTTTTTTAGCATCGTTTTTTTCTTTTTTGTGTTTTATATTTGCGAATTTTGAATGTCCTGACATGTTAAATCTCCTTCTTCCGCGGGCAGCTTCTCCACCCTCACTCTTTGTATTGTATTGTTTTCCACCCCAAGGATGGTAAAAAGGTAACCATTTGTGCGGATTTCTTTATCTTCTTCCATATTCGGAATATGACCGAGTAAAGAAGTAAGATATCCGTTCAGTGTATCAAACGCTTCTTCTTTCAGGTCTATGGAAAGGACATCCTCCACTTCTTCCAGGGGGGTGAGTCCTTTCATAAGAAAAGTATGATCCAGCTGTTCTATAATAAAATGGTCGTCTTCATCGTATTCATCTAAAATATTTCCGACGATTTCCTCAAGAATATCCTCCATAGTTACAATTCCGGAGGTTTGTCCATATTCATCTACCACGATTGCCATATGGATTTTTTTGGCCTGCATCCGCTTAAATAAATCATTGATACTTCTGGTTTCCGGTATATAGGAAGCATCACGAATCAGATCGGGAATCTTGCTTATGGGAATCTCTCCGTTATGATGGAAAGTGATTTCTTTCATGGCATCTTTCAGGTGAATGATTCCAATGATGTCATCAATATCCTCTCTGTAAACAGGGTATCTGGAATTGCTTCCGTTGAGCATATATTCCAATGCTTCTTTCAGAGAAGTCTTCTCAGAAACAGCATTGATATTTTTCCTGTGTGTCATAATATCCTGTGCCTCTTTATCTGAGAATTCCATAATATTCTGTATCATTTCCGCTTCGCTTTCTTCAATTACACCCTGCTCATGTGCATCGTCCACCATGGAAATAATTTCCTCTTCTGTCACATCCTCTTCTGTTTTGTGAGGATCCACTCCAAATAAATGCACAAAACCATTGGACAGTTTCACGACCAGAAAGGTAACCGGTGCAAAAAGTGTAACAGTCAGTTTTACAAAACCGGCACTGCTCAATGCCCATTCGGTAGGATTTGAGGCAGACAGTTTTTTTGATGAAATCATACCGAATGCTACAAGAATGATTACCGTAACAAGCATCACAAGGATGATACTGATAAAAGCAGTGACTGGATCAGGTATGTAAGAGATAAAAGACAATTTCTTCAGCCCGTTGTATAAAACAGGAACGATTCTGCGGATACCCACATAACCGGTCAGAATACTGAACAGTGTTCCGACTGTCAGAGTTGTATTGATAATACCGGTTGGCTCATCCATAACCTGCAGAAGCCACGGGGCTTTTTTATCTCCTTCTTGTGCTTTTTTTTCCAGTTCACTCTGGCTGGCCCTCTGTATGGCAGAACCAAATCCATACAGGATTCCATTCATGATAATGAATAAAGCAAAAACCATTGCCGTCCATAAAGGACTACTCCCGTCGTCCATATACTTAATTTATTCCCTCTTTCTTGTTTCAGATTTACTCTTTTACAGAGCTATTCTACAATAAGATACCATTTTCCGTTTTGCTAGTCAAGAATTTTTCGCTATGTAGGCAGTTCCAGACTGATACAAAGGGCATGATTTACCTTTTTCAGAATTTCTCCATCCAGATGACAGACTTTGTCTTTCAATCTCCTTTTGTCGATTGTCCGAAGCTGCTCCAGAAGAATCACGGAATCTTTTACAATTGCGTAGGAGGATGCATCAATCTCAATATGTGTAGGCAGTTTTGCTTTATTCATTTTTGAAGTAATGGCAGCACAGATTACCGTAGGGCTATGTTTGTTTCCAATATCATTCTGTATGATCAGGACAGGACGGATTCCGCCTTGCTCGCTGCCTACGACAGGTCTTAAATCTGCATAAAATATATCACCACGTTTAATAACCACACATTTCACACTCCGATTTTTTATGTTCAGATATAATTCTTCCCAATTCTCTCGTGTGTATTCTATGGTTTCAAAAATTTTACCGGTAAATTCTGGGAACACGTTTGCTGATGCAGCAGGCGAATTCATAGTTGAATCTCCCGCTTAAGTCTCCCAGTTCTTCCATTGTGATCTGTTCTTTCTGATCCCGGCCAAGAAGAGTAACCTCATCCAGTTCCTGTGCCTCCGGTATATCCGTTACATCTGCCATAAACTGATCCATACAGATCCGGCCAATGATCGGGGCCTTCTTTCCATGTATAAGTACAAAGCCTTTGTTGGAGAGACCGCGGCAGTATCCGTCTGCATATCCTACAGGAATGGTTGCCACACGGGTATTACGGGAGGTTACATACGTACCGCCGTAGCTGACAGGAACACCTGGTTCCAGTGTTTTGATATATGCAATGTGACTCTTCAGTTCCATGGCAGGTTTAAGAGGAACCGGATCCTTTTCCACTTCATTGGAAGGATACAAACCATAAAGAATAATTCCCGCACGGACGGCATTCATATTGGCCTCTTTTATGCGGATGATTCCCGCACTGTTGGAACAGTGTTTGATCGGTATGGAAAGTCCCTGTTCTTCCAGAGCATGCAAAAATTTCTCAAAAGAGTCCATTTGTTTGTAAGCAGGAGCCGGATCGGTCTCATCCGCCCTTGCAAAATGGGTAAAGATGCCTTCTGTTTCAATTCCATCCAATGCGGAAATCTCCAGAATTTCAGGAACATCTTTTTCCGGATTCCGATAGCCGATTCTACTCATGCCTGTGTCAATTTTAATATGTATTTTGGCAGTTTTCTTTAACCGGACAGCTGCCTGGGAAAGTTCCCGGGCCATTTTTAAAGTAAACACAGCCGGTCGCATTTCCTGTTCAATAATGGTTTCATAATCATCGGAAAAAGTATATCCCAGTATGAGAATGGGTTTTGCAATTCCGTTTTCACGTAGAATCATGCCCTCTTCCACGGTTGCTACTGCGATGCCCCACAGATAAGGGAGACTTTCAATGTGTTTTGCTATGGGTACTGCACCGTGACCGTACCCGTCCGCTTTTAAAACCGCAATGATTTTTGTATCTTCCGCAATATTTTTTTTCATATTTTCCAGATTTGTGACAATTGCATCCAGATTTACGGATGCATAAACTCTGTTCTTTGCATTCATGAAAGTTTTCCTCTTTTCTTTAGAATAGTTTCCACACCGGTAATCAAATCTCCGGCAAGCATACTGTAAGATCCCTTTTCAGCAGCAGCCTGATCTCCGGCAAGCCCGTGAATCCAGGTGCCTGTCACAGCAGCATTTAATGGTGTGCTGCCCTGGGCCAGAAGTCCGAGGATGATTCCGGTCAGTACATCTCCGCTTCCGGCAGTTGCCATTCCGCAATTACCGGAAGGATTGATATAAATTTCTCTGCTGCCGTCGGAGATGATCGTTCTGGCATCTTTACATACCACGGTCAGATGGTGGTTTTCTGCAAAATTCCGGGTGCTCATCAGCGGAGATTCTTTCCATTTGCGGATGGAAAGACCGGATATGCGGGAAAATTCCCCCAGATGAGGGGTTACAATTACAGGTTCTTTATAATTTTCCAGGAGTTCCATTCGGTCTTTTATCAGATTCAGTCCGTCTGCATCTATGACAAGAGGTTTCCTGCCTTGATACATGACAAAATCCAATAATTCTGCAGCCTGCGCCCCGGTTCCGAGACCGGGGCCGATTCCTATGACATCGGCCCATTCCATGGCTGCTGTCAGTGCCTCTTGTTCTATTTTATTTTCTCCATAAAAAGAATACATTGATTCCGGAAGCATAACAGGCAGGATGGAACGGTTTTCTTCTCTTGTATGAATCTTTATCATACCTGCGCCGGTATGCATGGCGGCACAGGCGCATAAGTATGGAGCACCGCTGGTATCCGCATTGCCGGCGATCAACAGTACTTTTCCAAATGTCCCTTTGTTTCCGTCTTGCCTTCTATCCGGAATATTCAGAAGATCGGATTCTTCGCAGGCATGGATGGAAAAATCAAAAACCGTTTCCGGCATTTTCCGGATTCCGATATCTGCAGTTATGATTTTCCCTGAACAGAGCGCTCCCGGATACAGAAGCATTCCCGCCTTTTCATATGCAAAAGTAACGGTAAGACAGGCATGGATGGCGCATCCCATAACTGCTCCCGTGTCTGCGTGGATTCCGGAAGGGATATCCACAGAGACAACCGAGGCAGCTGTCTGGTTGACCTCTTCTATGATTTTCTGATAGATACCGGTTACTTCTCTTGAAAGCCCTACTCCGAATATAGCATCTACGATAGTAGTATATTCAGACAAGCACACATTTTTGACAAAGGATATCTGATATTTTTCCGCTATTTTTATCTGCTGCTCCATTTCTTCGGTAAAGTGAGATTCCTGCCCCAGTATCCATACATGAACGGGAATACCGTCCAGATGGAGCATTCTGGCCAGTGCCACTCCATCTGCACCGTTATTTCCGCTCCCACACAGAATCAGGACTTTTTTCAACGGGAAATGTTCCGAATACAGTGCATCATAGACACTTCTGGCTGCCCGTTCCATAAGTACAAGAGAAGGAATTCCTATTTCATTGATGGTATAACGGTCCAGTTGTTGCATTTGACTGCCTGTTACTAGCTGTTTCATTTTTTCCTTTCCTCCTTGATCTGAAAAACCGGCAAAAAGCTGCCGCAAAATTACTTTCGCAGCAGCTTTTTCTTATTTCTTATGTTCTGTTACATACCGGTTCAGATTATAAGATAAACGCATTAAACTTTCCGACAGGTGTACATTTTCCACAATGACATCTTCCGGAACAGAAAGGTCCAGATGTGCGAAATTCCAGATGGCTTTGATGCCATTTTCTACAAGAATTTTGGCTGTCTCTGCCGCGTTGGACTTTGGCAGAGTCAGAGCGGCAATCTGTACGTCATTGGTCCGCAGAAATTCAGGAAGCTCATCCATCATACGAATTTCATTTCCACGGATAGAAATTCCTTTTAATACAGGATTAATGTCAAAAATTCCCACGACCATAAATCCTCTTTTTTCAAATTGCACATAATTGGCTAGTGCCTGTCCAAGATTTCCTGCACCGATGATAATCATATGATGCATATGGTCAAGACCGAGGATCTTTCCAATCTCCGCATACAGATAAGGGACATTATATCCATAGCCCTGTTGTCCGAAACCCCCGAAATTGTTTAAATCCTGACGAATCTGTGATGCAGTCACATGCATTTTTGAACTTAACTCATTGGAAGAAATTCTCTCGACACCTTCTTCCAGAAGTTCTCCCAGATACCGATAATAACGGGGAAGTCTTCTGATTACAGCTCTTGAAATATTTTTTTCGTCCACGACTTTACCCTCCTTGTTCCCCATAAATTCAAGAACAACACAATCTATTCTTATTATATATAATTGTTAAAATAAAGTCAAATACAATTCATGAAATTGTAGGAATTATCTGTTGTCAAATCTGAATTTTTCGATATAATTGTTTTAAGAAAGAGAAATAAAAGGAGAATGTTATGATACTGGCATGTCAGGATATTGAAAAATCATTTGGAGGGGTAACTCTGATTCAGGAGGCCTCTTTTCATATAGAGGATAGAGAAAAAGCAGCAATGGTTGGAATTAACGGAGCAGGAAAGACAACGCTTCTTCGCATTATTATGCAGGAAATACCGGCAGATCAAGGGGAGGTGATCCTTTCCAGAGGAAAGACGATGGGATATCTGGCTCAGCATCAGGAGCTTAATAGTGAACGGACCATTTATGATTCGCTGCTTGAGGTAAAACAGCATATTCTGGATCTGGAACTGCATATGCGTGAAACAGAAAAACAGATGAAGCACGCAAAGGGAGAAGAACTGGAACATCTTATGGATTTGTATTCCCGGCTGACCCATGAGTTTGAAATGGAAAACGGCTATGCGTACAAAAGTGAACTGACGGGTGTTCTGAAAGGTCTGGGCTTTCCGGAAAGTGAATTTGAGAAACCCGTATCCACCCTGTCCGGAGGTCAGAAAACCCGTGTGGCTCTTGGACGACTGTTGCTTTCCAAACCGGATATTATCTTACTGGATGAGCCCACCAACCATTTGGATATGGATTCTATCGCATGGCTGGAAACTTATCTTTTAAATTATCCGGGAGCTGTGCTGATTGTGTCCCATGACCGGTATTTTCTGGATAAAATTGTTTCAAAAGTCATTGAAATCGACAATGGAAAGGTGTCCTCTTTCACAGGAAATTATTCCGCATATAGTGAAAAGAAGGCCATGCTGCGAAAAGAAGCTTATCAGGCTTATTTGAATCAGCAGCAGGAAATCCGTCATCAGGAAGAAGTAATCACACGCCTGAAACAATTCAATCGGGAAAAGTCCATACGAAGAGCAGAAAGCCGGGAAAAAATGCTGGAAAAAATGGAAGTACTTGAAAAACCAACGGAATTAAACGCTTCCATGCGCATCCGTCTGGAGCCAAGAGTCATTAGTGGAAATGACGTACTGGAAGTGGAACATCTAAGCAAATCATTTCCCGGACTTCCCTTGTTTTCTGATTTGAATTTTTCAATTAAAAGAGGAGAACGTGTTGCGATCATTGGCAGCAACGGTACCGGTAAAACCACTATATTAAAGATACTGAACCGGGTATTGCCTGCAGATGCAGGAACATTTTCTCTGGGAAGTAAAGTGCATATCGGTTATTACGATCAGGAACATCATGTGCTGCATATGGAAAAAACCATATTTGACGAGATATCGGATGATTATCCGAAACTGACCAATACGGAAATCCGAAACCTTCTGGCTGCTTTTCTGTTTACAGGTGATGATGTATTCAAAAAGATTTCTTCTTTAAGCGGTGGCGAAAGAGGACGAGTATCTCTTGCAAAACTGATGTTGTCAGAAGCGAATTTCCTGATTCTGGATGAACCTACCAACCACCTGGATATTATGTCAAAGGAAATTCTGGAGGAAGCTTTGAACAACTATACCGGTACGGTACTTTATGTGTCTCACGACCGTTATTTCATTAACAAAACAGCTACCAGAATTCTGGAACTGACCAATCAGAATATGGTAAATTACATAGGAAATTACGATTATTATCTGGAAAAAAGAGAAGAACTGACACAAATTTATGCACCGGGACAGGAAGTGGAAAAGACAGAGCAGAAAGAATCTGCCACAAAACTGGACTGGAAACAGCAGAAAGAAGAACAGGCAAGACTGCGAAAAAGAGAAAATGATCTGAAAAAAACAGAAGCGGAAATTGAAAAACTGGAAACAAGGGACAAAGAAATTGATGAAGAAATGTCAAATCCGGAAGTAGCTGTTAATGTAGCGCAATGTGTGAAACTTTCCAATGAAAAATCAGAAATCGCACAACAGCTGGAGGAATTATATGAAAAATGGGAAGAGCTGGCTTAAGGCTCTTCCCATTTGTTTAATTGTTTAGGCTGTCCAGTTTTTCCCGGATTGCAAGAATGAAATCGCGGCTGTTTAATACGGTTGGTTTTTCGATGGAAGTGATCAAAGCCAGATCTTTTGTCATCTTACCCTCTTCAATTACTGCAAGTGTCGCCTGCTCCAGATAATCAGCAAATTTCTGAAGATCCTGATTATCATCCAGTTCCCCTCGTTTTCTCAGAGCACCTGTCCATGCAAAAATAGTTGCTACGGAGTTCGTAGAAGTCTCCTCGCCTTTGAGATGTTTATAATAATGACGCTGTACGGTTCCATGTGCAGCTTCGTATTCGAAATATCCATGCGGAGATACCAGAACAGAAGTCATCATGGCAAGAGAGCCAAATGCGGAGGATACCATATCACTCATAACATCACCATCGTAATTTTTGCAGGCCCAGATAAATCCGCCTTCTGCTTTCATGACACGGGCAACTGCATCGTCAATGAGTGTGTAGAAATAAGTAATGCCTGATTTTTCAAATGCTTCTTTATATTCTGCATCATAGATTTCCTGGAAAATATCTTTAAATGTATGATCGTATTTTTTTGAAATGGTGTCTTTTGTAGAAAACCACAAATCCTGTTTTATAGAAAGCGCATAATTAAAGCAGCTTCTTGCAAAACTTTCAATGGAATCATTTAAGTTATGCATCCCCTGTGCAACACCTGCACCGGTAAAATTATGTACCAGTTCTCTTGTTTCTGTTCCATCTTCCGCAGTGTAAACCAGTTCTACTTTTCCAGGTCCCGGAATAATCATTTCGGTATTTTTGTAAACATCACCATAGGCATGTCTTGCAAGCGTAATCGGCTTTTTCCAGTTTGTTACACAAGGCTCAATGCCTTTTACTACGATCGGGGTGCGAAATACGGTTCCGTCCAGCATGGAACGAATGGTTCCGTTTGGACTTTTATACATTTCTTTCAGATTATATTCGTCCATACGTGCGGCATTTGGAGTGATGGTTGCACATTTCACGGCAACCTTGTATTTCTTGGTGGCATTTGCTGCATCTATGGTTACCTGATCACCGGTCTCGTTTCTGCATTCCAGGCCCAGGTCATAATATTCGGTATTCAGATCGATATAGGGCTCCAGAAGTTCCTCTTTAATCATTTGCCAGAGGATTCTTGTCATTTCATCTCCGTCCATTTCCACCAGAGGAGTTGTCATCCTGATTTTTTCCATTTTGTCGTTCTCCCTTCTACTTAAATCTGTTTTTCAGTCATTTGTTTTCTCGTAAAATACTGTTTAAATCATATTGCTTCAGATTTTCCACTGTATTGGAAATATGTTCTGCAGCAACTTTTTCAGCCTGGTCTCCATTTCTGTTTCGGATTGCTTCCAGAATCTCTTCGTGTTCATGATTGGATTTCTGCATCCGCATACGATTCATAATGGATGCCATGCGAACCCTCTGCACATATTGATGAAAATCCGTAAGGGTATGTTCCAGAATTCTGCTTCCGGAGGCTGCATAAAGTAATTTGTGGAATTTCCCATCCATTTCGCAAACCTGTTCAAAGTGTTCTTTCTTTACATGATAGTCTGACAGAACAATGGTTTCCTCCATTTCCGCCAGTTGTTCAGGGGAAATATGTTCGGCGGCCATACGTGCCGCAAGACCTTCCAGTCTGGAACGGATTAGATAAATATCTCTTACATCATTTGCAGAAATACCTGTAACAAAGGCTCCCTTATTAGGAATCAACTGAACCAGACCTTCCAGTTCCAGCTGACGAATGGCTTCCCGTACAGGTGTGCGGCTGACGCCAAGTTCTTTCCCTATGGTACACTCCACAAGTTCGTCTCCGTTCTGATATCTGCCTTTCAGAATATCGGAACGGATTTTATCAAAAACCTGTCCTCTGAGGGATTTTCCATTTGCTGTCATTTCTTTTTCCTTCTCTCCTACTTTTCCTGTAATTGGATATTCAGGCGCTGGCAGCTTTCTTCGATTACGGCGATGAGTTCATCATCGGTAAGTACTGTTACACGGCCGTCTTCATATTCTTTATCAACCCATGCTTTCACCATTTTTACCAGTTCACAGTTTTTGTCAACTGCTTTTTCTCCTTCCAGCTGATAATGATTATTGATCCAGTGTGCAATGCCTGCAAGACCGGAAGTATTGGATACTGCCACCTGAGGTGCTTTATTGAGGAATTTTTTCGTATCAAAAATATTATAAATTTCCTCGTTCTTTAATAATCCGTCTGCATGGATTCCGGCCCGTGTCACATTGAAGGCACTTCCTACAAAAGGTGTCTGGGACGGAACGGTATAGCCGATCTCTTTTTTATAATATTCCGCCAGTTCTGTAATCACTGTGGTGTCCATGCCATCCAGGGTCCCTTTTAATTGCGCATATTCAAATACCATTGCTTCCAACGGTGTATTTCCGGTTCTCTCTCCGATTCCAAACAGAGAACAGTTTACACCACTGGCTCCATACAACCAGGCTGTTGTAGAATTGCTTACTGCTTTATAGAAATCATTATGTCCATGGAATTCGATCAGTTCAGAAGGGAATCCTGCATGCGTCATAATACCGTATATGATTCCGGGAATGGAACGTGGAATCACAGCACCCGGATAGTTTACTCCATATCCCATAGTGTCGCAGCAACGTACTTTAATGGGAATTGCATATTCCTCCATGAGTTTTGTAAGTTCCAGACAGAACGGAATTACATAACCGTAAATATCTGCACGGGTAATATCTTCCAGATGACATCTTGGGCTGATTCCTGTTTCCAGACATTCACGTATTACACTAAGATAATGCTCCATGGCCTGTTTTCTGGTCATTTTCATTTTATAGAAAATATGATAGTCCGAACAGCTGACAAGAATACCTGTTTCTTTCAAACCGATATCTTTTACAAGTTCAAAATCTTTTTTACTTGCACGGATCCAGCTGGTAACTTCCGGAAACTGATAACCTCTTTCCAGGCATTTATATACGGCATCCCGGTCTTTTTTACTGTAAAGGAAAAATTCACTCTGACGGATTTTTCCGGCAGGTCCACCCAGTCTATGAAGGTAGTCATATATGGTAACGATCTGTTCGGTATTGTAGGGAGCTCTTGACTGTTGTCCGTCACGGAATGTAGTATCTGTAATCCAGATATCATCCGGCATATGATGGGGAACAATACGGTCATTGAATGCTATTTTCGGAATTTCTGTGTAAGGAAAAAGATTATGGAAGACATTTGGTGTTTCCACATCTACCAACGGATACATATGCTCTTCCAGTTCCAGAAGATTTGTGTGATAGTTCATACGGACACTTCGATTAATCATATTTATCACTCCTCGTTTATTCTAAAATTTCCGGTATTTGCGTCAAAAAGGATTCACTGTGTTAAAGTAATAACAAAATGAATTTCTTGTATCATTGTATACAATGATACAGAAATTGTCAACTACTATTTTTCCACTCAAGAAAATTTTCCAGACAAAAAAGCCCCCATCCCTGAAGATTATGAGGATATCCAAGATCTTTTGCTGTACTGCGCAGTCTTTTTTTAATATCCAGATTTGTCAGATACGGGGTTTTTTCCAGTAAAAGTGCAATACCTCCGGAGACTACCGGGGTAGACATGGAAGTGCCGCTTTTGATCATATAAGGCATACGGTCCATTCGATTGGCACAGGATACGATTCGATTGCCGGGAGCTACAATATCCGGTTTTACAATGCATGCATTTGTAGGTCCTCTTCCGCTGATTCCCTGATTTTGTATCAGCATATCGGAAGACCCCACTGTGATGATTTTTCGGCTGCTGCCCGGAGCTGTAATGGTCCCCTGACCCGGTCCCATATTTCCTGCTGCAGCGACAACGATCAGTCCGGCATCCCAGGCTTCTTCCACAGCCAGAATCAAATCTTCATGGGCACTTTTCTGTGTAGTTCCCACAGAAATATTTATAATTCGAATGCCATAGCGTTCTCGGTTTTTTTTGATCCATTCCAGAGCCGAAATGACCTGTCGGGCATCTCCGCTTCCGTTTTCATCCAGTACCTTACAGGCAATCAGATCACATTCCGGAGCAATTCCACAGTATTTTCCTCTCCAGGCAGCACCATTTCCCCCTGCAATTCCTGCAACATGTGTTCCGTGTCCGTTATCATCATAAGGTGTTTGTCTGCCATTGATAAAGTCTGCAAAGCCACGGATTCTGCCATAAAAATCCCGGTGAGGAAAAATTCCGGTATCCAGTATGGCAATTCCGATATGTTTTCCCGTAAACATTTTATTTTTCATAATTCATACCAGACCCCGTTTCTTTTATGATATTCTTCTTCTTTTTGAATGTGTACGAAGCCGGTGTTTTCATATACGTGCAGAATTTTTTATATCATGTTTTTCCATGTGTTCGATATAAATATAAAAAAGAAAGGAAGGAATTTTTATGGCTGATATACGTGAAATGATTCTGTCCAATGCTTATCTGGACTTTATTATTCCTGTATATACGGGATATGAACAGGATTATTCTTCTGATCAGGTGCAGCTGTTCAATGCTCATATTGGAATGTTTCACAGGAAGCGACAATTCCAGCAGATTGAAGATTATTATAGAAATGGCCTGTATTATGCTTTGATACCAAAGCTCTATTCTCTTATGGATACAGTTAGTCTGGAAGCTTCCGGTATTACACAAGTGCAGAATCTGCCGGCTCTGGAATTAAAAGGACAAAATACACTGATCGGATTCATTGACACGGGAATTGATTATACGCATCCTGCATTCCGAAGAGCAGACGGAAGCAGTCGGATTCTTGGTATATGGGACCAGACCATTCAGACCGGAACAACACCGTTTGATATTCCCTACGGAAGTGCTTATTCGCAGGAAGATATTGACAGGGCCATTCAGTCGGAAGATCCCTATGCAATCGTTCCCTCTGTTGATGCGGTGGGGCATGGAACTTTTCTTGCAGGAGTCGCTTCCGGAAGTGCACTTTCAGAAAATGAATTTTCCGGAGCTGCTCCGGAATCTGCCATTGCTGTTGTAAAATTAAAAGAAGCCAAAGAATATCTGAAAGAATTATTTTTTTATACAGGTTCGGGACCGGTCTATCAGGAAACCGATATTATGATGGGAATCCGTTATCTTCTTTTGCTTGCAAGACAACAAAATCTTCCGGTAATTATCTGCATTGGCCTTGGAACCAATCAGGGACCACATTCCGGAGACGCTTTTTTATCAAAAATGATTAGTGAAATATCCAATTACTGGGGGGCTTATGTGATTACAGCAGGAGGGAACGAAGGAGGAAGGGCACATCACTTTTTTAACCAGGCTCCTGCAGCGTCTGCATCAGTAGAAGCAGAAATTCTGGTTACACAGGGTACTCTGGGATTTACGGCAGAATTATGGGGCAATCCACCGGAAATCTATGAAGTGGAATTTGAATCGCCACTGGGGGAAGTGATTCAGCGAAGACCGGTAAAAGTAAATTATAGAGATACACTGAATTTTATTCTGGAAGATTCCCGGATTTTTGTGGTTTCTGAAGTGATCCATACAATTTCCGGCTCTCAGCTTATTTTTATGCGGTTTATCAAACCGTCTCCGGGGGTATGGAAAATCCGGGTCTATGCCAGAAATCAGAATATGGGAGGGTTTCATATCTGGCTTCCGGTAACCGGATTTTCCAATCCGGATGTGATTTTTCTGCGTCCGGATCCGGATACTACCATCACGATTCCCGGTGTGTCAGGAGATGCAATTACCACTGCTGCCTATAATGCCTATAATAACAGTTTATTCATTCATTCCAGCAGAGGCTTTACCATTACCGGCGGGGTTAAGCCCCAGATCACAGCTCCTGGTGTGAACGTATTCGGCCCTGTTCCCAACGGGGGATATTCTACAGCTACCGGTACTTCTGCAGCAGCAGCCATCACTGCAGGAGCCTGCGCTTTGCTGGTAGAATGGGGTACAAAAAGACGTCCCCAGAAAATATTTAATATAGCGGAACTATCCGCGCTTCTTGTTCGTGGTGCAAGAAGAGGCAATGATCGCATGTATCCAAACCGGGAGTGGGGATATGGGATACTGGATATCTATCAGATTTTTAAAAATCTGATTTCTTTATAAGTTTCAGAGTAGAATGCACACTTTTGTGTTTTTCACATATGATGAAACTGTAATGAAAATCCATGGAGGAATAACTATGAGTGATTTAGCTGCTACAAATTGTGGCTGCGGATGTGAGGATTCTTGCGGAGGCGGATTATCACGGGGATTTTTTGGAGGAGACTGCAGCAGTATCATCTGGATTCTGTTACTTCTTTGTTTCTGCGGAAACGGATTTGACTGTGACAGAGATGACAGACATGGAGACTGCAGCTGCATTATCATCATTCTGCTGCTTCTGTGCGGATGCGGTAATCATGGATTCTGCTGATATTTTCTAAACAAAAAAGAGACCAAAAGAGACCAAAAAGAAAGGCTGCCGCTTACTTGCGGCAGCCTGATTTCTTTTTAATTTCTTTTCGTTGTCTGTTTTTTTCCTCTTCTTTTTTCTTCAGACATTCCAAATCTATTTCATAAATCGTATTTTCTTCTTCCACAAGTTTTGTTTTTTCCTTTTCCATAAGCTTCATCCTCCGGACACAGAGATATCTGTAATTTCTGTTTCTGTTTTATCATATGACGCTTCTATATAACTGTTCAGGGATTGGAATCTGGAGGATGAACGGTTAATTATATGGAACATGCATAAAAGCAGACTTTTATGCATATGGTTTAGAAAATATATCCAATGGGAGGGGATACCTGTGGAGCCCCAGAATATTCTGGATGAAATGATTGCGGATGATCCGATTGAAATTCTGAAAGCTGCTATGCCCTATCTTCCAAAAAACGGGCAGAGGTTTGCTTCTGTTTATGCCAAAGTTCTGGAATTGCAGGGAACCATAAAGTTGTTTTCCCAGCCGTCTACAGATCTGAAGATTCAATCCAGAGAAAGTACGGCATCAGATCCTGTGGAAATGCTTGCAGCCTGCAGTAAAGTCTGCCATGGCCCTGTAAAAGAAAAAATAGACGCTATGCTGAACACACTTGCCATGTTTCAGATTTTTGAACTTTCCCAGGAAAGAGAGAATCATAAAGTATGACCGGAACCAGAAAAAATCAGCCGCAGGAGCAGGAGAAAGACAGAGAAAAAGACTGGACACAGGACAGAAGTCTCAGAGGAATTGACCCGGTAAAACTTCAGCTTCTGAATTCCATTGCTGCGCAGGGCAGTCGGAAAGGGATACAGGAACTTCTTCCCTTTCTTATGTCAGCCGTCTCACAGAATCAGAATAAACCAGGGGGAATGCATTTTACGCAACCGGAAGTGGATGCCATAATCCAGGTGCTGAAAACGGGAAAATCACCGGAAGAAACTGCCAGAATGGAACGTATGCTTCAGTTGATCAAAACACTCCGCTAATACAAAAACTGCTGCCCGTCTGAAATCATACAGTGGGCAGCAGTTTTTGACTGTCTGTTTTAGCGATTAGCGGTTCTGATAATTTTCCAGTATACATTCCCGGAGTAAAATCAGAGAATACGTGACTGCCTGGTCACGTACTTTATTTCTGGAACCATTAAAATGGAACTCTTTCACGATGGTCTTGCCTTTCAGGCAGCAGCCGATAAATACGGTTCCTACCGGCGTGGTTTCTGTTCCTCCATCGGGACCTGCAAGCCCTGTAACGGATAAGGCGGCATCGGAGCCTGTAATAAAACAACCTCCTTTTGCCATTTCTTTTGCACATTTTTCACTGACTGCTCCATGTTCTTTTAAGGTGCTTTTTTTCACCATAATAAATTTCTTTTTTGCGCGATTTGAATAGGTAACAAAACCCTGTTTGAGAACATCGGAGGCTCCGGGTACATTGATGATTCTGGCAGAGAGGGCGCCGCCTGTACAGGACTCTACCGTTGTCAATGTAAGATTCTGATTGTGAAGAAGTTCTACTACTGCTGCTTCCAGAGTTTTCTCTTCATCAGTCGTATAGATACCGGCTCCGAACCGGACTTTCAATTCCCGCACGATGGGTTTCATCAACTTGCGTGCTTCCTTTTCATCGGAAGCTTTGGCAGTTACACGAATATGCACTTCTCCGGTCTTTGCATAAGTAGCAATGGTCGGGTTGGACTGTGCCTGAATCAGATCCTGAATCCGGTCTTCTGCCTGACTCTCTCCGATTCCGCAGATTTTTATTACCTCAGAACAGATAATTTCAGGAAGACGGCCGCGCAGATAGGGAAATATCTTATCTTCAAACATGGGAATCAGTTCATCGGGAGGACCGGGAAGAAGAATGAGTGTGCAATGATCTTCTTCCATTATCACACCGGGAGCTGTTCCGTTTTCATTGTCAATCACAATGGCCCCTTCCGGAATCATAGCTTGTTTCCAGTTGTTATCAGTAATCGTTCTGTCTTCATGTCCTTTTACATAATTCTCCATGTATGCGGAGATGCGTTTTCTGGAATGTTTGTTTTCGATAAGCTCTCTTCCCATTACTTTTGCTGCAGTCTCTTTCGTAAGATCATCTTCGGTAGGTCCGAGACCGCCGCATAAAATTACAATATCCGAACGTTCTGATGCGGTTTTTATCATCTTCCCCAGACGTTCTTCATTATCTCCTACCACACTCTGGTAATAAAGAGAAAGACCGAGAGCAGCACATTTTTTAGCAAGATAAGCACCATTGGTGTTAACAATATCTCCCAGAAGTAATTCTGTTCCTACAAAAATCAGCTCCGTTGTCATAGGTAAACGCTCCTTTCAGACAAATCAGTCCTGCATACTTAAAACCTGTTTGTTTTTAACAATATAGTCAATCAGTGAAATCAAAGTCAATGCAACTGCAATTACAACAAAAACAGTGATCAGCGTCTGGAATACGGTATTCTGAATATCCATGATCATAAGAATGATCATAATCATCTGGGATACTGTTTTAAATTTTCCCCAATAGCTTGCTGCAATTACAATCCCGTTATCAGCAGCTACCAGACGGAATCCGCTGATAATAAATTCTCTTGCAATAATTACGATGGTGATCCATGCCGGCAGTTTTCCAAGGGCTGTAAAGCAGATCAAAGCAGAGCAGACCAGAAGTTTATCTGCAAGAGGATCCATAAACTTTCCAAAGTTGGTGACCAGATTGTCTCTTCTTGCCAGATAACCGTCCAGAGTATCGGTAAGACTGGCAACAATAAAGATTGCAAGGGCAATCCATTTCCCTGCATTTCCTGCAATATCATACATTAAAAAAGCTACAAAAAATGGAATCATTATCACACGTGCAATTGTAAGTTTATTCGGTGTATTCATCTTTTAATTCTCCTATCAAATCATATTCCAGTGCACCGGTAATATGTACTTCACACAAATCACCGGACATCAGTTCAGTATCTGTATTTATAAAAATATAACCATCCACATTGGGAGCATCTCCATAAGTACGTCCCACGTAGGCATTTTCGTCAGCGACTTTTCCCTCTACCATAACCAGGACGTTCTTTCCGATTCTCTCATTTCCTTTATCCAGAGAGATTTCCTGCTGCAGCTCCATCAGCTCTGCCTGTCGATCTTTTTTTACTTCTTCTGGTATCTGATCCGGCATGGCAGCAGCCGGTGTATCTTCTTCCGGTGAATAAGTGAAAACGCCAAGTCTGTCAAATTCCATTTCATCAATGAAATCCATCAGTTCTTCATGATCTTCCGGTGTCTCCCCGGGAAATCCGGTAATCAGAGTCGTGCGCAGGATGATATCCGGAATCGCAGTTCTTAAATCGGATACAATCTGCTTCAATTCTTCTTTGGTGGTGCGTCTTCCCATCCGTTTCAGGATTCTGTTGCTGGCATGCTGAACAGGAAGATCCAAATAATTGCAGATTTTTTTCTCTTCTTTCATAACCTGAATCAGCTCCGGATAAATTTCCTCCGGATAACAATAAAGGATACGGATCCAGCAAATACCGGGAATCCGGCATAACTCTTTCAGCAGCTTATGAAGGGATTTTTCTCCGTAAAGATCCATACCGTAAATGGTGGTCTCCTGCGCTACCAGAATTAATTCTTTTACACCCTGTTCTGCAAGATATTCTGCCTGACGGATGAGTTTTTCCATAGGAACACTGCGATATTTTCCCCGCAGCTTCGGTATGATACAATAGGTACAATGTTTGTCGCATCCCTCTGCGATTTTCAGATACTCAAAATGTCCTCCGGTGGTGATCATACGTTTTGATTCAAATTCAGGCATGTAGGAAATATCTTTAAATTCCAGATATTTTTCACCGCCAAAGGCTTTGTCCAGAGCTTCCAGCAAAGCATCAAAACTGGTAGTTCCTAATACCACATCCACTTCCGGAATTTCTTTGATAATTTCATCTTTATATCGCTGAGCCAGACACCCTGTGACTGCCAGTACTTTCAGCACACCTTCTTCTTTATAGCGGGCCATTTCAAGAATATTAGAGATACTCTCTTCCTTTGCGTCATGAATAAATGCACAGGTATTTACCACCGCCACATCTGCTTCTGTTTCATCATTGGTTATGGTATATCCGTGAGCAACCAGTAATCCCAGCATTTCCTCGGAATCTGCAAGATTTTTGTCGCAGCCAAGAGATACAAATAATACTTTTCTCATATTTCTCCTTGTCTGTTTGCATAATGAAATGAATGGTAGAAAGGACTGCAGCAAGGTGCATGCAGTCCCCCGTTTTTATTCGTTTTCAGTTTCTGATGTTTCTTCTTCGTCGGAATCCGGAAGAATATGAACTTTCCCTTTGTAGAATTCCTCTACAGCAGTAGAAAGTGGTTTTTTCCCATTTGAATGAACCATGGCATCTTTTCCGGCAATCAGCTGTCTTGCTCTTTTGCTTGTAGCAAGTACAATGGAATAGCGGCTGGTTACCAGCGGTTCATCCTCAACATCGGCTCCATTATTGATTGCCTGCATCAGTTCTGTGTAAGATGGATGTATCATATTATTCTCCTTTCGCAAATACGGCTACTTCGTCCGTAATTTTTTCTATAAATGAAGTATTGTTGGCAACAGTATTATGCTGGCTCTGAATGATTTCATGCATCTGATCCACACATGTTTCCAGATCATCATTTACCAGAATATAATCATAAAGAGGCATACCCTTTGCCTCTTCAGAAGCACGGCTGAGTCTGGATGCGATCACTTCCGGTGTTTCTGTTCCTCTTCCTTCCAGACGCCTTTTCAGTTCTTCTGCTGAAGGCGGTGTTACAAAAAGAAGAAGGGTATCCGGCAGTTTTTCTTTTACTTTCAAGGCACCCTGAATCTCAATTTCCAGAATTACATCTTTTCCGGCCTCCAGCTGTTTTTCCACATAGGCTTTTGGAGTTCCGTAATAATTATCTACATACCGGGCATATTCAATCAATGCATCCTGAAGAATCAATTCTTCAAACTCTTCTTTCGTATGAAAAAAGTATTCTCTGCCATGTTCCTCGCCCTCACGAGGTGCTCTCGTGGTTGCCGAAACGGAAAGGGCATAGCAGTCATATTTCTCCAGAAGTCTTTTCATTAATGTGCCTTTTCCTGCACCGGAAAAACCGGATACAATGGCTAAAATTCCCCTGTTACTCATCTTGTTCCCCTTTCATATCATTTCCTGAAAATACGCCGAATCTTTTCGCAATCGTTTCCGGCTGCAGGGCAGACAGTACCAGCATATCACTGTCAGTAATAATTACCGCCTTGGTCTTTCGGCCCTGTGTGGCGTCAATAGCTTTTCCGTTTTCCTTAGCAGATTGTACCATACGTTTCACAGGGGCTGCATCCGGACTTACAACCGCTACGATTTTATCCGTATTTACCGCATTTCCAAATCCGATATTAATTAATTTTGACATATTTCTGCCTCTATTCAATGTTCTGAATCTGCTCACGTATTTTTTCAATTTCTGTTTTCAGATCAATAGCCAGATTAGAGGTTTCCAGATCATTTGCCTTTGAAAGAATCGTATTTGCTTCCCGGTTCATTTCCTGGGCAATAAAATCAAGTTTTCTTCCTGCTCCCTCTTCCTCTGTAAGAACCTTTTTCATATGATCAATGTGACTTTTCAGACGGACGGTTTCTTCATCTGTACAGATCTTATCAGCAAAAAGGATCACTTCTGCAGCAATACGACTTTCTTCCATCTGCACATCTGAAAGAAGTTCTTTTAATTTATTTTCCAGTTTTTCTCTGTATTCCTGTAAGATTTCCGGGGAACGTTTTTCCACCAGTTCTACCTTAAGATACATGGCATCCAGTTTTTCCAGAAGGTCTCTGCTCAGATTGCTCCCTTCCTGAATTCTTGTATCCACAAAACGTTCTACTGCCTCTCTCAGTACTTTTTCCAGAGAAGACCAGAGTTCTGTTTCATCCACAGCCTGTTCTTCCATCGTAAATACTTCCGGTAGACGCATAACATGTGATACAGTTACATTATTATCCAGATGAAACGCATCGGAAATCTGTTCTGCATATTGCAGATATTGTTCTGCGATTTCTCTGTTATATTTTACAGATACCCGACTTTGTGTATAGTCCTCATAGGTAATAAAGAGGTCTATCTTTCCACGTTGAATGTAACGCTTCAGCAGACTGCGGATTCCGGCCTCAAAGCTGCTTAACTTTTTGGGTATCCGCATATTGACATCCAGATAACGGTGATTTACGGATTTCATTTCTACCGTAATCTTTTTTTCCTCATCAATCATCTCGGCTCTTCCGAAGCCGGTCATGCTTTTTATCATGTTTTACTCTTTTCTGTTGTTTCATATTTGCTCATGGCATAAACATACATGGTTATTATAAAGCAATCAGAAAGTACAGTCAAATCTTTTTTTACTTTCTTCACTTTCTTCAACTTGCGTTGTTCCTCTCTTTCCGATATAATAGAGTGAGCTGCTTCTACGGCAGCAGAATGGAGCGATTATTATGGCATTTGACGGAATTACAATTGCAAATATAGTAAAAGAATTAAATGATACCATTGTAGGTGGGAAAATCAATAAAATTGCCCAGCCGGAGGCGGATGAACTGTTGTTGACCATAAAAAATAACCGGACCCAGTATCGGCTTCTGATCTCAGCCAGTGCTTCTCTGCCCTTGATTTATTTTACCGAAAAAAATAAACCGGGTCCTCTTACAGCCCCCAACTTCTGTATGCTTTTACGAAAACATATTGGAAGCGGAAAAATTATGTCCGTTCTTCAGCCTGGTCTTGAGCGAGTCATAGAATTTAAAATCGAACATCTCAATGAGCTTGGAGATCTTTGTCATAAGATTCTTGTAGTGGAGATTATGGGAAAACACAGCAATATTATTTTTCTGAATGAAGAACGCATGATTCTGGACAGCATTAAGCATGTATCTCTGAATATGAGTTCTGTCAGAGAGGTTCTTCCTGGACGGCAGTATTTTATTCCGCAGACACAGGAAAAGAAAAATCCTCTGGAGATTACGGAACAGGAATTTTATGATACAGTATACGCAAAACCAACCAATATAGCTAAGGCAATCTATAATTCTCTGACTGGATTCAGTCCCGCTGCTGCAGAAGAAATCTGCTGCAGAAGCTCTGTGGACGGAAGTGAACCGGTTGCAGCTCTCTCCGAAGAGGCAAAGCTTCATCTGTACCATACATTTTCACGGATGATGGAAGATGTGAAAAACGGAGCGTTTACTCCGAACATCGTATATAGTGAAGAAGGGGAACCGCTGGAATATGCAGCATTTTCTTTGTGGAAATACAAAGGATTTCCTGTGAAAAGCTATGATTCTGTTTCTTCTGTTCTGGAACAGTACTATGCAGAAAAAAATCAGATTACCCGCATCCGTCAGAAATCTGCGGATCTGCGGAAAATTGTACAGACTGCATTGGATCGAAACAGAAAAAAACTGGATCTTCAGACCAAACAGATGAAAGATACCGGAAAAATGGATAAGTATAAAGTTTACGGGGAACTGATCAATACTTACGGATACAATCTGGAAGAAGGATGTAAATCCTTTCAGGCCCTGAATTACTATACCAATGAAGAGATTACCATTCCTCTGGATCCTACTATGACACCGCAGGAAAATGCAAAGAAATATTTTGAGCGATACAATAAACTGAAACGGACTGCCCAGGCTCTTGAAGAACAGATTGCCGATACCGATACGGAAATTCTCCATCTGGAATCCATTCAGGCTGCTCTTGATATTGCCCAGCAGGAAAATGATCTCTCACAGATTAAAGAGGAACTTACCGAGTATGGATATATTAAGAAACATTCTTCCAATCCCAAAAAGAAAATGCAGGGAAAATCCAAACCCCTTCATTACATTTCCAGTGACGGATACGATATTTATGTGGGAAAAAATAATTATCAGAACGAAGAACTGACCTTTAAATTTGCCACAGGAAACGACTGGTGGTTTCATGCCAAGAAGATGGCAGGTTCCCATGTGATCGTAAAAGCAAACAATGAGGAACTTCCAGACAGGACCTTTGAAGAAGCAGGCCGTCTTGCTGGGTATTATTCAAGCGGACGAACCGCTCCGAAAGTGGAAATTGATTATATTCAGAAAAAACATGTAAAAAAACCAAATGGTTCCAAGCCGGGATTTGTAGTATATTATACCAATTATTCTCTGATTATCGAACCGGATATCAGCAGAATCCGGCTGGTAAGTGAATAGAAACTTCTGAAACAAAAGCCATGGAAATCGTTTCCCATGGCTTTTCTGCTTATCTATATTTCAGTTTTTCTGCTTCTACACCGCCCAGAAAATAAATTGCCTGATAGCCCAGACATTCCAAACTGTTTTTTGCCTGATTACTGCGTTTCCCTGTTGTGCAGTAAAGAATCACCGGTTGACTTTTATCTTTTAAATATCGTCTGCAAATTCCATGGATATCAGAATAAGGCAGATTCATGGCACCTTCCAGATGTCCTTTCCGGTACTCTTCTTCACTTCGAACATCCACAAGAACTGCCCCTCCTTTTATCAGTATCTCAGCCTTTTCGAAACTGATTTTTTCGAGAGGTTTTGATTCCACTTCCCCTTTGTCCCAGGGATTTGCCACTTCCTGTGAATCTTCACTGCAGACTTTGAAAATTTCAGCGGTATGAGGTGCTACAATCAGATCGATCTCCTCGGTGCAGGGATATTCTTCATGTTTCCACAAATTCCGAACGCTTAAAATCTTTCCGGTCAGTCCGGCCTCCGTCCATTTCAATCTCATATGCAATGGTTTTTGGGAACGATTTAAAAAGGCAAGGGCTTTTTTGTTGGAATGCTGTTTACCAAGATTTTTAATCCAGATTTCTCCTGACAGACCTCCATTTTCCAAACGGATTTCCCGGATCGGATAAGCCTGCAGACAGGCCGGATCCTGATTGATGGCTATCAATTCTTTATTTTTCACAATTTCCAGCGTTTCCGGAGAAATCTTTGTAAGATCACATCCAAGCATCAAAGGTGTGGACATCATACACCACATGGCAAAATGGGTTTTTTCTTCTTCCGGACTCAGACCATTTCCAATCTGCATCATATCAAGGTCATTCACATGTCCGGGGCTGCAATATCTGGCCAGATGTTTGATATTGTCGATCTGGAGCATAACCGAGTCAAAATCAGGGGTAATATCGGCGCCGGTTCTCCATGAATCGGCAACCTTTGCTGCCCAGGGTCCCGGAAACTGCCAGCGGCAGATATTGTATACAAGACATCGGTTGGTACGGTGGCGGATTTCGTCAATGATTTTTCCTATTTTTGTATATTGGGTCTCTTCGTCCAGTCCCAGACGGACGCCTCCGCACCAGTCAACCTTGATGAAATCGAATCCGAATTCATCAAGAAACATATTCAGATCCTCTTCCTCATGACTATAAAGACCTGCGTCTGTACCATTGGCTCCTTCATTGTCATAATAAAATCCACAGGTTTTATCGCCTCCCTCTGAATAAATCCCGGCTTTCAGCCCTTTTTCATGGGCGTAATCTGCCAGAACCTTGATACCATTTGGAAAACGCTCTTTATGTATTTGTAATCTTCCACCTGCTTCTCTTCCTCCGAAAAAACCGTCATCCAGGTTGGCGTATACATATCCACACTCTGCCAGACCTGTATCTACCAGAGCATCCATCTGTTCTTTGATACGTGCTTCATTTACATTTGTTCGGAAACAATTCCAGGACGCCCACCCCATCAGAGGTGTTTTGCGGTATAAATTTTGTTCCATCCTTATCTCCTATTATTTTAACATTAGTTTTAAAATGTTGTTACTGTTTATTAAAGTTCCTTAGACAGAAAAAGCAGTAAATCATCATCATTACAACAGGGCGCATATTGATCCAGAATTTTCCCCTGATACCAGACCCCATTTCCGTCCGGAATATATCCTCTTTTTACATATATTCTTTGTGCCGCTCCATACCCTGAATGAATGCCAACCGCCAAATATACCATATCCGATATTTTTGCAGCTTCGTTCTCCACTATATCCAACAACTTATTTCCTATTCCTTTCTTATGGATATGGGAAAATACTGACAAGTCAACAATTTCAGGATACCCCTGACCGGCCCATGGGCCTTCCGCAGGATTCAGAACAAGAGTGCAGATACCGGCAACTTTACCCTCGTATTCTGCAATAAAAACCATCCTCTGTCTCCGTTCCTGTTCCTGGTAATAATTTACATATGTTTCTATTGAAGGGTGCCAGCCATATGACAAATATGTTTCATATATTTCTTTTGCATCCTCTATCCTCATACTTCTGATTGTCAGTTCTTTATCAGAATGATAAATTTTCATTATGCGTTCATCCCCCTTTACCGTCTGGCTTAACTATAATACTATTATAAACCATATCTGACGCAAGTTCGATAAAAAAAGAGCCACAGTAAATTCAATTGCATCGATTTTACGGCAGCCCTTTCATAGCTTATCAATTCCTTTTTCTATTTTGCAACAAAGTTAATGATTTTGTTCGGAACATAAATTTCTTTTACAAGATTTTTTCCTTCCAGGAGAGCAGCAATTCTTGCATCTGCTTTCGCAATAGCAAAGGCATCTTCTTTCTGGCAGTCCGTAGGAACTACAACAGTTCCTCTTACCTTTCCGTTTACCTGAACACCGATTTCTATCGTTTTGGCAATGGTCTTGGCTTCATCAAATTCCGGCCACGGTGAAACGGCAAGGAAACCTTCTCCACCAAGATTTTCCCATATTTCTTCACACAGATGCGGAGCAAATGGGCTGAGTAATTTAATGAAGACTACCAGTTCGTCTTTTCTTATATGACCTTCTGCGGAAATATCGTTGATCAGTGTCATCAGGCTGGCAATAGCTGTATTAAACTTCAGATTTTCAATATCGGAAGACACTTTTTTGATCGTACGATGTATTTTCATTTCCAGTTCAGAAGATACCGGTTCATCAGAAATCAAATCGGTCAGAGCAGCTACACGATCCAGGAATTTCTTACAGCCTTTTACAGAACTGTCATTCCATGGTGTAGCAGCACCGTAGTCACCCATAAACAGTACATAAGTACGCAGAGTATCAGCACCATATGCTTCTACGATATCCAGAGGATCGACTACGTTTCCTTTGGATTTACTCATCTTTTCTCCGTCCGGTCCCAGAATCAGTCCCTGAATGGAACGTTTTGCATAAGGTTCCGGAGTATTCACAACACCCAGATCATACAGGAAGTGATGCCAGAATCTGGAGTAGATCATATGTCTGGTAACATGCTCCATACCGCCATTGTACCAGTCTACCGGCATCCAGTATTGCATTTTCTCCGGATCAGCCAACGCCTGATCATTGTGCGGATCAATGTATCTTAAGAAGTACCAGGAAGATCCTGCCCACTGAGGCATAGTATCTGTTTCGCGTTTTGCAGCTGCACCACATTTCGGGCAGGTACAATTTACAAAGGAGTCAATCTTGGCCAGTGGAGACTGTCCGTCTTCTCCCGGTTCAAAATCTTTTACATCCGGAAGACGCAATGGAAGTTCTTCATAAGGAACTGCTACTACACCGCAGTTTGGGCAGTGAATCAGCGGAATCGGTTCGCCCCAGTATCTCTGACGGTTAAATGCCCAGTCTTTCATCTTATACTGAACACCAGCCTCTCCTACGCCGGTTTTCTCCAGCTCTTCCAGCATACGTTCAATAGAGTCCTTTTTATTGGTATAGCCGTTCAGGAAACAGGAATTCACCATCTCTCCATCACCGGTATAAGCTTCTTTAGCGATATCTCCGCCTTTGATAACTTCAATAATGTCAATGCCGAACTTCTTTGCAAAATCATAATCACGCTGATCATGAGCGGGAACTGCCATGATTGCTCCGGTACCATAGCCCATCATTACATAATCTGCGATATAAACAGGAATCTTTTTCCCGTTTACAGGATTTACTGCTTCCAGTCCCTGAATGCAGACACCGGTCTTGTCTTTTACAAGCTGAGTACGTTCAAATTCTGTTTTCTTTGCGCATTCATTGCGGTATGCCAGAATTTCATCCATGTTTGAAATTTTATCTGCATATTTGTCAATGATCGGATGTTCCGGTGCAATTACCATGAAAGTAACGCCGAACAGGGTGTCCGGTCTGGTTGTATAAATCTTCAGTTTTTCATCAATTCCGTCAATGGTAAAGTTGACAAAAGCACCTTTTGATTTACCGATCCAGTTGATCTGCTGCTGCTTTACATTTTCCGGGTAATCCACTTCATTCAGACCCTCAAGCAGCTTATCCGCATACTGGGTAATGCGCAGATACCATACATCTTTGGATTTCTGGACAACATCACTGTGACAGATATCACATTTTCCACCCTGGCTGTCTTCGTTTGAAAGAACAACTTTACAATGTGGACAGTAATTTACCAGTGTTCTGTCACGGAATACCAGTCCTTTTTCAAACATTTTCAGGAAAATCCACTGGGTCCATTTGTAATAATCTTCATCTGTAGTATCAATCACACGGCTCCAGTCAAAAGAAAATCCCACACGTTTTAACTGGTTGGAGAATCTTTTGATATTCTCATCTGTGATGATACGGGGATGGGTGCCTGTCTTTACTGCGTAGTTTTCTGTAGGAAGGCCGAATGCGTCAAAACCGATGGGGAACAGTACATTGTATCCTTCCATACGGCGTTTTCTGGAAATAACTTCCAGACTGGAATACGCTTTGATATGACCCACGTGCATACCTGCACCGCTTGGATAAGGAAATTCTACCAGACCGTAAAATTTCGGCTTATCGCTGTTGTCTTTGGCATCGAAGATTTTGCTTTCTTCCCATTTTGCCTGCCATTTTGGTTCAATCATTTTAAAATTGTATTTCATCTCTGTGAATCCTCCACAAAATTTATAGGTAACATCTAAAAAGCCCTTCTGTCACTAATCATTTAGAGACGAAAGGGCTTGGATTCCGTGGTACCACTCTAATTTATCTGCCATTATGACAGATACACTCATTGATTCTGTAACGGGAACTCCCGCCTGCTCTTACTGAAACAGACTTGCTGTTTGTTGGGAGAAGGAACTCAAAGGTCAGTTCAAAGATTCCTGTATCTGTCTCGCACCATCCGACAGCTCTCTGGATACCGGTCATTCTCCTACTATTCCTTGTCATAGTTTTTCTTTCATTATGATATGTTATAAACTATTTGTATTCTACCTATATCACCTGAATTTGTCAAGGGAAATCTTTCTTCCCTATTCCAGTGCAAGTACACTGCAGGTGGGTGTTCCTTCTGTATAAGCAAAAGTAATAGAATCGCCTTCTTTATAAGCTACAATTTCAGGATATTCCACTACCGGTACATCAAAGATCAGGTCTTTGTTTTCCAGTACTACATAAAAATGTGAATTTCCATCAATGACTGCCTGTGCCATGCGTTGAATGGTTCCGGTAACGTTCTTTGAAACAGCATTGCTTTCTCCGGAAGAAATGCCGTTGGCAGCCAGGAGTTTTACATAAGCCTTTTCACACTCTGCAACCGTATCTCCGATTGCCACATTCTGGTATTTCTGAATATTGACCATTGCATATTTCTTAACCAGACCGGCGCCGTCTTTCAGGGCCATAAAATAAGTAGGTTCGTTAGAAATATTCATAAGCAGAGGAAAAGCTGCTGTGTATTTCAGATTCTGTACCTGCCCTTCCGCCGATGCCATAGCTGAGTACTCTTCTGCTCCTGCGCAGGAGTAATATCTGGTTTCCATAGTTCTCTGATTCATAAGTACAAATCCTACATTGGAACGGTCACCGCTTACAGAAGTGATCCCTGTGTATACCCATACATCATCGTTCAGTGCCAGATAATTATATCCTTCGGTTGTCTTCAGACAGCCTTTCTGTCCAAGGATGCTGTTGAAAAATCCATTTTTCAAAGTTCCATGATAATTGTAAAGTTGAATCAGCAGATCCGCAGGATAAGCCCGGTCTACCCATTGAGGGCAATCTGCAATTTTATATTCTTCTGTTTTACCAGTAATGGCGTTACAAAGTACTACTTTTCCAATGGTCTGGCCTCCGAATAATCCAATATTAAACTTCTTAACCGGACAGATCCAGTAGGGAACCCCTTCATCATTGATTTCAAAGCTTAACTGATCAAACATGTAAGTAGGATACCGGAAACGCAGATGCCGGTAAATATTCCGATTAAAAAATTCGGATTGTGAGTAGCGGATACCTTTTTCCAGCTTCACCAGTTCCGTATTCTGGGTCGCCATATCGATTCGGATATAGGCAGGAATTCCATTTTTCTGGTTCGTGAGCCATTTAATTCCATTGGCATAGACAAGAGGCGTTACACGGTAAGGCTGTCCCTGATAATTAATCTGAGAGTAAATGTCGCTTACCTCGAACTGAGACACCATATCCACCATACTTCCCATTTTACGGTTTCCAAGAAGTACTGCAGAGTCTTTGTCCAGAAGAGGGATCTGATTAAAACTGATTTCCTTGATATCAGTAGTAAAATCTCTTTCCTCCGGTGTTACCAGTTTCTGATATTTGTTGGCGTTGATAATAGGCGAGGAAAGAAGGGTACCGATTCCATAGACAATCAAAATGGCAAGAATCACTATGCCGCCTGTTTTCAGTATTTTATCTGATTTTAAATCCCCGATTTTATGAATGTGAATCCGCTTTCTTATGATGTAAACAACCAGGATTGTCAGGACTACTGCAATCAGAAAGAACCAGAATCCGCTTTCATGAATGTTGATTGCAGGCAATTCGATGTAATAATAGAGAAAAGCCAGTAAAATCACAGCAAACCCTGCCAGAATCTTTTTCTTCATAAATATCTTCCTTTCTTTTTTGATATTGTTTTAGTTTAACACGAAAGATTTCCAGGTACAACCGAAAACTCTACAAAAATACCCTCGAAGATTTCGCCGGTCTCCGAAGGTATTTTATGTGTATTATATTTTCTTTTTCATAATATTTCCTGTTCAGGCTTCTGTTTCTTCCTGACGGGCTTTGATTTCCTGTTCCTGAATATCAGATGGAGCCTGTTCATAACGTGCAAATTCGTAAGAGAAGTTGCCGCTTCCGCCAGTCATAGAACGAAGATCGGTGGAATATCCGTAAATAGATAACATCGGAACATCTGCTTCAATGACGGTGTTACCTTTGTGTGCAGCATCCGGATTCATTCCAAGTACACGGCCGCGACGTTTATTCAGATCACCCATAACATCACCCGTGTATTTATCAGGAACAGACACTTTCATGGAAACGATTGGTTCAAGAAGAACCGGTGAAGCATCCATGAAACCTTTCTTAAATGCCTGAATAGATGCAGTTTTAAATGCCATTTCAGAAGAGTCTACCGGATGATAGGATCCATCGTAAAGAACTGCTTTTACACCGACTACCGGATAAGAAGCCAGTGGTCCTTTCAGAACGGATTCCTGAATACCTTTTTCTACAGCCGGGAAATAATTCTTCGGTACTGCACCGCCAACTACAATCTGTTCAAATACATAAGGAGTTTCCAGATCTCCGGATGGTTCGAAGGTCATCTTAACATGACCGTACTGACCATGACCACCGGACTGTTTTTTATATTTTGCATCCACGTCTGCTTTTTTACGGAGTGTCTCACGGAATGGAACTTTCGGTTTAGAAAGAACAATATCCACTTTGTAACGTTCTTTCAGTTTGCTGCATACAATGTCCAGATGCTGTTCCCCAATGCCATACATCAGTGTCTGACGATTTGCAGAATCATTTTCTACACGAAGTGTAAGATCTTCCTGCATCATTTTGGAGAGCGCCTGAGATACTTTATCTTCATCTCCTTTATTCACCGTTTTATAACGTTTACAGGTATATGGTGTGGAGATTTCTGTTTTTCCAAAGACAATCGGTGTGGCTTTTGTTGCAAGGGTGTCCCCTGTGACAACTGTATTCAGTTTTGCGATGGCACCGATGTCACCGGCATGAAGTTCCGGAACTTCAATTGGTTTGGAGCCTTCCAGAACATACAGTTTACCTGGTTTTTCTTCGGCATCCTTTGCTACATTGTACAGTGTGTCATCACCTTTGATAACACCGGAGCAAACCTTAACAAGAGAGTATTTTCCAATAAACGGGTCAACAATCGTTTTAAATACATAAGCAGATTTTGCCTTTGCAAAATCATAATCTGCTTCATAAATGCCGTTTGTTTTTGCATTCATTCCTGCGCATTTTTTCTGATCCGGACTCGGGAAATATCCACAGATATCATCCAGAAGGTTTGCAACACCTTGAATATTAACCGTAGATCCCATACATACAGGAATAATACTTCCCTCAGAAATATTCATTTTTAATGCGGCAGAAACTTCTGCTACAGAGAACTCTTCTCCGGAGAAATAACGATCCATAAATTCTTCACTGATTTCCGCAACGGATTCCATGAGAATTTCATGATATTTTTCCAGGTATTCTTCCAGATATTCCGGAACCGGACATTCTTTTTTCTGTCCTCTTTCCACATATCGTCTTCCGGCCTGTTTTACGATATTTACATAACCGACAAACTGTTCATTTTCACGAATAGGCATATGAATCGGTGCGATCTTTTTACCGTATAATTCAGTCAGGTCTTCTACGACTTTACGATAACTTACATTGTCAACATCCATTTCCGTTACAAAGAACATGCGTGGAAGATTATATTTTTCGCACATTTCCCACGCTTTCTGAGTACCGACCTGTACACCGGATTTTCCGGAAACAACGATGATGGCGGCATCTGCTGCTGCAACGGCCTCTTCCACTTCACCGACGAAATCGAAATATCCTGGTGTGTCCAATACATTAATTTTCACTTTTCCCCAGACAATCGGAACTACAGATGTTGTAATTGAGAATTTCCTTTTAATCTCCTCTTTATCATAATCACTGATTGTGTTTCCATCTGTAACCTTTCCCAAACGGTTTGTAATACCTGATAAAAAAGCCATTGCCTCAACCAGACTTGTTTTACCAGCGCCGCCGTGACCGAGCAGGACCACATTTCTTATTCTGTCACTTCTAAAAACGTCCATATGTAATACCTCCCAAAATTTAATATGTATATATTTTACTAAAAAAATCGAATTATTTCAAGTATTTTATTCATGTTTAACAAGTATTTTTCGCTCGTTTCTTAGTTTCCTTTGGTTAAAATTAACAGTTCAATACTTTAAAGTATGAAATCGTTGACATTTACAGCAACATGTCATAAAATAATAATGTTTGCAGGTTTTTTCCTGTGTTTTATTACCGTTTAGAAGAAGGAGATACGAATGGAAACGACTACGATTGGCTTTATCGGCCTGGGGTTGATCGGTGGCTCCATAGCCAAAGCCATAAAAAAATTTCATCCGGATTATCAGATTATTGCATATAACCGGACCAGAGAGACACTGGAGGATGCCATATTTGACGGGATTGTAGATATTGCATGCGATGAAAAGGACAGTAAATTTGCATTGTGTGACTATATTTTTCTCTGTGCTACTGTAGACTATAATATAGAATGTCTGAAGTGGCTGAAAGATTTGATCCGTCCCGGTTGTATCCTGACGGATGTGGGAAGTGTGAAAGGAGAAATCCATAAAGAAATCTCAAAGCTTTCCATGGCCTCCTATTTTATCGGAGGGCATCCCATGGCAGGAAGTGAAAAGACCGGTTATTCCTATTCTTCCGATCATCTCATTGAAAATGCCTATTATATTCTGACTCCTTCCGAAGAAGCGGGACTTGATAAAATCGGCAGATATACGGAGCTTGTCAGCTCTATCGGTGCACTCCCCATGATTCTTACCTGGGAGGAACATGATTATATTACAGCGGCTGTCAGCCATCTTCCTCATGTGGTTGCAGCATCCCTTGTAAACCTAGTAAATAAATTGGACTCACCGGATGAACATATGAAGTCCATAGCTGCAGGAGGTTTTAAAGACATTACAAGAATCGCTTCTTCCTCGCCCTATATGTGGCAGCAGATCTGTCTGGAAAATCCGGAGAATATATCAAAAGTACTGGATGAATTTATCCGTCTGATCGTACAGGCTAAGTATCTGATTGATCAAAGAGACGGAGACGGTCTCTATCATATGTTTTCAAATTCCAGAAATTACCGGGATTCCTTTGATGATATGTCAAGTGGCCCCATCAAAAAGGACTATTCTCTGTATTGCGATATTATAGATGAAACAGGCGCCATTGCTACCATTGCAACGAATCTTTCCATGAATAATATCAGCCTGAAAAATATCGGAATTATTCATAATCGGGAATTTGATGAAGGTGTACTGAAAATTGACTTTTATGATGAAAATGCTATGAAAAATGCTGCGGAGCAGCTGAGAAAACGAAATTATATTATTTATGAACGATAGGAGCACACATGATATTTCAACAATCAAAATCATTAAAAGGAGAAATCACTGTACCTGGTGATAAATCCATCTCCCACAGAGGAATTATGCTGGGAGCGATTGCAGAAGGTACTACATCTATTACGAATTTTCTGAAAGGAGCAGATTGCCTTTCCACGATTTCCTGCTTTCGGAAAATGGGAATTGAAATCGAAGAAAATGAAAGTGAGATTCTGGTCCACGGAAAAGGTCTTCATGGACTGCAGGCACCGGAAGGGATTCTTGATGCAGGAAACAGTGGAACTACAACCAGACTGATTTCCGGTATTTTGGCCGGACAGAAATTTTCCTGTGAACTTACGGGGGATGCTTCCATACAGAAACGTCCCATGAAACGTATTATGACACCGCTCACCATGATGGGAGCCAATATAGAAAGTATCCGAGGAAATGGTTGTGCTCCCCTGCGAATACAGGGAACTTCACTGAAAGGGATTCACTATGATTCACCGGTTGCGTCTGCACAGGTAAAATCTTGTGTTTTGTTTGCCGGTATGTATGCAGATGGAAAGACAAGTGTTACGGAACCCTCTCTTTCCAGAAATCATTCCGAACTGATGCTGCGTTCTTTCGGTGCAGACATTCAATGCGAAGGAAGAACTTCCGTTATTTGTCCGGAACCGACTCTTCGGGGACAGGAGGTTGCGGTACCGGGAGATATTTCTTCTGCTGCTTATTTTATTGCAGCAGCTCTGCTTATTCCTGGATCTGAACTGTTAATCAAAAACGTAGGAATCAATCCTACCCGCGACGGTATTCTTCGTGTCTGCAGAGAAATGGGGGCTTCCGTAGAACTTCTGAATCAACGGATTCAATGTGGGGAGCCGGTATCCGATCTTTATGTGAAACACAGTCCGCTGAAAGGAACTGTGATTGAAGGAGACATTATTCCGACTCTAATCGACGAACTTCCTGTAATTGCTGTAATGGCTGCCTGCGCAGATGGAGAAACAATCATAAGAGATGCTCAGGAGTTAAAAGTAAAAGAATCTAATCGTCTGGAAATTCTGGTTCATCATCTGACTGCGATGGGATGTGATATAACCGGAACCGATGACGGCATGATTATTCGCGGAGGACATCCCCTGAAAGGTGCGGTTCTGGAAAGTCACCTGGATCACAGAATTGCCATGTCTTTTGCAGTAGCAGGGATGGTAGCTGAAGGCGAAACAGAAATCATAAATGCAGACTGCGTGAATATTTCTTATCCTGATTTTTACAAAGATCTGCTCCAGAGATAAGAAATCCCCGTTCATCCTGTGATACTATCATAAGATGAACGGGGATTTCTTATTTTTAAAATACGGAAGCTTTTACTGGATAAACATCGCATCCCCGATTGATACAGTACCGCATCTAAATCATACTTTTGTAATCTGGGATTTTTATTCATGATACCCCAAAACCATTGTTCAGTCAATCCTCGGATCAACTACTTATTCTCTCCAGCTGTCTATCAATTTTCTTTTCTATCACATCATAGATAGAATCCTCGCAGTCCATGAACATCTTTATCTGGTCCAGCATAATCTGAACATCTGCAATTTCTTCTACAATATCTTCATACTCTTTGTTGTGAAAATCAACGCTGGACAATTCCTTCCTCCCGCAGTCAAGATGTTTTCTCCAGAACTTATTTATAGCTTTCGTCAGTTCGGACATTTCTTCAATGCACTGTCTACTCTGGGCATCGTACCCATATTGGCATGCAATTCTAACTAATCTGTAGTCCGTCTTATTCATCATTTACCTCCTCATCTTTTGGACATTCATCACTTTCCGGATCACCACATAAACAGACACCACTATCTCTGTCAAGGAAAGCACAATGCATACATCGGAAACTCTTATACGCTTCATTCTTCTTCATAACATTCTCCTTTGTACGGTTCTGGAAGTGGTTGCCATGCGATAACTTTTTCATACCCAAGTTCTTCATTGGTTTTGAACTCTGAATCAACAAATCCTAAAGTATGTTCATCGTAAATATCATTCCAGAAACCAAAACCATATCCTTCTTCATATTGGCAGAACATAGGCGGTTCTTCTTCATGGTTCTCCACAATGCACATATAAAATCTGTTATCTCCATCTTCTGGCATCCTCTGACTACAAGGAATCCAAACTCCGACTTGAGGCTGATTTTCAACAATTTTCATTGCTTGGACAATCCCAGTGCATTTCCCGGCACAAATCAATCTGCTTCCATGTTCTCCTCTTTGTAACCAATATCCACATTCTTTGTCATATTCTTTTCCTTTTTCTCTAAGCTCTTCAATCAGCTTTTTCTCATCAATCATCTTTCTCGCTCCAGTCTATCGCTTGACCGCAATAAGGGCAGTAATCGTATTCTTCATACTCGACCTCAAATCTATGTCCGCAATTTGGACATAGCCATTCATCCCACACAAAAGTTCCGTTTGGTGCGTATCCATCTCCTTCGTATGTTGGACTTCTTGGATGCTGCTTATCTACAGCATATTTTACGTCATCTATATTTCCGATTTTCTTATACTCAATAAATTCCTGTATGACAGAAATACCGATATCGCAAGCCATCTTTTCTATTCTTGTCTGATAAGCTCCATCTGCTTTTGCATTTACCTGACTATCGAAATCTTTTAAAACCTCAATAGCTTCATGATAATCCATTTTTAGCCCTCCTATTCCAGTCGTTCATTGCAATCTGCCTTTCGTCAATAATTGTACTTATTTGTCCAAGCTTTCCAAGTATAAACGTAACTTTATGCCTTCCCGGAATTTCGATTCCGCATTCACTACATTTAATCGCGAAATCAAATCCAACCTCTGTGTGGTTTGATATATTTCCTTTTGTTTCAAAATCTGCTGTTCCTCCGCAGAACGGACATGGCTTTAATTCATAATTTTCAAATTCCATTGTCTCTCATATTCCACCTTTCAATTGCATTTTCCTGAGCATCTGCTTTCGTTTGATAATCAGAAATACTTACATGTGGACCAGTGCTTCCGCATCTGCCACAAACCACCCTGTATCCTTTATTTCCCATTCTTCTGATTCCGACTCTTCTGTCTTTACATCCACAGAACGGACATTTTCTTATATCCACAGCTACAATTCCTCCTTTAGTTGAACGGAAGCTCGCTGTCATCCGGAACACTCATAAATCCATCTCCAGAAGAAGAGCTTCTTGATCCGCTACTGTTCTGCTGGCCAGAGTTCTGTTGACTGGTAGATTTGCTTTCTGCAAATTCCTGATCTTCAACTACAACATCTGTCGTGTAGACTCTAACTCCGTCTTTATTTGTGTAGCTTCCGGTCTGTATCCTTCCGGTTACAAGAATCTTGATTCCCTGATGGAAATACCTTTCTGCAAACTCTCCTTGTCGTCCAAATGCTACGCAACCAATAAAATCCGCAGACTCTTCTCCGTCTCGTTTAAACTTTCTATCGACTGCCAGAGTATATCTGGCAACCGCTGTTGAATTTTCTCCTTGGGAATACCTGACTTCAGGATCCCTTGTGAGCCTCCCCATCAAAATTACTTTATTCATACGTTTCTTCCTCCACCTTAATAAATAGACATTCCGTACTTTCTGGCAATGGCAGACATAACAGGGTCTTTACCCCCCCCACAGTTACAAAAGCATTGCGTCTTCCATTCAGTTTCATATCTACCGGACTTCCACAGTTCAGACAGGTATATTCAAAATTCTCATCCTGTATATTCGTCATATACTTGTAATGATTTCCGCACTTGCAGTTAAGATGCATAGGTCTCAGGTCACGAAGCTCTGTTCTGTGACCACATTCGCACTGATGATATGTAATTTCGTGCTTTGAGCAGAATCCTTTGATTTTTCCACATTCTTCACATTTAATCAGTAAAAATCCTTTGTATGACTCTTCTCTGTGAAAGTACGGTTCTGCAACTTCCGGTTCACTTTCAAATTCTTCACTCTTTTTATCCCAGTCCATTCCAAACAAGCTGTCTGTTCTTCTGTGCTTTTTGTTTCCGGAATAATCTTCTTCTTTTTGAATCAGTGGATCAAATTCATGCCTACAATTAACAGGTCCTTCATTTCCCGGAATTTCAGCTTCAGCTAATTCATCACTAATCTTGTTCATTCTGGAATATCTTGTGTGGAAATCCATTGCGTGTTTGATAATGTCCATTGCCTGTTCTGGAGAGACAGAAAAACTGTTCTCTCCATAATCGCTGATAATCTTTACATTCATTACTTGCTTTCCTCCTTGGCATATAATTTGTGCGTTCCATCACTAACCTTCTTATATTCCTGTTTGCTATACGAGAATCCAAAGTCTGAAAGAATGTCCTCAAATTCCATCAACAGTCTTCCTGACTTCTTGTTGTATTTCGTGTTCCATTCTGTCGTGTCCTTTTCTGCTACTGATCCTGCAGCATAAACAAAGTACAGATTATACAGAGGCAGCTCATCGATTGTCTTTCTGAATTTTTCCCTTTCATCGTCCTTGACTTCCCATGACTTCTTATCAAACAGGAACTTATACATCGGACTATGGTTCATCCAGCATTCGCAATCCAGCATAAGATTAAACAATCTACGCTCTACACTTTCCATACTCATTTTCTCTGGCTTAAATTTCTTTTCAATAGCTACACGGATGAAATCTTCTCTTTCCGCAGCCATTTCTTTTTGAATAGCTTTCAGCTGTCTCTTATTTTTCTCACGTTCTTTCTGTGCTTTTTCCTCCGGAGTAAGTTCTTTCTTTTCTTTAACCTTCTTTCGGATGATTCTGATACTTCTCCAGTATGTGATATGGAAACATTTTTCGCATTCTTCTTTAGAAATCTTAATTGACTTAGGAACTTCCTTCGATAATTCAAACTCCTTAACCGTTTCCCACTTTCCAGAATACATTTCATTCTCTGTACCTTTTGGAGCTGGAGGAATTCCCATCTTCTTGAACAGTGATTTGAACTTCTTCTCGTTCTCTTTTCTCTTCATCTCTTCAACGTAATTTTTCGCTTTACTTGCTAAATTATTTGAATCCGTTGCTTCTTTCAGAATCTTATCCCTCATCTTGATATCCGGAATCTTCTCCAGTTCATATAAGTCTCTAAGTGTCAGCTGGAAGCTCTCATCTTTTTCTTTCTCCTTTAGAACATCTTGGTTAAGCTTTGCAATATTTGATCTGTGCCGGATTGTACTCTTGCTAAGTCCAGTCTTTTCCGCTAAACCATCTTCCGTTTCTCCAAGATCAAGAACCATCTGAATTCCATATGCCTGCTCATGTATTGTAAGATCGCTTCTCTGCATATTTTCAAGCAACATCATTGATGCCTGTTCTTTTTCATCCATATCAGCCACGAAACACGGAGCTGTTTTAAGCCCCGCTTTCCGTGCTGCTGTTAATCTTCTGTTTCCAATAACCACCAGATATGTTCCTTCATCTTCTGTGTCTGGAACTACTGTGAGATTCTGCAAAATCCCCTGAGCTTTAATGCTGTCCGCAAGCTCATCAATATCATTGTACGTCTTTCGTACATTCTTTGGATGGACTTTCAGCTTGTCCAATGCAATTTCCTGTATCATATACTTTTCCTCCTAAATCTGTTCTACCACACTCTCTGCATCCTCCAGGTATCCATATGCCTCGTCAATCATTTCAATGTAACCCTGCATCTCTTCTCCACGTTCTCCATTCTGGAAACTCTCAGGCAGATTTTCGTAAGCTTCCTCTTCTTCGCCTTTGACTTCCTCCAGAATATCTTTGACTTCTCCGATCATCTCGAACGCTTTTTCCAATTTCTTTCTTCTCTGTTTATTCATCTTTCTTCCCTCCGAATCTTTTCTCTATGCTTTCCATGATGGATGCCAGCCTGTTCTGACCGATACCTTTTGTCTCAAGAATAGCATCTTTGACCTGATTAATATCAATTCCCGGAACAGATTCTCTTCCATCGTTGTATCCATTCATGTACAGATTCTTACAGAACTCCTCTATCTCCTGCCGGTCCATCTTCTTTACTCTCTTATAATCTTCTCTCCGCAGTATGCTTCTTCCTTCCAGAATTACTTTCTTTCCTCTGTTCAACTTTGATTCCTCCTAATTCGCAAACTTCATGATCTGCTTAAACAGCTTTCTTGTGCTCTTGAAGAATTTCTTTGCAATCTTCATAAATACCACCTCCTTTCAGCTCCTGATAGGCGATTTATCAGCTTGTTTTCATTCTTCTGGAGAAATATGTGCTTATCATTCTTTCCTCCTGAAATAGCCATATAATCCGCTTGATTTCTCTGCATCATACTCTGCCTTTCTTTGTTTCAGCAATGATGACATCCATAAGAACTCCGGAGTTTCTTCCATCTACTTTAAGAGACTTTGATATCTTTAAGAGAATGTCTGCAATTGCGTATGCTTCACATTCTTTGTTCTCCTCTCCGGTATATGGATCTTTGAAAGCTGCACCGTCAGTGCAAATCTCCATCTGGAACATTAAATATCCACCTCCATCTTATATTCGTGTCTGATGCGTACCTTGTCATCTTTGCTGGCTCTTACAACTTCCCATCCTGTATCGTAGATTCCAAAGTTCAAATACCCATCTGCACAAATAGTCAAACTTCCGAGACTTTTGATATCTCTTTTTCCGAGAATATCTTTCAGTGCTTCTATGTGTGGCATAGCCTCTTTGCAAATCTCCTTAAATTCTTCAGAGCTTAAAACTTTCTTTTCTTCCATCTCGAATTCTCCTTTCATCTTTCACAATAATTTGCATCAATTACTTTTCCATCGTTATAAGCGAACAGATCGTAGTGGAACCATCTGACATCCCTTCTTTTCACGAACCAGACAATCCCAAATCTGTCGATAAAGCATCTATTGTCTTTGCTTATCTTGCATGTTGAATCATCCCGGTTGTAATAAGCGTTCCAAAAAAGCTCATGGAGCTCATTCGCTATACTCTCTCTGTCATGCTCTGGAAGGTTCCGGTACTGATCTTCCGGCATGGCAAGCAGCTTAATCCTTTCTTCTCTTGCCTTCCGTGCCATTTTTACTTCCTTCCCGTATGTATTCTTCCAAATCCTGTATGCCTGTTCTTTAGACATATGCTCACAGTCCATATAAATCTGTTCGATTTTCAGAAACTGCTCATAGCTCTGTGAGTTTTCCGGTGCTCCGGTCCCCTTCAAAAATTCTGAATACATCATCTCCCCTGTACCTCCTCTATGCTTCTTCGAAGAATGTATCTAAAATTCTTGCAACGTAGTAGCAGATGCTTTCAATATCCATGTCTGTTTCACTGTGTTCCAGAATATCCCGAGCAATCTCAACGATATCTTCTGTCGTGATATTTTCTTTGTTTCCTGCCAGATCAAACAGCAGATGATTGTATGCTTCGCAATCTCCTCTTGTGTACCAGTTTTCTTCGATACATAAGATTCTAAGTTTGTCTGCTCTGATTTTTCTGATTTCTCTGTACTCTTTTCTCATCACGATTACCTCCATTTGATTTGTAATTGTTTATCGTGACGTTATCGTAGTCTACATCTGCGTACTGTGTCAAGCAATATTTTTACATTATTTTCATTTTTGAGGTACTGCCGGATGTACCTCAAAAAATTACTTTTTGACGAAAACAACCTTATATCCCAGAGCATCTACAATCTTTTCAAACTTCGTAAGTCTCATATCTCTCCTGAGTGAATCATTCAGAGTCTGTCTGTGAATTCCCATCTTCTTTGCCAGTTCTGCCTGCGTGGTGTTTTCCTCAATCAGCTTTTTAAGATTCTCATTTAATGACATCCGCTACCTCCTTTCTGCCATATAGGCTTTTATTTTCTATGTGCAATCGGTTCTGAAGAAATATATGCCATTCTTTCTTTTGAACCGTATTTGCAACAATTAGAGCTTCAAATCTCCCTTCAGTACGCATATGCTTACTGTCTGTTAAAAAAATTATCCGAAGACGATCTCTCCGAATAAAGCATACTGGACAATCATATCTGCTGCGTTTGCATCAATGTTTCCTGCGTCAATTACCAAATGCTTTCCGTCCATTTCAAGGCATCCGTGATTCGGTTCTTTAAGATATTTCTCCAGTCCACCGATAAACCGTTCCTTTGTCAAGATATACCATTCCGTATCATCGTCATCGAATGGCTCAATCAGATGCATGTGCAGCTCTCCATCTCTGGCTATCTGTTCGTGTCCCCATCTGGCAACTCTCTTTTCTTCCGGAACCTTGGCTGTATCACACCAGTAATTGATTCCACCTTCCAGAGCCGAACACATAATGTCATCTATATCTTCTTGGGTTACCACAATCTCCATCTCCATCCTTAACTTTTCTTCCATGCTGTTCTTCCTCCAATCTATTTGCATCTACTGATTTGCTTACTAAGTTATCTCAACCTCTCCAGTTTCACTATTGTATCGGTACACTTCGTATCCCAGAATTTCATCTGGAGCAACCTCAGTATCGTTCACTTCTTTTACCATCTGTCTAAGCTGTTCTGTCTCAGCCTGTGATACAGGAATAGCAAGCAGTTCGTGAATGCTGGATGGCAAGATGAAGAAGTCTCCACCAATTCTTTGTGCAAGCTTTGCTAGTTCTTTTTTGTACAGAATGATGTTTGCTCCATTAGTCTTTCTTGCATTTGACAATACAAACATCTGAGGAACTTCGCTAATTTCCGGAATTCCCATCATTTCAGCAATGGTCTCTATTACAAACCCACTCTTTTCTGTATTGCGTTCAGCTGCTTCATCAAGTTCTTTGATGTTGATACCGGCATTAACCATAGCTTCGTTTGTAACAATGTAACTGGCTGTTCTGTTTTCATCATTACTTACGACCGTTCTGTAGAGTGCTGCAAGGTCTGCAATCTTCTTATTAGGCACTATCTGGATCCTCTCTGCATTACGTTCCGCATTAACCATCTGATATTCCACATGGTTCAGAATGTATTCTTTGGTCATCATCTTTGATATATCAATTCCTAAAATCTGGTTCTTGCTGTCCTCGTAAACACTGAACACTTCCTTCGCAGCTTCCTCTGCTGTCATCAGTCCGTTATCAATGCCTTCAAGGTACTTATCAACATATATCGTTGGAGATATTACTTCGTCCGGCATTCTCACAATGATTGCCCTGAGTTCAACATCGTTATTCTTCTTTACCAGATTACTACGAACCTCATACTCTTTCCCAGCTACTTGCATTACCTCTTCAACTAATTCTCTTAAAATTTCTTCTCTCATGTCTTTTCCTCCATATTCTTAAATATTATTTATATCTTCAACATTCTATAGAATGTCAAATTCTTCACACAAACTACTTTGTACGTATTTACATTCATCTATCTTCATAATCTTCATAGTCGATTCCAGCATATTCACAGATCCCTTCGTAGCTGGTTCCGTTCTCGTACATATTCTTCACACACTGACCGTGTATTGTTCCATCCCATTGCCGGATATGTCTTTCAATTTCCTCATTCAGTTTGTGGTTGCTTCTATCTGCCATTCGCTTTCCCTCCTGTCTCTAAATTTTTACAATCTTCCGCATTCTCTATAGCTGTAGCTTTCATTTCCAATAATCATAAAATCCAGAAGTTCGATTCCGATAAGTTTCCCGGCTTCTCTTAAGCTACGAGCAGTCTCGTCATCTTGTTTGCTCGGTTCGCAGCATCCTGTCGGATGATTATGAACAGCTACAACTCCAACCGCACCAGCTAACAATGCTTTTTGGAAAAACTCTCTTGGCGATACAATCGTTCCATTTACTGTACCGTGTGATACTTCAAATACTGCAAGCGGTTTGAGTTTCGTATCAAAGCATATCTCGTACAGGTACTCTTCAGTTTCTTTATGAATGGAGAACGCTTCCTTCATTACGGTTTCTATCTTTCTTGCGTTGTCCAATTGCCTGTACTCGATTTCATATCCATTTTCTCTTACTATCCCAACTGTTCCTTCTTCTTTCATAATTGTCTTGTACTTAATCAGTTCCATCTGAAAACCTCCTACCAAATTCTTGCAACTCCACCGAAGCACGGTCTGACACCGATTGATCCACTTTCCGAACACTGCGGATTATCAAGATTCAGGCAATGTGCAATAGCAATTCCTTCTTTCATATCCTCTCTGTCGTATTCCCATTCCTCATCATACTCACTAACATACAACAGGCTCAGACATCTTCCGAACTCAAACACATTGTAAATCGCATGGTAAACAATGTTCCCGGTAGACTTCTCCCAGTCTCTTACCATCTTTTCTTCTTCATCCGAAATCCAAAACAGGATCCCTTTTTCCGACTTATTCAACTTGTCTTCATTTTTGAACTCACGAATTGCATTTTCTTGGATGCTGAGAGTTTTCATTCTATCCAATGCTTCAACTTTCATTTCTTCTCTTGTTGCCATAATCAATTTTTCCTTTCTCTTTTCTTAACATTTTTTACCGGGTACTGAGGACAATTCTCTTTGTACTCTTTCTTTCTCTTCTTGATTTCTTGCAAGCTGTACTCTGACAGCTCATATTCCTATCCACATCCATAATCAACATACATCTCCCAAACATCTATGGTCTTCCTTGTGTATGCCATCACTCTCACCTCCTTATGCCGACTCAACTCTTTCAAAGTCAAATATCCCGATGCTTTCAATGAACTTCTTTGTGGTCCGGAGACCGTTTCCAAACTGCTGACCTTTCACATACTGTCTGAGGTAATATCCTCCGACCATCTTTACTACTTCCCATTTCTTATCCGGATTGTATCTGTCCTAATAAAATTCTCTTTTTGCTGACTTACTTCTATTCATCATGATCTCTTTCCTCCTACCACATTGTTTCGATTGTGATTTCGTTGTAGAGAACGTATCTCTGTGCTTCTTTAATGGTCTTGAATTTCAGCAGCTCAAGGAATGGACCGTAGCACAATCTTTGCTTACCGTCTTTCTCGACTTCCAGATTGTACTTTTCTTCTCCTTTGATATCCTGCTTGCACATGTTGCTTACATAGTATCTTTTCCCTGTGTTGCTTACGAATCTTCTTCTACCATTAACTGTCACTTTCTTTTCCTCCATTTGATTTGTAATTGTTTATTGTGACGTTATCGTAGTCTACATCTGCGTACTGTGTCAAGCAATATTTTTACAATTTCGGTCAAAAAAATAACAGCCACACTTTTATCCGTAAATAACGTGCTGTAAACCTTCTTCAAATTCTTCATATCGTTTCTTCAGGATATCGAACACACAGTAGAACGACTGCATCTTTTCACTGGCATCTGCAGACAGATAATCATAATAATAGCTGTCCATCATTTCCATGAGACTCTTGATTTTCCCGGCTTCGATTACTGCATTCTCTAATGTGATACTTTTCGGAGAAACCATAATCTTTCTGATATTCTGTGATATTTTTTCTTTGTTGTCTGCTTCAACTTCTTTCTTCAACTCACCCGATTCATCGTTTTCTGGAGTTTCCAAATTAGCATCTATCTCAGCAACCGGAGAACCGTCTTCCTTTTCTGTTCTCTGTTTAACCTGACACTCAGCTACATACAGGTCATACAGGATATTGACAACTCCCATGGCCAGCTTCATTGCACTCGGTCTTGCAATTCCCATATCACAAAATCTTGAAACTATTGTCATTGAAACTCCCTGCTTCACAAGGCTGTACTGGAAATTCTTATCTTTCCTTCTTTTTGAAATCTCTTCATACGTCTGTGCGATTATTTCATCATCTCTCACAAACTGCTCGACAAGAATCTTAATCTCATTGTCTGTGAGGAAGCGTTTTCCTCCGTCCTGCTTCTTGAGTCCGTTATGTGTGTTGCAATTCTTCAGCTCCTGATGGACCATTCCGTCTTCCTGATCCGCAACTAATTCTGGAGTATCTCCTTGAGCTATGACTACATCGCAATTCTGATAATGTTTCAATCTTCCCATCTTTTCATCCTTTCTCCCGGTTTTCGGGCATAAAATTACAGCCACCGTAGCAGCTGTAATTCACATCTATTTTTCCAACTGTTCCAATGCTCTTCTAAGTAAAATAACACAGGAAGAAACTTCAACAAAACTCGTTGCCAGGATTGCAACCAGAAGAAATTCATTCATCCCCTTAATAGTCCAAACAATAATCTCTATGGCAAGGAGTAATAACGCTGTGTACTGTACTGTTCTGCTTACTCTATTATCTTTTTTTAACATTTACTTTCATCCTCCTTTATGCTAAACTCAAATGGCAAGGGAGCAGAAACTCCCAAGCCTTTGAGGACTGTTTACAGTTTACTTGAAGCATGTGGCGATTGCCGTTACCAGAGCTGATATAGCAGTTATTGTTCCAGCAATAACTCCAGCAATGGTGGCGGCAATTTGTGCTTTAAGCAACCGCTTTTCTAACAGTTCTTTTTCTTTGTCCGTTTCCGGCTTTTTCTTCCGTTTCCCCATCGGACTTTCCTCCTTTCCGTTTATTCGGTAAATCACGGGGATTGATTTATCGTATCGTCATCGTAACAGGCTGTTTCGCTGGCAGTCAAGCAGTTTTATGACGTTATACTTCTTTTCCATTCTTAAACTTCGCAACCATCGTCCATCCTTCAAGTATTCTTTCTTTCAAGACGAAACCGCACGAAGTAACAACTGCTCTTTTTCTTTTCTTATCCATAACAGCGTATGCTATATCCGGATGTTCAACGCTCATCTGTTTTGCCCTGTTCATTGCTTCTTCTAAACTTTTTTTCATCACATCACCCCCTGAATCACTTCATAACCTAATTTTTTCGCAAACCTCAATGCTCCGTTTAGAGTTTTCCATCCTCTCGGTTCACATCTTACAGGAACTACTTTTGTTCTGCCTCCATCCAAGTAGTAAATATACTCTAAAAAGAATCTTTCTTCATTTTTGACTTTTTTCTTTGTTACTCTTATTTTTATCATATCCATCCGCCTCCTCTATTTTACTTTAAATGCATACTTCATTTTATAATCTCTTTCCGGATGTACCAATCTGTCTGGATATGCAGCAGCTGTGTCATGCAACCAGAATCCCTCTTCCCTGAGCCCTTCTATAAGTTCCCACGAACATCCATGCTTCTCGGCTCTTCTTGCTGTTCTAAACAAAAACATTGCTTCTTTTTCAGCAATCTCTTCAAGCTCATAGGTAATCTGTTCTAACATTTTTCTTCTTGTCATATGCTTTTCTCCTTATGAAATCAATCAGCAATCTACTTTAAATTTGTTTTTATCGTGGCGTAATCGTAGCACTCTTGCGTTCGCTACTGTCAAGCATTATTTTTACATTGTGTAATTGTTTTTTGTTACCATCTTTGTTATCCTAAAGGAAACATATTTGAGGTGATTCTATGTACAGTGGTAATGAAAAACTTACTTTTAGAGACAAGGAGCTTGACAGCTCTGTGCTAGATTTCTGGTCATGGGCATATTCTGACATTATCCGGAATGTAAACCGAGGAGCTTTCGCAGAATTCATTGTTCGTGAAGCCATGAATACTCAATGTAATAATACCCCCCCCCGAACAAATTTTCGAGTTTCTATGGATTCATATGATTTACTTAGTCCGGACGGTATCAGAGTGGAAGTCAAATCTTCTGCATACATACAATCTTGGGAAAGCGAACATCCTGCGAGAATATCTTTTCGTATAGCACCAGCTAAATCACTAGACTCTACTGGAAACTACTCTGACAAATCAGAATACTGCAGGCACTCAGACGTATACGTGTTCTGCGTTTGGACTGCCATGAGTCGTGATCAAAATATACTTGATTTATCGTTGTGGGATTTCTATGTGATTTCAACAAAGACATTGGATCAGAAGGTCCCGAACCAGAAAACAATAACCTTCCAATCTTTACTGAATCTCCATCCGGAGAAAGTAGATTACTTCGGACTTTACGAAGCAATAAGAAGAGAATCAATGAATGACTGAAAATGTGACGGCATTTGTGACAGGTATCACGTATATATATTTATATAATATTTATATTTTTTATTTTATTATATAGCACCGTCATTGTGACATCATTTTTCCAGTCATTCGTTCATTTTGTCCAGATATTACTTTACATTTTTCGTATCATTCTTATTTTGGGGCATAGCAAATTACTGATGATATTCTTTGATAAAAAATCATTTTTCAATCATTGTGTATGTCATTGCTGACATCACATTTACAGTCATCTTTTAATAGGAAGAAACTGATTACATTTGTAATCATCATCCTGCTTTTTCATGATATTCCGTAGGAAGCTGTAATTTTCTTTTTAGGACTCTTTTGCTTTTAATGAAGGAGAGTATGCAGACTTTCTCATTTGTCCGCTGTGACGCTTTTCGTCAAAAATTACTCTGCAATTTTGTTCATTATTTTTCTTGACAAAAATTCTTTTATCTGAACCACCAAACTTATCTAAAACAGAAAAAGCCCCGGTCTTTTAAGGACCGAGGCATACTGCTTATTTCAGCAATTCATTTACTTTCTTCTGTACCGCAGAGGCATCATACCCTGCCGCTGTCAGCTTTTTCTTTCTTGTTTCTCCATTTCCCCATTTACCAGCGATTACTTCTTTTGCAATCTCTGTGATTGATTTCTTTCCGGAAGTTCCAGACAAGAGTTCATTGACCTTTTTCTGGACAGCTGAAGCATCGTATCCAGCTTTTGTGAGGGCAGTCTTTCTTGCATCACCGTTTCCCCACTTTCCGGCGATAACCTCTTTTGCTATCTCCTCTACGGTTTTCTTCGGTACAGAACTTTGTCCGCTAAGCAGCTTATTTACTTCTGCCTGTACTTCCGAATAATTGTAACCTGCATTGGTAAGTGCAGTTTTTCTGTCATCTCCGTTTCCCCATTTTCCGGCAATTACTTCCTTGGCAACTTCTGAAACAGTTTTCTTTTCAGATGTACCGGATGTACCACTTTCTTCAAGTCTGAAAACATGTGTCCAAGGGTAGTTTCGGTATGAGCGGATCAGAAACTCTTTTCCTGTCTGGTCTCCCGGCTGACCTCCTGTTGCGGTTCCTTTCTCGTTGATGGATGCTTCCACTTCTTTTCCGTTTCCACAGTACATTGCTACATGGTGCTTATCATTCAGAAGGATGTCATTTCTTTTCAATCCTGCTCCTGTAGAAAGGTTTACAGAACCGATTACATTCTTGAAACCAAAGTGAGTAAGCACAGCTACCATAGTTCCGGTATATGCACATCCATACTTACTGAATGAGTACGTCTTTGCTGGGATTCCAGCATTTTCTAATGCCTGAAATACCGCAGCTGAACAGTCGAAATCTCCTTTCTCTCCCCATCTGTAAGTCTGATCGTATCCATGTGTGTCATCTTTTGCCCACGCTTCCATCTGCTGGGTAGCTTTTTCTACTTTTGACATATTCTGTACCTCCTCTTTCACTCCGTAAAAATAGTCCATATCAACATTCCCGCTAATTCCGGGAACAGTTCCGCTGCTGGTATACTGTTGATAAGCACATTCCACATCCGGTCCACCGGTATAATCTGCAAGCCAGAACACATACTTTTTAATAGTGTCTGGATTGTACATGTTCTTGTAGTAATCCAAATTGCAGTAGACTCCGGCTTTATATCCCTGAGACTCAACATACTGACAAAAAGCTTCAGTAAACTGGATACACTCATTTTTTCCGAGTTTTACTCCGCTTTCAGAAGCCTTCTTCACTGTGTCATACTCGAAGTCAAAGAAAACAATAACGTCCTTTCCCAATCCTGCTTTCTGCATATTCGCAAGACAGGAAACAGCTTCTTCCTTTGCTCCAGCAACAGATGTTGCATAGCAGAAATGATATACTCCATGAATCGGAATGCTGTTCTTTTTGCATCCGGAGACATACTCCAAAAACTTACTGTCGATGGTCTTTCTGTAACCTTCTCGGAGAATTACGAAATCTACGTTTTTCGCAACTTTTGAAAAATCTACATTTCCTTGCCACTTACTGATATCAATTCCTTTTTTAGCCATGTTTGAAATTCCTCCTAAAGCGAAAGAAGAGCGAGGCTTTCGCCTCACTCCTCTTCTTCATCTAAATCGCAGTCATAAGGCTGCATTACATCTTCGATATACTTTCCAAGTTCATTGGACACAAATGCAATCACTATTGCAAGAGCTGTAAGCACAGAAAAGATGGTTATCACAACTGCTCTATAGCTCATCTTTCTCCTCCGCAGTTTTCACTGTTTACTACTTCTGTGAGTTATTGATCTTCCCGTCGTCGAGAAGGTCTTTTACTCCGGCAAACCACTTATCAATAATCTTCAGAAGAGCCTCTTCTGTAACAATCAGCTGAATCCACTTAGGCAATAGTCCTCTCGCCTGCTGTACTACCCATTTCAGCTTCTGTTCTCCTTGTCCAGATTCTTTATATCGGTGTTCAGCTTTCAGAATCAACTGATAAACATCAGCACGGATTCCATCCAGACCCTTTGCTTTCATGTACTGTACAGCCATGATAATCGTTACAACAAAGAGAACAATGAGTGCCACTACCAAAATCGGCAGTGGAATCTGTTTTACAAATTCTAATAATTCCATAAGTCTTAATCTCCTTTTCTTATGCTTTTATTACTTCGTGACAGCCTCTTGCTTCGTCTTTTTCTGTTCATGTGATAAAATCCTCATGTGCGTACCAAAAAGGCAAATGAGGCTGTTTCTGTTTACCTCAGACAACGCTCGTGAGCAACCAGATAACACCTCCGGCAATCGCAGCTCCTATTGCTCCGAGAAATGCATTGAACAGAGCTTTTGTGGAGTCTTTCCACTTCTTTGCCGGCTCCTGTTCTAACCTGTCCACTTTCTCATCAAGATTCTTGATGGAAGCATTTGTGTGCTTCAGCTCATTAGCCATCTCCACTATTGCTTCGGACATTTTATGTATCTCATTTACAATCGGTTCTAACTTATCCAAGCGATGGGTGTTACTCTTCGCACGCTGTTCCGTTTCTGTCAGACGTTTTTCGTGTTCGTAGTCAAACTCCATGCAAGTCCTCCTTACAGCTTGATTTCCGGATTATTCAGTTTTTCCAACAGGCTATTATTCCGGGAAATAATTTCCTGTAATTCTTCCGGAATATAAAAAGTGGGTGCTCTGATGTACAAAGCCATTAACCCACTAATGATCTCACCTTGATATTCAATTATGGAATTCTGCAATTCCAACACCTTCTGCATATCCATATTTACACCTTCTTATCCGGTACTTTTTTGAATAAATGGTAATGTGGCTTTTCCTGACCAAAGAACTTCCACCGGATCAGATCATCTAATACAATTCCCGGTGCTGATAAGAAAAACCACAAAATCATAAACTGAGGACAAATCTGTCCGAGGATATTTCCCGGCATATTGCTGTAGTCCCACATATGCAGTCCGAGGATAATATTCAGAATCACACCGGCGAAAAACTCTACAGCTGTTATCTCTATAGCAGCTATCATCATCTGCTGTACCAGAGGTGTGCATCTGCTTTTCTTCTCGTTTATCCTTCCGCATAGGATGAAGCATATTCCGCCGAGGATTATCATTGCTCCGAATGAGTATCCACGGAATAATATTTCAGCAAAATAGTAGAGTAATCCTCCGATTGAGAAGATGACAATGCACTTTAAAAACTCTTTCATTACTCAGCACCTCCAGATAGTATTTTCATATAGTCTTTCAGAACCACGCTTTGAAATTCTTCCGGGATATCTGCTCCCCAATAAATAAATTCCAGATCGCTTGGCTTCTTTGCTGCTTTGATCCACATATTCAGAGAATTGCAGTATGTCGTGTTGTATGATACATAGAACATTGCAGTATCAACAATCTTCTGCATATCTTTAGCATCGAAATATCTGCAAAGTTGACCGTTTTCGTGGTATTCCATTCTGCTCTCTCTAGCCAACAGCTGCATCTTCTTTGCAAACAGGTTGATCTGGTCTTTTTCCGTCAGACTGAAATGCTCAACACCAGTTGATATCTCAACATCAACACCACTGTAAATCGTCTTTTCACAAACCGTTCCGACTTCGACATATTTCTTCTGTCTCAATTCTTCAAGACTGAATTGATCTCCAAGCTCATCCTGACCTAATCCAGACGCTTTTTCAAACCAGTAGTCGAAATCTGCATCAATGTCCTCTTTCGATGCTTTTTCTCCTGTAATGACGAAATACACTTCTTCTGCTTCATACTGGCTTCCAGTCTGTTCTTCTTCCATAACATCTTCACGGTTTGTGATGTTCTTATGCAGATAAACGTCTGCAATCCCTGTGCTTCTGAGAAAATAATCAATCTTCTCAATCGGTGCAGCACTACTTACTTTTCTTAACATGCAAGTACCTCCTTCGCTCTATTGTTTTTCTGTTTACTGAGGAAACTTAGCCGCTTTTTACAATACGTCATCAATTCATCAATTCCATACTTCTCACGAAACTTATACATATCGGCATTTTTAAACCATCCAAAATACGATACTGCTCTCTGTGCAATTCTTTCTGTTACATCCTTACCTTTCATAAGACAGGTTTTGACTTTTTTGAAAGCTCTTCTTCCTTTGATGAAAATATGGTCTCTGAGAACTGTATAGTTTCTCTTATAGATATACCCGGCTAAATCAGCCGGGCATCCATGACTTACTCCGTATTTATCTTCATACTCGATGTAATAAAACCTCCATGATTCCTTAAACTCCAGATGTAGTTTGTTCTTAAGGAATTCGCTTAGTTTCTTAAAAGCTATGATGATATATTTTCGATTTGCTCCAGCAAGAAACACATCGTCCATATACATAGCCTGATGGCTTATCAATCGGACTTTTACTGGTCCGTTTCTTTTTGACCTTCGTGTTACCGTAAGCTCCTGCTCTGCATAATGGTACAGGTAGCTCATATAGTAATTTGCTAAGTCCTTCGATATGACAGAGCCAACAAACAGACCTTTTCCTTTCTTTTTCATCACATTCAGAAGAACGGTAGTCAACCACAATAACGGTTTGTTTTTGTGGATATCTCTTTCCAGCATCTTAATCAATGTTGGTATGTGTATGCTCTGGTAGCACTTTCTGACATCGCACTGTATCGCTACTTTGGTTCCCTGCCGGTCCGTCTGTATCCACTTTTCAATTCCTTTCTTTGTGTACAACTGACCTCTTCCTTTTATTGATGCACATTGCCATGTTCCGAATTTCTTCTCAAACAATTCTTGCAATCCGAGATCAACAAGGTGGTCATATATCTGATGAACATACGATTCAATCTCTAAGTCTCTTTCTTTTCTCTTAACACCTTCAATAACTGTTCTTGATACAGTCGGTGGAAGGTCTAATTCCCTCTTCAACAGCCTGTTATTTAAATCCAGTGCCAGACTGTGCACTGCATTGTCAAGCATATGCTTATTCCCAGTCTTCAGGAGTTTTAGTATCTTTCCAGGCGAATACTCACAATAAAGGGAAAGCAGATTCCTGACATCTCGTCGTTTCCACTTTCCCTTAAAGCAGTTCCGTATCGCCAACTCCATCATCGAAATATCTTCGATGTCTACGTCTTTACAATACGTTTTCATCTATCTAAATTTCCTCAATATTCCTTCTGAATCTCAAGACCTTTCGGTTTTACTACTAAGCCCATGATGCACCCACTGTGTTACATCATCCGGTTTCCCGGTGCTGGTTCGATTGATTTTGCACACGTGCAGGACGCTTATGCGTGCCGGATCAGTTTCAGATGCTGTCCAGCGAAGTACGGTATACCTCGAATAATTATTCAGAGTGGCGAGCCGAGATGTTCCAGTTGGCGTTGCCGAGGGAATTGTTCAGATTGGCAATCCGCAACCCGGCATTCGACCCATTCCTCAGGTTGCCGAGCGACAGGAACTCCCCGGATACCGTAAATCCCTATATGTCTACTGTTTATGAGTTACAAAATAATAGAGGGGCGATCCCCTCTTTGGTGGCTATGCCGCCAAATTCACCCCCATAGCCGTTGCCCAGTCTACGACTGAGCCACGTCTTCCAGTGAAAGAAGGGCGAGCCGAGAAGTTCCAGTAGACGTTGCCGAGGGAAACGTACAGACCGGCAAACCGCAACCCGGCAAGCGACCCATTCCACAGGTAGCCGAGCGACAGGAACCCCCTTGTGCCATTGGCACGAGTTCCTGTGTGAACAGCATCTCCCCATCGCTTATTGCTGTCTCCTCCATACTCCGAAGCCATCCGGATGTGTGGGAAGTTTACATCAAATCCGAGATTCTTAATGTACTTCCATGCATTTCCAGAATCCGGAATAACATATCCGAGCTTTTTATAGTGTGCATTGATTGAAGTAGCAAAATACTGGCAATCATAGCATGTATAGATCTCCTGCTGGTATAAATCAGCATCAGAGTCGTACACTCCATTCAAGATGACGTCAGCTCTGACAACATACTGTCCAAGTGCGAACTCAATACCAAGGAACTTGAACGGGTCTTTTCCGTTCGTGTTGCTGTACGGAGAACCGCAGGTTCCTTTCACGTTGTTTGTCGAGCCGGTATGCCATGGCATAGCAGAAATGCACGTTGTCGTGGTCGTATTGAAGGTAACTCCTCCATTGTCCACATACAGGGCATAATTTCCAGATTCATCATCGAGAGCTTCAATCTTTGTAACTTTCACTCTGTTAGCCAGATTATGCATGTATGCATAACTTCTGTCTTTATTTGTGTTCGTACCCATCTCTCCGATAGATACACAGCTTCCGATCGGGAAGTATTCAGCCTGAGACTGTGTGAGAATAATTCTCTCAACATTCTCTTCCGCAACCGCAGCCATGTACTGTGCTGAGAAGTTTGTGCATCCAGCCATAACAGCCTGTGAATTCATGTTTGCAAATACAATCATGAACAGTGTTTCCCAGATCTCAGCATCCGAACAGGTTTCTCCACAATACTGAGTTCCTCTTTTCTGGAACGTAGAAATCTGGTTATTATGAGATATGTTGTAAGCCGGAGCAAATCCCGGAAGCGAGTAATACGAACCATTAAACGATACTGCCTGATATTTCGGTATCATAACATACGGTCTGACAGTTGCGTCCGGTCTGATTGCCGACGTGTACGGAATAAATGGAAATCCCGGATACTCAGACTCTCTCCATGAATCAGTAACCGAGATTTTTGTTCCTTTCTTTCCGAGAGGACCCATGATACCTACAGTATCAACAATCGTTCTGATGTATCCGGTTTTAAGTGCAATGCAAACATCTCCTTTTGAACCATCTTCACGGAACTCCGGTTCTCCTTTTACCGCTGTGATATGCAGTTCTCCGTCAGCATCTACATATCCATTGCATTCAATCGGTTTGAACAGCGGAATATTGTCATAAGGATTTTCGTTCCGAACAGCGTTTGTTGATGGAACCGGTGTTGCAATATCTGCATTATCGTCTTCCTTGGTTCCTGTACATACCATTGTCTCATCTGCATCAGCAAAGAATACGGAGTATACTCTTCCATCATATTCCCGGAACATCATCGGATAGCAATCATCTCTCACGGATGCCGCAGCCTGTTTTGCTTCTTCAGCGGCTTTGGATGCAGACTGAGCAGCCGCATTCGCATCTGTAGCCGCCTGCTTTGCAGCATTAACGGATGTCCTGATTTCAGAATCGACCTGCTCAGCACTTTCAACCACATTTTGCAATTCTGTTACAGCTGTTGATACAGAATTATTTAATTCATTCTTTAAATTATCTGCATCATTGATAACTACAGACATTTCATTTTTTGCAGTTGTAGCATCATTAATTACTGTCTGTAACGAAGTCTTTACAAGATTGACTACCTGATTGACATTATTTATCTGTTCACTAGTATAATTTTCAACATTGGTTTTAGCTTGTGATTCCTGATCTGATATGTATTGACTTGTCTGCTCTTTTACATATTGTATAGATTCTTCCTGCTGTGTCAATATTGCCTTATTCGCTGTAATGCGTGCGGCTTCAATATCTTTCTCTGATTCCGTAGTTTTTTGTAAGACATGACTATCAAATCCAGATACCTGCGCATTCACATTCTGTTCTGCTGTCTCTGCTGCCTGTCTGGATAATTCTGCACTTTCTGCATAACCTGCTGCATTTTCTTTACTCTGTTCAGCAGATTCAGCAGACTGTCTTATCTGTTCTTGCATATGCTTAACGTTAAGATCTATAGCTGATACACTTTCATTTGCTTCGCGAACTTCCTTAGCGTCAGCTTCCACCTGTTCAGCTAAGTTAACAACATGATCATGCATGGAAATATATTCTGGAGTCAGA
>JBJENG010000012.1:0-19553 GCA_051880075.1 Blautia sp. | reverse complement strand
TATGACCCTCTGCTTGTAAGGCAGATGCTCTCCCAGCTGAGCTAAGATCCCATTTACAAAGCAGTCATTGCTTGACTGCTTTGCTATTATAACCTTAAATGAACCTAAATGTCAATACTTTTTTTCATTTTTTTACATTTTTTTATTTAAAGTATTCCACACCGGATTCAAAAATCTGAATATCCTGTTCTCCATAAATATTCATGGCAACACCGTCACCGCGACGTTCGGAATGTGCCATTTTACCAAGAATACGTCCATCCGGACTGGTAATACCTTCAATTGCGGCATAAGAACCGTTTACGTTCCACTCTTCATCCATCGTTACATTTCCACTCGGATCACAGTACTGGGTTGCAACCTGACCGTTTTCAAAGAGTTTCTTCAGCCATTCTTCATTTGCAACGAAACGTCCTTCTCCGTGTGATGCAGGATTTGTGTAAACTCTTCCAAGCTCTGCTTTCTGCAGCCATGGGGATTTGTTTGTCACAACTTTTGTGTAAACCATCTTTGAGATGTGACGTCCGATGGTATTGAAAGTCAGTGTAGGTGCATCTGCATCCTGACCTGTGATAGCTCCGTTTGGAACCAGTCCCAGTTTGATCAGAGCCTGGAATCCGTTACAGATACCAAGAGCAAGACCATCTCTTTCATTTACCAGGCGCATAACTGCATCTTTGATTTTTGCGTTCTGGAATGCAGTAGCAAAGAATTTTGCAGAGCCATCCGGTTCATCACCTGCAGAGAATCCTCCCGGGAACATAATAATCTGTGCCTGGTCAATGGCTTTTTCAAATGCATCCACAGAGTCATGGATATCTGCTGCATCCAGATTTTTAAATACTTTTGTGATTACCTTTGCGCCTGCACGTTCGAATGCTTTTGTGCTGTCATATTCGCAGTTGGTACCCGGGAATACAGGAATAAATACAGTAGGCTGAGCAATCTTGTGAGAGCAGATATGAATGCTTTCTGCTTTGTACAATCCTCTGTCTTCCTTCTTTGTAATATCATCGGTTTCCGAGCCAGAGCGTGTTTTGAATACTTTTTCAAGAGGCGCTTTCCATGTTTCCAGAGCTTCTGCCATGGTAATAGTCATATCTTTGTATTCAATTGCTGCCTTGTCTGTTACTTCACCGATTACTGTATAAGTAATTGCAAGTTCTCCTACTTTTCCATCTGCAACTTCACAGATAATATCACCGAATCCTGCTGTGAACAGATCTCTTTCATCTACATTGTGTTCGATCTTAACACCCATCTGATTTCCAAATGCCATTTTGCTCACTGCTGCTGCAATACCATGACGATCCAGTGCATAAGCGGAAAGAACTCTTCCTGCCTGAATATCCTCATGCAGTTTTCCATACTGTTCTTTCAATGCTTCAAAATCCGGAAGATCGTAATCTGCCTTCGGCATACGCAGCCATACCAGTTTGCTTCCTGCTCTTTTCAGTTCTGGTGTGATAATGTCTTTCTGTTTTGCAACATCCACTGCAAAGGATACCAGTGTCGGAGGTACATCAATTTCATTAAAGGTACCGGACATGGAATCTTTACCACCGATGGAAGGAAGGCCAAACCCAAGCTGTGCTGCATAAGCACCCAGGAGTGCTGCGAAAGGCTGGCTCCAACGATGTTTGTCTTCTGTCATTCTGCGGAAATATTCCTGGAATGTAAAACGGATCTTGCTGTAATCACCGCCTGTTGCCACGATTCTTGCAACAGATTCTGTCACTGCATAAACTGCACCGTGATACGGGCTCCAGCTGGACAGATATGGATCAAATCCATAGCTCATCATGGTTACGGTTTCTGTTTTTCCGTTCAGTACCGGAACCTTTGCCACCATAGTCTGGGTCTCTGTCAACTGATATTTGCCTCCATAAGGCATAAATACACTGCCTGCCCCGATGGAACCGTCAAACATTTCCACAAGCCCCTTCTGAGAACAGGTATTCAAATCAGCCAGTGTTGCCAGCCAGCGTTCTCTTGTATTGCAGACTTTTGCACGTTCCAGTACATTGCCTTCTTTTGAAGGAATCTCTACATATACATCTGTTTCCTGATGTGCACCGTTTGTATCCAGGAATGCTCTGGAAAGATCTACGATTGTTTTTCCTCTCCAGTTCATCACAAGACGTGGACTTTCTGTTACCACTGCAACCGGTATCGCTTCCAGGTTTTCTTCTTTGGCAAATCCAAGGAATTTCTCTACGTCTTTCGGATCAACAACCACTGCCATACGTTCCTGAGATTCAGAAATAGCAATTTCTGTTCCGTCAAGACCTGCATATTTTTTCGGTACTTTATCCAGATCAATATTCAGACCTGCAGCCAGTTCACCAATTGCAACAGATACACCGCCTGCTCCGAAGTCGTTGCATTTTTTGATGATACAGCTTACTTCCTCTCTTCTGAACAATCTCTGGATTTTTCTTTCTGTAGGTGCATTTCCTTTCTGCACTTCTGCACCGCAGGTTTCAATAGATTCTTCTGTGTGTACTTTGGAAGAACCGGTTGCACCGCCGCATCCGTCACGGCCGGTACGTCCGCCCAGCAAGATAATAATATCGCCCGGATCGGAGTTTTCACGAATAACCGCACGTCTTGGAGCAGCACCCAGAACTGCACCGATTTCCATACGTTTTGCCACATAATTTGGATGATAGATTTCTTTTACATATCCGGTTGCCAGACCGATCTGGTTACCATAAGAAGAATAACCATGGGCAGCTCCACGTACCAGTTTTTTCTGAGGCAGTTTTCCTTTCAGGGTATCTCTTACGGATACGGTAGGATCTGTTGCACCGGTTACACGCATAGCCTGATATACATAGGTACGTCCGGAAAGGGGATCACGGATTGCTCCGCCCAGACAGGTAGCTGCACCACCAAATGGTTCGATCTCTGTAGGATGGTTGTGGGTTTCATTTTTAAAGTTGATCAGCCACTCTTCTTCTTTGCCGTCAACATCTACCGGTACCACAATACTGCAGGCATTGATCTCATCGGATTCTTCCTGATCCTGAAGTTTGCCTTCCGCTTTCAGTTTCTTCATTGCCATCAGTGCCAGATCCATCAGGCAGACAAATTTATCATCTCTGTCTTTGTAGATTACCTGACGGTCAGCCAGATATTTTTCATAGGTTTTTACAATCGGTTCTTTGTAATCGCCTTCTCCGAATTCCACATTCTTCAATTCTGTGGAGAAGGTTGTATGGCGGCAGTGATCGGACCAGTAAGTATCCAACACGCGGATTTCTGTCATGGACGGATCACGTTTTTCTTCGTTCTTAAAATAATTCTGAATATGCAGGAAATCTTTAAAAGTCATAGCCAGATTCAGAGAACCATACAGTTCTTTCAGTTCTGCTTCCGGCATATCAGAAAATCCCTCAAAAATTTTCACATCTGCAGGATCATCAAATTTTGTCACCAGTGTTTCCGGTTTTTTCGCATCTGCTTCTCTGGAATCCACCGGGTTAATGCAGTGATTCTTGATTGCCTCCATTTCTTCTGCTGACACGCCGCCCTGAATCACATAAGTAGTAGCGGAGCGGATGATCGGCTGTTCATCTGCTTTCAGGAACTGTACACACTGCACGGCAGAGTCTGCTCTCTGGTCAAACTGTCCCGGCAGAAATTCTACAGAAAAAGCCTGGTCTGTATCATTCATTTCAAAAGTTTCTTCATATAAAACATCTACAGGAGGTTCAGAGAATACACAGGTACATGCTTTTTCAAATGCTTCATCGGAAATATTTTCCACATCATAACGGATCAGTACACGTACACCTGTTACATCTTTGATTCCCAGATAGCTGGAAATTTCATGCTTCAGCTCTTTTGCCTGTACGGCAAAGGCTGGCTTCTTTTCAACATACACGCGTCTTACACTGCTCATGTTGACTCCTTTCTGCCTTATCCTGGCGTAAAACCTTTTTATCTTTTTTATCATCATAACACAGAAAAGCTCATTAATAAAATTAATATATCTTATATTTTTTATTAATTTCACTTATCACTCATTGACGAAAACTGATTCCTTTGTTAAACTGATTCAAAAAAGCAGGGAGATTCTTCACTATGGATATCAGTTTTGAATTATATAAAGTTTTTTATTATGTGGCTTCCACCCTGAGTTTTTCCGAAGCCTCCAGACAGCTCTATATTTCCCAGTCTGCAGTAAGCCAGTCTGTCAAATCTCTGGAACAGAAACTGGGCCATGCCCTTTTTGTACGTAATACCAAACGGGTTGAGCTGACACCAGAGGGAGAAACTCTTTTTCGTCATGTGCAGCCTGCCGTCAATCTTCTGATGCAGGGAGAAAATCAGCTTACCAGCATGACCGCTCTGGAAGCCCCTTTACGAATCGGCGCCTCTGATACGATCTGCCGTTATTTTCTGGTTCCTTATCTTCAGAAATTTCACAGTAAATTTCCTCATATCCATATTAAGGTGACCAATGCAACTTCCATCGGATGCGCCGAGCTTCTGGAGAACCGCCAGGTGGATTTTATTGTATGCAATTATCCCAATGCAAGACTGGAAATGAAAGGCCATTATAAAACTCTTCTTACTTTTCAGGATGTGTTTGCGGCCAATAAAGAGCATTTTGATTTTACCGGACGAAAACTTACCCTTGGAGAGCTGCACCAGTATCCATTGCTTATGTTAGAAAAAAAGAGCACCACCAGCGAATTCCTCCATAGTCTCTTTCTGCAGAAAGGGCTGCATCTGACACCGGAAGTCGAACTCTCCAGTAATGACCTGCTTCTGGATCTGGCACATATCGGCCTTGGAATTGCTTTTGTTCCCGACTTTGTTCTGGAGCACAGAAAAAAAAATCTGTATCCCCTTCAGATAAAAGAAAAACTGCCGAAGCGGCACCTGGTACTGGCTTATAACCAGCAACAGATTACCTCTCCCGCAGCAAAAGAATTTCTTAATTATTTCTCAAAACCGGCTTCTGAAAACACAAAGGAAGTTCCAGTCCATGAGCCTCCAGCAGTTCTTGATCTGTAAGGATTTCCTTTGTAGCTCCATCTTTTATAATCCTGCCCTGTGACATGAGGATGGTTCGATTACAGGTTTCCAGTATCATATCCAAATCATGAGACGCAATGATTTTCAGATGTTCAAAACCATTCAGCAGACGGATGAGGTTCCTTCTGTTTCCCGGATCCAAGGCAATGGAAGGCTCATCCATCAGAATAATATCCGGCGTCATGGATAAAATCGTAGCAATGGAAACCAGTTTCTTTTCTCCTCCGGACATTTTATAGATCTGTTTATCCCGTAAATGTGCAATATGGGTCAGTTCCAGAGCTTGTTCTACTCTTTTTCTGACTTCTGTTTCAGGAAGACCGTAATTTCTCGGTGCAAAAGCAATATCCTCAAAAGCCGTAGACATAAAAAGCTGACTGTCTGAATCCTGAAACACATAGCCGATTTTTTCACGTATTCTGGAAAGCGTTTCCTTTTCCACCGGAATCTCCTCTACACGAATACTTCCGGAAAAGCCGGTATTCAACCCTACCAGCAGTTTCAGAAGGGTTGATTTCCCAACACCGTTTGCACCTACGATTCCTATGGAATCCGATTCTCCTGCTGTAAATGTTACATCCCTCAATATTTCTTTTCCTTTTTCATACCCGAAAGAAACCTGTTCCACATTGATATGTATATGGCTCATCCAAACACCCCTCCTGCAAAATCACCAATGATAATTAGTATGGGCTTCATTCTGAATAACAGAATCACACCTGTCCAGAAAAGAAGATAAAGAAAATCCTGCATACGTAATTTTACTTTCTGTCCCATGTATTTAAAATCTCCCCTGTAGCCTCTGAGAAGCATACTCTCATATACCACTTCCGCCCGGTCCATACTGCGCAGAAGCAACTGTCCGGTAAGAGAACCCCATGCTTTAAAATGAATGCCTTTTTGGTTCGGTGCCCGAAGCGCATAGGCCTGTGTAATCCGATTCACTTCTTCCAGAAGCACGGTGATATAGCGATAGGTAAGTAAAATCTGAGTCACTATAATTTTGGGAACATGCAGTAATGAAAGGGCATAGCAGATTTTTTCAATGGATGTGGTGGCAATCAGTAAATAAGAGGCCAGTACGCTGAAGATTCCTTTTATCATAAGGGTAAGCATGGAAAGCACCCCTGCATTCATATGGATTCCCATAAATACTACGGGAACCTTATCAAAAAACGGATTAAATATCCCAATCACACACACAAGGGGAAGAACTATCCGAAGCCGTCTCAGACTGTCCTTTATGGAAATATCTCCCAGTACAAATATTGCAAGCGGATAAACGACCATACCTCCCAGACCGATAATGTCATATCTGGAAAAAGAAACCGTCACTACAATATAAAAAATCGTTAAAACCAGCTTAACCAGTGGGTGAATCTGATTCACCCACTGGTCCTTCTGCGCCATTGCATCCATGTGATGGATTTCATAAATTGCATGATTGATTTTACTCATAATTTTTTCGCTTTCTGCCAAAGAAACGGAATGCATAACAGGCACCCACGCAGACAACCACTACAAGAATCCCTCCTACCACACCGGAAAAAGAAGTACCAAGAGAAGATTCCGAACCCCTAAATGCATAGTCCGGTAATAATGCAGTTGTTTCCTGAATATTTCCTGCCGTATCATAGATATTTCCTTCGGCTTCCACTTCTGTAGATCCTGTAATTTTTTCAATGGACCATTCCAGACCATCCGGATTGGAAGATGCTGCCAGCGACAATCCTCCTCCAATGAGAAGAGAGATTGCTGCCAGTACTGCAATGGTCTTCTTAAATGACAACCTGCCCTTTTCTGCTTTTTTATCCATTGCTTCTGCCCCGTAAAGAAGTTCCGGTCTGGCTTCGTATACAAAAACAAGAACCGATGCAGTAATCAGACCTTCTACGGTTCCAATTGCCAGATGGATGGGCTGCATCGTAGCCACAAAGGTTCCAAAAGGCAATGCCGTGATTTTTGATGCCATAGTTTCCAATGTTACACTGAATGCCCCCATCTGCAAAGTGATCACACATCCAAGAACCGATGCAAGAATTATCTTTCCTCTGCTCATTCCATTTTTCATAACGGGTTTCCAGATCAGCAATGCACCCACAAAGCAGCCATAAAATGCCATATTCCATATATTGCAGCCTAGCGCCAGCAAGCCACCGTCCGCAAACAACAGGCACTGTATGAGTAATACGCCAATCATAGTGAGAAATCCTGCAAAAGGCCCTAAAAGTGCAGACAACAACATCCCTCCACAGAGATGTCCGCTGGATCCGGTTCCCGGAATGGTAAAATTAATCATCTGTGCCGCAAACACAAATGCTCCCATAATTCCCATAACCGGAATCTTCTTCGGATCACTCTCCAGTCTTACTTTTTTTACTGAATATGCTGCAGCCGCCGCTGCACACACATACATGGCACCTGCCACTCCAGGTGCTACCAATGCATCTGCCATATGCATCACGCATACCCCCTTTTGTAAGAATATTTATAGCACAGAATCCACAAGAATTCTGGTATATTCTTGTTTCGGATGCCAAATCACCTCATCCGGTGTTCCCTGTTCCACAATCTTTCCTTCATACATAACCAATACATAATCACAGAAATTCTGAACAAGCGCCAGATCGTGACAGATCATCAAAACAGACAGGCCCATCTCTTTTCTCAGCTTCTGAAGTAATCCGATAATCTGTGCCTGCACCGTCACATCCAGGGCACTGGTTGCTTCATCACAAATCAGAAGACGTGGATTCACAGCAAGAGCTCTTGCAATTGCTGCACGCTGGCACTGACCTCCACTGACTTCATGAGGATAACGACCGGCAAAACTTTCATCCAATTCTACCATGGAAAGAAGTGCTTTCATTCTTTCTTTTGCCTGTTTTCTCCTCATCCCCTGATTGATCATGCCCTCCATGATTCCGTCTCCAAGAGTCCGCCTGGGATCAAAAGAATCCTGCGGCATCTGAAAAACCATCTGCACATTCCGATACAATTCTTTCAATCGTTTTCTGCCTGCACCAACCATTTCCTGATTGTCAAGAAGGATACTTCCGGAGTCCGGTTCTGTAAGGCGGGTAATTATCCTGGCAGTAGTACTTTTTCCACAGCCACTTTCTCCTACAATCCCTACACAAGTTCCTCCTTCCACAGAAAAACTCACATCATTCACAGCCAGATAAGTTTTTTTCCCTTTATAAAATGTTTTTTTCAGGTTTTTAACTTCCAGTATTTTTCCCATAAGCTAACCTCTGTTAATCCGCAGCACAGCATTGACTAATTTACGCGTATATTCTTCCTTCGGATGGTAAATGACTTCTTTTGCATCTCCGTATTCCACCAGTCTGCCCTGATACATTACTGCCACTTGATCCGCCATATATTCTACTACGCCAATGTTGTGAGTAACAATTGCTATAGTTGTTCCAAACAACTCACGCATTTTCATCATTTCCCGGACAACCTGTGCCTGTACAGTCACATCCAGTGCACTGGTCGGTTCATCTGCCAGAAGAAGGGACGGCTGTAAAATCATGGCCATCATAATTCCAACCCGCTGATTCATCCCACCGGACAGTTCAAAGGGATAACTTTTCAGAATGCGCGCTCCATCCGGCAGTTTCATTTTCTCAAACAAATTCATCGCCCGTTCTTTTATTTCCTGTTTTGTAACTTTTTCATGCTGAAGCACGGATTCATACAACTGGTCTTCTATGGTTCGAATAGGACAGAGAGAAGCTCCCGTATTCTGAAAGATCATACCCATTTCCGATCCCCGCAATTTACGTAAGTCCTCTCCTTTCAAATCTGTCACGTTCCGGTTCTTATAGAAGATATCACCTCTGGTTACCACGCCGTCACTGCCCAGAAGTCCCATAGCAGCTTTAATAAGCGTACTCTTGCCGCTTCCGCTTTCTCCCACAATACCAAGAATCTGTCCCGGCTCAAGAGTCAGATTAATATCTTCTAGAACAGGTTTTCCGGCATAACATACCTCAAGGTGCTCCACCGCTAATATGGGCTGACTCATAGTTTTCGTCCTTTCTGTAGTAAAATGTGTTATGCTGTCAATTTTTATCAAGATTTACCGTAATTTCATAATAATCACAGGGATGAGCTTCCAGACCTGTAACACCTTTTCCTGACACAATAGACATTTTCAGATGAGAGGCAAACAAAAAGGCATGATCATCCAGAATGGTCTGGGTCATCTGTGTTGCAAGTGTTGCTCTTTCTTCCGCGTTAAAAGTGCTCTTCATCTGATTTTCCAGTTCCTGCAGTTTGTCACTGTGATAACCGCCCCGGTTCTTGGAAGATTCATCCAGACAATGGGTGGTAAAGAAATATTCCGGGTCACCGGTGGGTGCACACACGAATGCGCTGGCATAAATATCCCATTCCCCTTTTTCAATAAAGCTTAAATGATCTGCAGTACAGTTAATCTGCACATCAATGCCTATTTCTTTTAAGGTAGCCTGAACAGATTCTGCAAGAAGCGGAAGTTCCTGACGGCTTGGGTAAGTGAGCCAGCGGATGGTCAGTTTCTCACCATTTTTGTCTGCATATCCGTCACCGTCTGTGTCTTTCCAACCTGCTTCTTCCAGTAATTGCTTTGCACCTTCCGGATTATATTCCGGTGCTGTTACAGTTTCATCGCCAAATATAAAATTTGCCGGGAAAGGACCAACCGCCGCAGTACCATTTCCCTGAAGAAGTATTTTTGTAAAATTCTCTCTGTCAACGCCCATACAAATAGCCTGTCTTACCTTCTCATCCTGAAGTGCAGAAGTAGCATAATTCATCTGTCCGAAAAAGGAACGGGATGTTTCCACAGAAGAAATACTGTAGGGTTCATCCTGAAAAAGAGGAAGACTGGCATATGGAAGACCATAAGCTCCATCCAGTTCTCCGGACTGCATTGCCATTGTCATGGTATCTCCATCGGAAATTGTTTTTACGTATATCTTATCCAGATTCGGCATTCCGTCCCAGTAATTTTCATTTTTCACAAGGGTCAACCCCACATCGGTTTTCAATTCCGCTGCAATATACGGACCTGTTCCGGTTACATTTCCATCCGAAGTAATGCCTGCTTCCATATCAATGATACAGCCGTAAGGATCCGACAGATAATTGATCAGTGCAGGAACCGGCTCTTCTGTTACAATGGTCAGGGACTGCCCCTCTGCTACCATTTCCTTAATTTTCAAATCTCCTTTAGCCCTTTCATGAACGCTTACCAAATCATCCAGACATTCTTTTACAGCCTGTGCATCCATCTTACGTCCGCTTGTGAAAGTCACTCCATCTCTCAGAGTAATTTTCCATGTATTTTCATCCACCAGTTCATATTCTGTTGCAAGCCAGGGCTCCAGTTCCATCGTATCGGAATATTGGAACAAGGTTTCACCAATCCCATAACGGATACAGGCCCATCCGGAATAACCGTTATGAGGATTCACATCCGACTCATCATTTTCTGCGTTAAAAGTGGTATCTCCGTAGTAAAATATTTTTTCACCACCAGAGTTCTCCTTCCTGTTTGTTTTTATCTCTTCACCGGTTCCGCCACACCCGGTAAGGCTCCCTGCCATCATACATACAGACAGCAAAAGTACACTTATATTCCTAAGTAAATTTTTTTTATACATGGTAATTCTCCTATTGTTTTACGCTTTACTTGTATGAGGATCCATCAGATCCCGCACGGTATCTCCTAACAGATTAAACAGCATAACGGTTATAAAAATAGCAAACCCCGGTGCCAAAATCACCCACGGAGATGTCTGAAGCATACTTCTTCCATTACTCATCATAGATCCCCATTCAGCTGTAGGCGGCACAGCTCCCAGTCCGAGAAAAGAAAGCCCTGCGATTTCCATAATCATCGTACCGATATCCAGAACCCCTGTAATCAGAATGGTGCCTGCAATATTGGGCAAAATATGTTTCCATATGATTTTTCCAGTACCGGACCCGGCCAGTCTGGCTGCATCTATAAAAGGTGTCTTTTTGATCGCCATAACCTGGCTTCTTGCAATTCTGGCATATTTTGGCCAGGATATGAAAGCAAGTGCTGCAATAGCATTAATTACCCCTCCTCCGGTCACGCCTGCAACGGCAATCGCAAACACCATCCCGGGGAATGCAAGAAACACATCGGAGATTCGCATGAGAACCGTATCTGTTTTTCCACCCTGGTATCCACAGATCACTCCGATTACAGTTCCAATAATCATAATGATCAGCACCAGGAAAAGAGAGGAAAAAATCGTAGTCTGACCTCCCATAATCACTCGGGAAAGCATATCTCTTCCATAACGGTCCGTACCAAGCAGATGTTCCTTCCCGGGAGGCAAAAGCGCAATGCCAAGATCCTGTGCATAGGGATCATAAGGCACGATCCACCGGGCAAAAATGGCTCCCAGAAGCACGATTCCCACCAATATAGTCAGTACGATACACTTTTGCTTTGTATAATTTTTCCGCACTTTCATTCCACTTCCTCCTGATCCACACGAATTCTGGGATCCAGATAACAGTAAATGACATCTGTCACAAGATTCACCACTACATAGATTACCGCCATCCAGATCACATATGCCTGAATCACCGGATAATCACGAGTAGTTATGGCATCTACTGCCATCTTTCCTACTCCGTCCCACATAAATATGGACTCTACAATGGCAGTTCCTCCAAGAAGAGAACCTATGGATAAAGCAAGAAGTGTTACAATGGTCAGCATGGAAGCTTTCAATACACTGAAATAAAGAATCCTGTTTTCCTGTATTCCTCTGGCCCGTGCTCCCTGCACATAGTCTTTCCCCAGTTCTTCCAGCACAGTAGCCCGAATCTGTCTCGTGTATTTAGAAGCCATAGCAAGTGTTAAAGTCAGCGTGGGCAAAATAATGCTTTTCCATCCCTGATAACTTCCCATAACAGGGAGCCATCCCAGTTTCAGAGAAAAAAAGTAAATCAACAGCAGAGAAATAAAAAAATTCGGCAGGGAATTCCCTATAAAACTAAAAAATCGTATCATATAATCTATGAACCGGTTCTGCTTCACTGCGGACAAAATTCCAAGAGGAATGGCAAGCAGCACGGTTAACAGTACAGAGGTAATGGTCAATGCCACCGTAGCAGGAAGTTTTGACAGAAACATTTGAAATACCGGCTGGCCTGACACATAGGACACCCCCATATCTCCCGTCAAAACACCTCCAAGCCATCTTATGTATTGTTCCGGAAGGGGTTTATCCAGACCAAATTCTGCTCTTGCCGCTTCTTTCTCGGCTTCTGACATTGCACCTCCTGTGTTTTGCTCCATCACATCCACTGCATCCATAGCTGAAGACTGCATTAAAATAAAAGAAAGCAGTGTAATCCCCAGTAAAATCGGAATCAGCTGCAATAATCGGTTCCTGATATACTTTTTCATTTTCTTATTCCCTTTTTTCATATTACTTTTCCGTTGTTATAATTATAACAAAAGCAAAATAGCCGTACAACCCCACCCAGGGGTTATACAGCCATTCTTTTTTTACCCTTATCTATTCCATTTTTTCATAGTTTTCTTGTTTTTCCTTCAGGGCATTTTCCACAAATTCCACAAAAGCAGAAGCGTTTTTCCCCAGAACTTCTCCGGAACGGATCAGATATCCGAACAATACCTGATTATCTTCCTGTTTCAGAGGAATTCCCGTATGGAGAAGCTGGTTTTCATCACTGGTCAGGTAGTTTCCACTGATATTAGCCAGTCTGCTTCTGGTAAGCATCCGTTCCATAATATAATCACTGTTTGTCACAACCGCTACATTCATATCTGTAAGGATATTCTCTTCCTCATCCTTTATTTTCCAGTAGCTGTTGTCCATAAATTCATCCCGATAGCACTGAATAAAACGCAGCTCCTTCAAATCCCCCGCACTGATTTTCTTTTCTCTGCACAGCGGATGTTCTTTTCCCAGATATAACATGGCTTCCACATTCACCAGCGGAATAAATTCCAGCTGATTTTTATTCAGATCATACAGAAAATCGGCTTCCTGACTTCCCATCACATAAACAAATCCTGCATCGTCTTTTCCCTCTCTCACCCGCCGCATGATTTCCTGTACATTTGTAGCATAAATATGACAATGAAGATCTGCATCATAATTTTTATTATAGAATTCCACAAACCGGTTTGCCAGCCAGGAACTGGGGGTAAAGGAGATATTCAGCCATTGTGCTTCTCCCTGCTTTGCAAAATCCTCCAGCGCTCCTATTTCCTCCATAATTTTACAGGCATATTTATACACATGCTTTCCCTGTGCCGTCAATTCAATCCCTCGGGATTTTCTCGTAAACAGACTGGATCCTACTGTCTTTTCCAGGGCTTTTATGGCCTTGCTGACATTGGACTGGGTCGTATAAAGAATCTTGGCAGCCTCACTGAAGGATCCCACATCGGTACACACAACAAAATATTTTAACTGTTTAAAATCAATCAATTATTCACTCTTTCTGCCACAAATCAGGAACATGGGCGTAGGATTATAAAATTCATCCCGTTCCACATACACTCTCCGGCTCACTCCAAGATCCACAGAAAATTCCTGAAATCCCATTTTTCCCAGCACATCAATGTCCCAGGCTGGACGGACATAAGTACTGATGGGAAGCTGACGCTTCAGTTCCTCACATTCCTGCATCATTTCATCTCCTAATGTATGATGGGCATGATTTTCCGGAAGAGAAGATGTATCGGAAAAATCCGAGGCTCCATAATTGGCATCAAAATTCAGCAGCAGTCCTCCCGGTTTCAATACACGTTTCCACTCTTTATATGCCACATCTGCATAGGGCAATGTCCAGGTCAGATTTCTGGAAATCACCACATCAAAAGTATGATCTGCGAACTCCAGCTTTTCTGCATCCATTACCAGAAATCTACAGTCTGCTCCCTCTTCTTTTGCCAGTTTTTTTGAATTCACCACCATCTCCGGTGTAAGATCGGTACCAGTTACATCATGCCCCTGTTTTGCAAGGAGAATGGAAAAGAACCCGGAACCACATCCTACATCCAGAATCTTCAGCTTTCTGTCTGTCGGTATCTGTTTTTGAATTTCCCTCATCCATCTTCCTGCAAGAGGACTTTTCAGCTCTGCTCTTCGCTGTTCCAGAAAACTATCGCTGCGTTTTGTCCAGTATTCCGTGATTCGTTCCTTTCTGTCATCAAAATTACGGACAATTCTTCCATAAGTAATCATCGGTCCTTCTTTCAAGACCTGAAGGGAACCCACCTGATACAAAATGACTCCGTCGAACTCTGCCCGACACACCTCCAGACGATTTCCCTCATAATCCCGGACTTCTCCAATCACTTCCCCGGCTGCAATCATATCTCCCGGTTTCTTTCTCGGATACCAGCAGCCTGCATATGCAGCTGCCTGGTACTGCACATCTACCACATCCAGCGGATAATATTTTCTATAATCTCTCTGTCCCTGATAGATTCCAAGAGCACAGAGAATATTTTTTACATCTCTTCTGTCCGAACGGACTTCTTCCATGGTCCATGCTCCCATATTTCCACGTTCCAGAAGAATACTGGGAATTCCTGTAGATGCAGCATAATTGTATGCACCGCCGGTCCCTACCATAGAACGGACCATATAAGGCACATCCACCTGCTCCGCCATTTTTCTTGATATGGCAACAACCGCTTCCTCCGCCTTTCCTGCATAATACACATAGGGAGTCAGTTCTTCATAATCATCTCCGCAATGAAGATCAATATAGAAATCTGCCAGAGGAAAAATTTCTGTGGATACGGCCCAGGCAAGCTGTTGGGTCGGTGTCCCTTCCGGGTCTCCCGGGAACTCCCGATTTGGATTTAACCGGTCCTCTATTCCCAGACTTCCTCCCCTGCATTCAAATCCTTCTCTATTTATCACTTTTATAATAATCACAGTACCATTGATTTTTTCAGGGTTCAGTTCCTGTGCCAGTTCAATGGCCGCCTGAATTCCCACATATTCGCCTGCATGGACACCGGCTGTTACCAGCATGGTCTTTCCCGGATATTTTCCATGAAGAATGGATGCAGGCAGCTGAAATTTTCCATCTGCAAGGCTGATATATCCATGAAATGCCTCCCCAGGCTTTACTCTGAGACTTCCCAGGACAAAATCTTTTGTTGTCTCATATGTATTGTTATGCATGTTTTCACACCTTCCCTTTCTGTCCCACGATCATAAACATAGGGGTGGAACCGTAATTCAGTTTTTCCTCCTGACTCCACACCAGTTTCCATATGTCTGAGTCTGTCTTCACAGAGGCAAAACCTGTTTTTTTCAATATCTCTTTGTCCCACAAAGGACGATTCTTTGCAGAAAGAGGCATTTCCAGAGCAATCTTCTCCATAGTATCAATATCTGTACAAAGATAATGATCATCCAGACAGCTTGCTTCTACATTCTTTCTATCCTGCTCATAAGCTTCTCTTTTTTCTTCATCAAAAAGATACCCGTACCAGTTGGCATCAAAATTCAGCAGAATTCCGCCCGGTTTCAGGACACGAAACCATTCCTTATATGCCTGTTCCGGATTTTCCAGATTCCACGTCAGATTTCTGGAAATCAACACATCAAAAACGGCATCTTCAAATTCCAGATCTTGTGCATCCATTCGATAAAACTGTACCCTGCTTCTGAATTCTCCCGCATTCTCTGCTGCTTTCTCAAGCATGTCCGGTGTATAATCCACACCAGTCACAAAATATCCGGCTTCTGCCAGAATTCTCGGGAAGAATCCCGGACCGGTTCCCACATCCAGTATTTTTATTTCTTCTTTTGAAACAGTGGGAAATTCTTTTTCCAGCACCTGAAGCCATGCCCGCTTCTGAATTCCTTCCAGTTCTTTCTGATTGACTTCTGAATATCCTTCTACTCTCGTACTCCAATAGGATTCGATTCGATCCAGCATTTTTTCCATATGTAAAAACCTCGTAGCTTCTTTTTTTCTTTTCATAACTTTTCATTAGTTACACTTTATCAGACTCAAGTACATTTCACAAGCCCCGTGGGGGGATACGAAAAGACGGCCGCACAGGTTTCCCTACCTGTACAGCCGTCTTTTTGTATCTGTTCTCACTTATACTTCTGCAATGACTTCCACTTCACAGAGTACATTTTTCGGAAGGGTTTTCACTGCAACACAGGAACGTGCCGGTTTTCCTGTAAAATATTTCCCATAAATTTCATTAAACGCTGCGAAATCTCCCATATCCGCCAGAAAACAGGTAGTTTTCACCGCTTTTTCATAACTGCTTCCTGCTGCTTTCAGAACTTCTCCCAGATTTTTCATTACCTGTTCCGTCTGTTCTTCAATGGTAGTTGCTGTCACATCCCCCACTGCAGGGTCAATAGCAATCTGTCCTGATGTGTATACCAGCCCGTTTACGATCATAGCCTGTGAATATGGTCCGATAGCTGCCGGAGCTTTTTCTGTACTTACTACTTTCATATATAAAATCTCCTTTCTGTCATATCCTGTTCATTATACTTTTTCATAATAAATCGGTCAAGTCTGATTCCAGAACTGTTCCAGTTTTTCTTTTTCATCCTCCAGAGAGCATACCTGGTAATCTCCCCACTCCAAAGGAAACAAGACTCTGTAAGCATATTGCAGGAACCGTTCATCCAGCAGAAGAATCACACCCCGGTCTTCTTTTGTCCGTATGACACGGCCTGCTGACTGAAGCACTTTGTTCATTCCCGGATACCGATAAGCATAATCAAATCCGGAACGCCCCTTTGCATCATAATAATTTTTCAAAATTTCCCGCTCATATCCTACCTGTGGAATTCCTGTGCCTACCACAATCGCGCCAATAAGTTTTTCTCCGATCAGATCGATGCCTTCCGAAAAGATTCCTCCCATAACACAGAATCCAATCAGCGTTTTCTCCCTTTCTTCTTCAAACCTTCCTAGAAATTCTTCTCTTTCGTTTTCACTCATGGTACTGTTCTGAAGAATACATTCCGTGTTCCGGCTTTCTTCCATGCTCCTGTAAATGTCATACACATCCTGCATCATACGATAAGAAGGGAAAAACACCATATAATTTCCTTTTCTGACTCCTGCAGTCTGACAGATATACCGGGCAATTTTCCTGTATTCCTCCTGTCCTCTTCTGGCATATCGGCTGCTTACATCCCGGGCAATCAACAATTTTCGATTACTCTGGGGAAAAGGCGAACGAGCACAAATAGCATAATCGTCTTCCCTGGTACTAAACAGGGAACGATAATATCCCATTGGCAGCAAAGTCGCCGAAAAAAATACGGCTCCCCGTCCTTTATTCAGACACTCCTGCAGATTTGCAGCGGGATTCACACAGAAAAGGGTAATATAAAACCGATTTTCTTCCCCATGATGGGTATAAATCACATAATTTTCATCCAGAAGATCGTACATATTCAGAAAATGCCGCACCTGAAAAGAAAATTCCAGTACTGCTTTACGGACTTCTTTTTCCCGATCCTGCTCCAGAAAATTTTCCGTTTCTCCCAGAAGATTCGTCAACTGCATCGTAAAAGCACTGATGCTGTCAAGAATTTCATATTCTTCGCATTCTCTTTTGTATTCCAGAAGAATCCGATTGCATTTTTCCAGCAGTTTTTCCAGTTTTCTGCTTTGATTTTTTACTGTTTTCTTTATTTCCAGAAAATCTTCTTTACACAGAATCGCACTGTACATACTACGTCCGCGCTCCACAAGATTATGGGCTTCATCAATAAGAAACAGATAATCGCCCTTTCCTCCGTCTCCAAAGAAACGACGCAGATATACATTGGGATCAAATACATAATTATAGTCACAAATCACTGCATCTACCCAGGTTGCCGTATCCAGACACATCTCAAACGGGCAGACCTTCCACTTTTCTGCCTGTTCCAGCAACTGTTCTCTGTCATAGGTGCTTTTTTCTGTCAGAAGCTCATAAACCGCATCGTTAACCCGGTCATAATGACCTTTCGCATAAGGGCAGCTCTCCGGATTACAGTCTACTTCCTCACAGAGACACAGTTTCTCTTTGGCTGTTATAGTCAGTGTTTTATAGTCCAGCCCTTTTTCTTTTAAAACAGAAAAAGCTTCCTCTGCCACAGTTCTTGTTATGGTTTTTGCAGTCAGATAAAAAATCTTATCCCCATATCCTTCTCCTACCGCACGCACTGCCGGAAACAGGGCTGCCATAGTCTTACCGATTCCTGTCGGTGCCTGAATAAACAACTGCTTTCCTGTTGAAAATGTATGGTACACACCTGCAGTCAGTTCTTTCTGTCCCGTTCTGTATGGAAAAGGAAATTCCAGTCCCTGCATAGAAGCTCTGCGCTTCTTCCGCTGTTCCTGCTGAAAACAGGCCCATTTATAGTATTGAGCCAGCAGATCCTCAAACCACTGTTCCAGCCATGACATGGAAATTTCTTCTGTAAAACGCCGAATCTGCTCGGATTCCAGATGGCAGTAAGTCATCTGAACTGTTATTTTTTCTGCCTGGATCTGCCGTCCATAAATACAGGCATAACACATGGCCTGTGCCTTATGTACAGGTATGGGGTCCTGCAGGTAATCCAGCTCCAGATAAACGCCTTTGATTTCATCTATGATTACGGTTTCCCCTTCTACTATTATACCGTCTGCCCTTCCTTCCAGACAAATCACGAATTTTTCATATTCTTTTTTCCAGGTGAGAGGAACTTCCGCCTGATAAGCAATTCCCATCTGCTTCTGTATTTTTCTGTGTATTCTGCTTCCTTTCTGCATAGCCTCTCTGTCCTGGGAAGCAGTTCTTCTGTTATCCAGATCTCCGCTGCGCAGAATAAATTCTACCAGATTGCGTACAGAGATCCGAATCTCTTCTTTTTCTTTTTTTAGTGCATCCATAATCAGCATTTTATCACGAACCTGTGTTCCTGTACAGACATATACGCATAAGAAAAGGAACTCCACCATGTGATGGAATTCCTTTTCTTATGCGTATATGTCTGAAACTATGCGACTGCGTACTGCTCTAAAAACTTATCAAATTTGTCATCGTGGCCATTGCATCTTACTGTCAGAATTCGGGTTAAATCCAGGCTAAATACACCAAGAATGGATTTTGCATCAACTACTACCCTGTTGTAAAAAACATCAATATCAAACTCACATCTGCTGGCTGCATTTACAAATTTTTTCACATCGTCTGCTTCAAACAGTTTAATCTGGCGTTCTACCATAATCTCACCTCTCCTTTTTCAGAAAACAATCCACCTGACTCATTATTCCTCATGGCTTTCTCGCTTCTTTTATTTTAGGCGTATTATGACAGCAATCCGGAAATTTGTCAATCTTTTCCAGGAGCGAATAAATTTCCCAAAAACCCCTGGTTTTTGTAGGATTTTACAATTTACAGAAAAATATTTTTGTGTAAATGTGTAAAATCACAATACTTCTCAGTCACACTTTAG
>JBJENG010000011.1:0-20244 GCA_051880075.1 Blautia sp. | reverse complement strand
CAATTGTTCCGTATTTTGTCAGTACATTATAATTTGATTCAAATGTTATTGAATTTCCATCTTCTTTTGTGACTCTGACTTTATATGATGTGGCACCTTCAATTTTATTCCATCCAACTGTCAACACTGAATATGTACTATATGGTGTTTCCTTCTGCCAATAACCTGCAAATGTAATATCCGGTTTATCGAGAATCATTTTTTCAAGCTGCTTTTGAACTGCTTTGTTTACGGCATCTTTCATATCATCAGAAAGTTCCACCTCAATATCAGGTACTTTTGGGATATCCGGCGCTTTATATTTTGGGGTATAAGCAAATACTGTCATGCCACATGATACTACCAATACTAAAGTACATAATAAACTCATTAATTTTTTCATAATAAAACATTCCTTTCTTATTTCATTGCTTCTATTTTTGTCAACGCTTCCCCTATGGTCCCTCTGTATTCATACCGGTTTCCATTGGATTCTCCTACATCTGGATACTTTTTTCTATTTTTAGACGACACAAACCCAAGCGATCTGTCATAAGATACATCATTGACTGCTTGAGCTTCATTACATACGACCTTTCGCAATGATAGTGCTTCCGTGCCATCTTTGACAGAAAAAGTTGCGTCTTCCGGAATCCAGTAAACTTTATCAACCATAATATATTTTCCTCTTAATATCAGGAGTGAATCAGCACTTTCATTCGTCTTATAATTAATGCTTTTCACCGGTTCTGCCAAAACTATGCTTCCATCGCTTCTTCCTATTGATTCACTATAGTTAATCGTTGTCGAAAAAACAGCTCCTATTCCTGTTGGCCATGAGTATATCGACTTCTCAGCTTTTTCTGATAACTCTAACTTAAGTTCAGTTCCGAATTTTTCCCATGTATATATGTTTAATATATCATCCGGCATAGATTCTATATCATCAGTTATATTCGTGAACTGTTCACGAACTGCCTTACCTGCGGTTTCGTATGTTTTACCATCGGCACCGACTCTGATGTCAATAAGTTCACTGTTTCCTTCTGTATCGTTGTTATGAGCAACGAGATTATCTATCCTCTCTCTTGCGATAAGATCTATCGTTCCGGCCTTGCCGTCGATGTAACACTGGTAAATAGCATCTCTTATCGATTGCCTAACGTCTTTTCCATATTTTGAGCTCAATATTTTTTTTAGATAATCACGAATATCAGCCATTCAAGCACCTTCTTTCTTTAAACTTTTTTATTCAGTTTTTCTGTCAATGAAGAAAACGATATTCCAAATTCATATACAGAGTTCTCTGGTTTTAATAGATCAATTTCTATGCTTGTACATTGGAAAATAGCATCTAAATTGTGTGGAGGAGAGATAACTCTGATATAATCCCCAACAGATATGGATTCTACATTCACATTTATCAAATGAAGGTCGACTGCTTTAATTTTTAATGCAATAGCCATTTCTATTGATGAGTTAAGCAATTCATTCCCATTATCTAATAAATTATCTGCCAGAGTAACATCATCCCATACATGAGTTTTTACGATTCGTCCAAACAGGTTTATTCCTATTTCGCTTTCCAAATAATCTTTTCCATCGTTCAGGGACTCTATGGTCAATCTTCCTGTTTCTTCTCCGTCCTCGTTTTCCTGCCTCGCTCCTAGTGGTACGAGAACTGTAAAAACATTTTCTGCTGTAATATATTCTGTGATGTCCAAAAGATTTTTCCCGAACTCTATCACCTGAGTATTTACTTTTCCAGAGTCTTCGAGATAATCAAGGTATCTAATTTTATCAGATACTCTTATTTTTAAATATCCACCGTGTGTATCTATCAATTTTTCTTTGATTTCATTGAAAGTACATGGGTATGTTGTAGATTCCCTGTGTATGTAATTGTTCTTATCAGTGACTGTCACAGTTCCTGCTTGGAATTGCTTCCAGTCATCAACCTGACTGTTGTGATTAGTTATCAACTGAGTATACAAGACTGGTATATCTCCCTGGAACACATATGGTCTTTGTATGGAGTCGAGAAGAAATGCAAGTTCTCCTTCACAAACCACGGTCTTTCTTTTGTAAAAATCTTTCTCCGTGTATAATGCCCGACCTCTGAATATTTCTTTTTCCTGTATTGTTTTTTGTGCATCTTGAAGATAATATGTATAACTATAAAACGCAATACTGATACCTCCTGATGAACCAGAAGATATAGTTCTGTTTATACTCGTATATTTATAAACTTTAGAATCTTGTGTACCATTTTCAAGATCTCCGTAAAAATATGGATACTCTTTATAATTCAAGTATTGCTTATAAGCATCCACGCCATTTTCTCCAAAAGGCCTTTGTAACTTTATTTCACCAGTTTCTGAATCTACTACGGCATCTTTGTACAGCTTTGTTGTTGGAATAGATGTCTGAGTTGACTTACTGATTTTGTCTGTACCGTAAATCGTATAAACAGGTTCATCTGTACTAATCACTTCTATGATTGATTTAAGCTTATTTATACTGTCGTACATTGTGTTGTTTGGAGGCAATATAAAATTAAATGAACCTGCTTTATTCAACTTTTTCGTAACTTTTGCCGAAAGCAAACCATATCCTTCATTCGGAAGCAAAAGCGGAGAATATGCTGGTTTTCCATCAATATATACTGTATACATTAAATCATTCCTCCACTATAATCTATCGATACGGTACCATTTCCTTCAAAATACAGAACATTATCACCTTCAACAATGATAATAGTCAATATCCTATTTTCTCCATCAGATAGGCTATAAGTCATATCCTGAAACGTAACAGTCATTCCATTCCCATCGTCAGATTGAACGATAATGGATGGAATTACATCCTTTTTATTTCCTGGAATCAAAAACTCAAGGCTTCCATTGATCGAAATGTCCTTATATTCTCTTATAATTCCATTTTCAAAAGAAAATGTGTCCCACTCCCAATCTTCCAAACTACTGTTTAGTTCAAACTTGTATGGCTCACATTCAGCTTCAACGACTACTCTTGCTGATATCTCGTTTGTCTTTTCTGACGAAACATTAATAATTCCATCGTAGTAATAACATGGATCTGCATCAAGAATAATCCTTTTTCTTTCTCCGTGAATTTTTCCGCAGATGTCGCTGATCAAGTCAGACCAGTTATAATAATTGCAATTTCTTGCATCAAACTCAAATTCAAGATCCCTGGTTCCGTACCGTATTCTTCCTGACAAAGATTTTGACAGATCCAACGTTCCGTCTCCTCCTGGTATCTCCAGGAGGATCTTTTTAGGTGTTGGCATTCCTATTTTTACATTTTTCAGTTTTAGTCCCCATTGTTCAAAAGAATGATAATCTCCAAATTTTACTCCTATGTTCAATCAGACACCTCTTTCCTCAAGTTCGAATCGTCTTCCAAGTTTTTTATCAATCAATGGTGTTGAAACTTCTGCAATCTGCTCACCGTCAAGATCAACATGCACATGTGTCTCTCCACTGATAATAACTTCTGTTTTATTTTTACTAAATGATTCTCCTTTGTTCAGCTTGACCTTATAAGTTTCATTTGCATTTTTCTCAATCTTTATAGTTCCAGTCTCTATCTGAACAGCTGCTTTCATCTTCTTAGAGAGACTTTTCATCTCATCCTGTGTGTCTTTTGTAAGTTCAGGCATTTCGGCTTCAATACCTTTTCCGATTCCCGGAGGTATCCATCTACCAATTTCATCAGCAAATACCTTAGACGGTGAGTGAATTCCAAGTGCTGATTTCGCACCATTTACAATTCCAGAGAAGAAGTTCTTCACGCTCGATGTGAACCATCCGGCCGCGCTCTTAATTCCGTTCCATACTCCAGAAACTATATTGGAACCAATCTGCCACATCTTCGAAGGAAGACTCGATACTCCGTTTACTACAGCAGATACGAGATCGGAAGCTGCCTGACGTCCTTTGGCAACCATGTTTGTTCCCCACTGGACAACTTTCTGAATCGTATTCTGCAACCACGTCCAGATTTTACCAGGAAGCTGCGAGAAGAAGTTCACGACAGCGTTAATAACGTTTGATGCCGCAGTTCTTGCTGAACTGAGCATATTGCTTCCCCATGTTTTCAGATTGCTTAGTGCGTTCGTCAGCCATGTGTAAATCTTACCAGGAAGCTGTGAGAAGAAGTTCGATATACTTTCAACACAGTTCTTGGCTATTTCTCCGGCTTTCTGTATCGACTGGCTTCCCCATTGCACCAACTTATTGAACGTGTTCGTCAACCACGTCCAGATTTTCCCGGGCAGTTCAGAGAAGAACGTAACAATTTTTTCAATAATCTGAGGAACTGTGGTTATTACCCAGTTGATAGCTTTTGCTCCAAAGTCGATCAGTTTTCCTATCACATATCCGAGTGCATACCCGATTTTATATGGCAAATCAGAGAAAAACTGCACGACAGCATCAATCGCTGTGCTTACTACAGAACAGAAATTTTCGTAAAGCTGGGAGCCCCATTCAGTTATTGATGTTATGACATTTGAAAGCCATTCTGATATTTTCCCGGGCAATCCAGAGAAGAACTGGACAACCTGTCCTGTTACTTCACTTGCTTTTTCTGGCAGTTTCTGGAACCATTCAACGATTGATCCGATGACTTCGCCAATCTTCGCAGGTATTCCTTTGAAGAATTCTACAATCTGACCCCAGTGGTCCTTTATCACGATTACAAGATTTGCTACCGCAAATACAATTCCTGCAACCGCAGCAGCCACTAGTGCTGGGGCTCCGAGAATTACAGCTCCCACAGCCGCCAATGCTATTCCGACACCCATCAGGATATCTTTTACTACACTGAAGCCGTTTTTGAACATGTCAACGAAGTTCGTGACTGCCATAATAGCTCCAGCAACAATGGACGCGATTCCGGCAAACGTAGCACCGAACTTACTTATGAAACCAGTTACTGCCGATACCATTGAACCAATCTTGGTTCCAAAAGCAGCAATCTTCGGGAACTGTAAGGCAAGAACTTCTCCAAACGTTCCTGCTCCACCGCTCCATAAAGAAAGCCCTTCTACAACTTTTCCGATTATTCCACTGAATCCCTTGGCGAATCCTTTGAAGATTCCAAGCACAGAGAAAAGCGACTGTATTCCGCTTACGACTTTTCCGGCTATGCTTAATCCAGCCATTGCCGCAGCTATTGTTCCTATGGCTTTACCGATAGCTTCAAGAGTTTCAGGATCTCCTTTGTTGATTGCATCAAACAATGCAGATACTACATCAACTACTCCTCCGGCTATTGTTTCGAGCGTTGAGAGATATCCATCAAAAAATCCGCTTAACAAAGCGGATACTCCAGGCAGTTCTTCGGATAATCCATCCAAAAATCCACGGATGAATTCTTTTCCGGCATCTATGATAACCGGAACATTTTCCAATAAAGCTGAAGCAAGCTGGCTTACCATTTCACCTGCCTGCTCTCCTATTTTCGGTGCTTCTTCTGCCATTCCTGACAGAAATTCAGCAAATAGCTCTATAGCAGCACTCCAGAAATCTCCGGCAAAACTAAGTATCGCAGTAACAAGAGAAGTTACCAGTTCTACTCCAGCTCGCGCAACATCTTCTTTGTTGCTTATGATTGAGTTGATGAACGACTTACACAGAGTAAGTGCTGCGTTGATAAGTGCCGGGGCAGCGTCGGCGATTTCTACCGCTACTTCTGCGAGTATTTCCCCGGTCTTTTCGACCATTCCTTCCAGTCCGTCTTTTTCAAAAGCCGCTGTGATTTCCTGCACCATTGTCTGGGCTTCCTTCACAACGTCCTTCATAGGCTCCTGCACGCTTTCGTACAAAGCTATGCCAAGTCCTTCAAGACCTGACTTTAAAATCGTAATCTGACCAGCAAGGTTGTCCTGCATAGTCTCAGCCATGGCAGCCGCAGCTCCGTCACATCCGTATATGGAGTCCTGAAGCTTTTCAAAATCTTCATCGGAAGCATTTACAATAGCCAACAGGCCCGACATCGCTTCCTGTCCTCCGATTGTTGCTGCCATTTGTGCTTTTTCAGCTTCTGTAAGTCCGGAGAACCCTTTTCTCAGGTCAACCATAATTTCGTTCAATGACTTCATGGATCCATCACTTTTGGTAATGGAAATTCCGAGTTTGTCCATTGCTGATTGAACATCTTTGGTAGGTTTTGACATTTTCGTGAAAATTGACCTGAGCGATGTACCAGCTTGGCTGGCTTTGATTCCGGAGTTAGCCATAAGTCCGATTGCAGTAGCACAGTCTTCTGCACTGAATCCTAAAGCTCCTGCAACAGGTGCAACGTATTTGAACGTCTCTCCCATAAGACCTACATTCGTATTTGCATTGGACGATGCGGCTGCCAATATGTCAGCAAAGTGTGTTGAATCTTTTGCCGACAATCCAAACGCTGTCAATGCATCTGTTACGATATCTGATGTACTGGCTAAGTCTTCCCCGGAAGCTGCAGCAAGGTTCATGATGCCTTCGATACCTTCCAGCATGTCTGCTGTCTTCCATCCAGCCATTGCCATGTAGCTGAATGCCTGTGCACTTTCAGTGGCAGAGAATTTGGTTTTTGCACCCATTTCCTTGGCTTTGTCAGTCAGTGCTTCCAGTTCGCTTCCTGTTGCCCCGGATATTGCCGCCACATTAGACATAGCAGCTTCAAATTCTGCTCCTACCTTTATAGCCGCTGTTCCAATTCCGGCTACAGCTGTAGCCGCACCACCGATAACAGCTATCGTGGTTTTTAATCCAGCACTTGCTATGCCAGATATTTTATCAATCCCACTCTGAAAACCAGAGTGGTCTACTTTTGTATCAAATTTAAGTGTGCCATCATAGCCCAATTCACTTTCACCTCTTTTCGGGGCAAAAATTGATTATCGGCTCTTAATGGCTCTACTTAATCTGTTGTCCTTTTTTAATCTTCACTTCGATTACATGGGTGCATCTACGTCCCTTACATGGAACGAACACACCTTCGCATTCTGCGTTTTCCGTGTACGATATCGGCATACGATATCCGCACTCCGGGCAGACGACTCTTTTTTTTTTTTCATTATCATGCACTTTTATACCCACCTCCGATCACAGAAGACCGGTCAGATCGCCATCTCCCATGAGAGCTTTTGTGATGGCATCATATTTCTTCTGTTCGTCATTAGAAATTGGAAGTGCGTGGATTCTCTGCATCTTCTGATAGAACTCTCTTTGTTCCTGTGACATTTTTCCGGATATTCTTACACTTCTGTATCCCATGATCTTCTTGAATTCACAGTTCTCATTGAGTGCCAGGAACATAGCTCTGAACTTCCACCAGTGCAGTTCTTCAATGTCTTGCAAGTCGATTCCGTATTCAGACAGGAACGCAGCATAGATATAATTATCATCATGCTCGAAAGAGTAAATCAAACGTTCCTGCGTGTCTCCATCTTCTGAATCCGCATGTGTTCTTCCGGGTTTACTTACTTTGCCGCATCTGTAAAACCATATCATCTTATCTACTGCCTCATGTATATCATGAGGAATCTGCGGATAGTAAAGAACAAGAGCTTCTTTTATTTTCTCGTTATCAGATAAGGAATCGTCCTGCATCATCAGTTCAAATAAAATGGAGATGCGAAAATCCGTATTGATCGGATATTCCACATCTCCTATTTGTACTGTGTATGGGAGCAAATCAAGTAAGATGTTCATTACTTACGGTTTGCGGCATTGTTGTAAGGTCTCACTTTCCCTTTTCCTTTGTTCTGAGCACGTCTCTGTGCTCTGTTCTGGACACGTTCAGGTGCATATTTGTTCATGATGTCTTTAGCCTGCTCGCTCGTCTGGTTTCCGAGGTTGGCTGCTGTTCCAAAAGCTTCCAGACGTTCTGCAATGTTCTTTGTCTTTCCGAACAGCTTCTCAGCTGTTCCATCTCCGAATGTATCATCGAAGAAGCTGTCCACATAATCACACTGCAAACGAATCTGCTCACTCGCTTTCTTTCCATCATACTGCGTTGGCTCTTTGATGTCAATTGCAATCTTCTCAAGATTGTTCTCAAACATCTCCATGTTATCTGCGTCCATTAAATCAATTTCAAGTTCCACTCCGTTAAATAACATCTTACTCATTTCTTTACCTCCTGATATTTAGGCTACTCTTACTGCGTCTGCTCAGTAGCCGCTACAAATTCTTTTGTCTTTGTGTTGAACGTTCCATCCACTGGATCGCCTACTGCATTGAGATTTCCGCTGATCTCCTGTTTTTTTTCGCCAGTCATATCCGAAACCTCTGCAGATACGATGAATTTTCTGGCTGCGAATGTACCGTCTTCCTTTTTATCCCATAATTCTACCCGGCAGTATTCAAATTCTGCATCAGGTCCAATGAGATGATTTCTTCCTACAGCATACAGAGCATTGACAGCCTCTTCATCTTTGATGAAGTGTGTTGTGAACGGAAATACCGATGTGTAGGAAACAACAGAAGACGAAGCAGATGCCTCATTGATATACTTACTGGACTCACTTTCGGCACCAAACTGTTCATCGAGAGTGGTAAAACCACATCCCATCAACGCCCACTTCGGAGCTTCTTCTGTTCCAACATTGAGATAATCTGCAATCTCATGTCTCTGGATAGCCTTCTTTCCCATGGCTTATACCTCCTTAAAATAAACTAAACGCAGTGGTATCTGGTACCGTGCGTTCTTCATTGAAATGTCAAAAATATATCCCGGCGACATGACCTGCATTTCTTCTGCATCCATGCCATCCGGGAGTTTTGGCAGATTCCCGAGTTTGCTTTGCTCTTCAACCCAGTCTGCCAGTCTCTCATAAAATGCACTGTTCTCGATGTTCTGTATCCTGTCCATTGAGTAATACTCTCTCGAACCGAACGAAAACTGATACTGCCTGATGGAACTGCCATCAACAAATTCCTGAACAATCGGATCAAAAGTTCCAGTTTCTATCGTATATTCGATTCCACTTGCGCCCAATGCGTCAACCCGGAATACACCATCTTTTAACAATGGGCAGTCCAGAAAAAAATCTGTGACTGACTGTATAATTGATGTTGCCATACCATTATCCTCCAGCTGCTATTTTCTTGGCTCCATTTAATATGTCCTTACCATTTGATACTTTCATTCTCTCGAACCACTTGCCACCCCTGTTTGCATCATACGGTCTCGTCTGAGCTGTACAATAGTATTGGACCTTTGCGTAAACCGCTGTGTATTGGACCACTCCGCTTCCGATGACCGTTCCAAGCGTACCGGATTTGTCCAGGAAACCGCTTCTGAAAGGAACTTTTGGACTGCAATATCTTAGAACTTCTGAATCAATGTATCTTTGTGCCTGTGTGAAATTCTGGTTCTTCTTGGCAGCAAAAGAAGGATTCCATGTCAGTGCCCAATTTCCTGTTCTTGTTGAGAATGTGGAGTTTCTCGGCTGTGTGATTTTGTCTTTCTCCATCAGTTGCCTTCAATTCTCCAATGTTTTACTCTATCAGATCCACGAACTGTATTGTCCGCATACTCTACAACAGTAACAAAATCCTCATTCTCACTTCTCAATCTGTTTATTTCTTCCGGGACAAGTTCTTTAATAGCTCCGAATCGGAAGCTGAAGGAATCCCACATCCAATCACCAGATTTTACAATCTGCTGTCTGATGAGATATGCATTCTTCTGGATGGTCCAGTATTTCTTCAGCTCGTTTTTCGTAAGCTTTTTATACTTTTCTTCCGGAATATAGATTCGGTCATCCTGTATCTTTGCATCATAAGGTATCCTGATAACAAATCTTGAACCAGCTTCCCTGTTCCGTTCGTTCCGGCTCAATGAACGAACATCATACCAGCACACCCCAGATATCATGGTAGGCACAAACACTTCTCTACGGTCTTCTCCGATAATCTGGTTGAAAATCGTGATATCAGCGTTTTTCATCATACTCTTTCGACCATCCTTTGTACATGAGCCCTGTACCAGCAAGCCACCGCTTTACTTTTAACTCCATTGCTTTTCTGCAAGAAGAATCAGATACAGCACTGGCATATGTTACCGAGTATCCATCGTTACTTTCTGATGTTATCTGCGACTTTCTGCTCTCCAAATATCTGTGCATTTCTTCAGCAGCTGAGCATATCGCATTTTTTACGCAATCAGGTATTTCTTTCAGATTACCGATTCTACTGAATGTTACAGCATCAACAAATGCTTCCGCTTCCATTTCAGCTCTTTTGAAGCTATCGGCTTTCATAAGTGTACCGTAATATACGTCCCGGTAATAATCAAAATCCACGTATGGACTTTTTGCGTCTTTTGTGAGCATCATTAACCACCTCCATGAAGGAATATATGCTTACTGAGCTTTTTCTGCCGGTTTTGACTCTTTTTGAGCCTTTGAAGACTTCTTTACATCCGGTTTGATTTCTGTACACTTATATCCCATGAACTCATAGGCAGCTTTCTTACTTTCAGGGATTCTGCATGATCTCCCGTCTTTTTCAGCATAATACATAAGCTACCTCCTACTCAGATTTCTTACCGGTCTTCGCTGTATTTTTAACGGCATGCTCTGATTCCTTATCCGCTCTCTTCAGATCCTCATTTTCTTTCTGGAGCTCAGCGATTCTCAGGTCAGCTTTCTCAGCATATTCAGCCGCTTCCTTCAGCTTTTCTTTCAGCTCCTCGTTTTCTTTCTGGAGCTCAGCGATTTCTGAATCTTTTTCTTCTGATTCCTTAGCCAGTTTTCTGGCAATTTTCTGAGCCTCTTCAACTGATGTAACAGCGGCAGTGGCTACCACTTCTCCATCATCATCTGTTACTTCGTAGCCCATCTTTGCATACTCGTCCGCCTTTTCTTCCGGGATAGTGAGTACGCGATTCTTTTTCTTAGCTGTATAGCCCATATCTCATTCTCCTTTCACTGGTTATGCCCTGCCAGATTCATTATCCGGCAAGGCATTGTTTCTCTTTTCTTACTCTTCTACGGACATCCGGATAGCTTTCAGCTTGTTCTTCAGAACAAAAACATCCTCATGGGATTCCTCGTAGTAAACATATTTACCTTCAGAAAGAGCAGACGGTTCATCCAGTTTGGAGAACTCATAAGATACCGGTGTGATTACCGCAAGCGGATTAATCAGCATCATATTGATCTGCTTAGCTCCGACTGCCGGCTTCCATCCCTGAGTGAAGTCATACAGAGTTTTCATCAATTCAGATGGAACTTCTTCAATCTGAACCTCATCAAGAGACTTGATGGCTCTGGACAACTTATTCTGTTTTCCGACATCCAGCGTTCTGTAGATTCCCTGAGCATTTTTGATAAGAGTGTTTGTAGCCGGAGTGACGTAGAGGATGAGTCCCATCTTCGGAACTCTTCCTTCGGACATCTCTTCCAGCATCTTATCATAAACAGACAGCACGTTTGCTTCAGTAAGTGCAGTTGTGTCAGCTGCTTCTCCAGCTCCTGTCCAGTCTGCATAGATCTTGGAGATTGTATATGCATCCATCTCCGGGAATTTCTGCTCTTCGTTGAACACTCTTGTGATGTTCGTGATCGTAGCTGTCTGATTGGTCTGCTGTACATCTCTCGGGTGTACGAGCGTAGACCATTTTCTTTCATTCTCCAGTGTCAGCGGAGTCCAGCTGTTGTCATAGTTTCTGGAAGCTGTTGCGATAGTATCTCTCGTAGAATCCACACGTCCCGTTACGGAAATGCTCGGAATCTCGATAGTCTTACTATTCAGCCATCTGTATCTTCCGTTGTTTGGTGTGCTGTACAGTGCACCGAAGTACAGTACATAAGGGAACTGCTGTTCCAGAGAACGCTGATATTCTGTTGCGTAGTTTACTGCTTTCGCCATATTGAGTTACCTCCTGTTAATCTCTTTTTCTTACTCCGGAAAATCCGAAGTTAAATGCATCGCCTTTCGGCTGCTGTGTCTGTGAATTGGTTCCAGCCGAGAAGTACGGCATATTTGTTCCCGGAGGAATCTGACCAGGAACAACTTCCGGTTCTTCAGCCGGCTTTTCTTCAACGAACGCATCTTTGTAATCCGGATCTTCTTTCAAACCTTTCATTACTTCATCCGCACCGATGAACTTTCCGTTCTCAAGCGTAAGATTCTTTTCCTCAAATGCTCTTCTGACATAATCGCGGTACATGGCTCCCGGTTTCAGTCCAACAGTATCAAGATATCTGTCGATCTGATGGTCTCTTTCCTGTTTAGCCAGCTTATCGTTGAGTTTCTGTGTTTCTGAGTTGTACTTCTGTTCCCATTCAGCTGCTTTGTTTTTGATTCCGTCAATATCCATGTCTTTGTAGGACTGGATTTCTGCATTGGCATCTGTCAGCTGCTGTTTTACTCCGTCCAGCTCAGTAATCTTTGCATCCAGTTTTTCTTTTGCTACATATCCTCCAGCTTTGAGGTCCACAATCTGGATTTTCTTATCCGCATCAATGGCAGCCTCCAGCTCTGCGTATGTCATTGCCTTCGGTTCTTCTCCTTCTTTCTGGGTGCCAAACAATTTCTTTAAAAATTCGTAAGCCATTATTCTTACCTTCCTTTCGCTGATTTCATTTAGTTTCCGGTTCACTCCGGCTCTGCTATCCTGCATTTATATCCCAGCAGGCAAGGGAAAGAGGCAGTTTACATGTCATACCACAGGACAAAGAAAAACAGACCACTAATATGCAGTCTGTCTTTCCTTAATTACCACATTATGAGCTTCTGATAGGTCCGTGGACATCTTTTGTGTGCTCATGTGGAGAAATATGTGCTTACAGGCTTTTGAGCCAAATAAAGCGTTCCTTCTGACCCTCGGGACGGGAGATAATAGGATCACCTCCTCCTACTTACCTTTTCCTTTTTTACCGCCTTTTCCTTTACCTTTTCCTTTGCAACTCATTGGCTCTACCTCCTTCCCATCAATGTATTGGTATGTTTTGCAGAATACTTCTTCCTTACAAGGGAAGATATCTCCTGTTACTCCCTTCACGATGTAATCACCGATCTTAGCTTTCTGCCACGCACCAGAATTTCTGATGCTGCATCCGTATACCCTAACGCTTCCATCAACCATTACACGGTCAATAAATGCAATCTCTTTGTCCACTGCATCTATGAACCATTTTGGAGCTTGCATATCCACGTCTTTGGTCAACTGTAACGCATCAACCTCGACCGGCTTGTGTATGTACCGCATTGTTTCTAATCGACAAATACCCAGTCTTCCGACAGCATATCTGTCTGCGATGCAAGCCAAGGAACGAATCCATTATCAGCGGTTTTCATTCCAATCCACGGAAGAAATGTTCCTGCCGGATCTGTCTCAGTTAATCGAAACTGCCTGTTCATGTAAGGATCAACATACTCCAGAAACATGCCTTTTCCATTCCATCCTTTCCTCGCCACTTTCATACCTCGTTTCAGATATTTGATGGCGTCACAGAAATTAAAGGTTGCTATTCCTCCCAGAACGGGTGTGTTGGACTCATCTGCCACTACCCATTCGTCAGAAAGAATATTGCAGACTGTATACTCCACTCGCTGAGTTTCACGGATGTCCAGTACTGATTCCTGTCCTTTGTCAGAATCCTGTGGTCTGCAATGCATCATGATTGTTTCTTTTTCCTGATCCCAGCGCCAGTATCCGCCCCATGATGGCAGTTTGACTTTCATACCTTTTTTCATCAGTTCAAATGCTTCTTTGAATAACATATCTGTATCCTCCTATTCCTCAGTGTGACATGTGTTAATGATTTTCCCATACACATCTTCATAAAGTTCTTGCTTGTCTCCGTTGTAAGTGTATTCAGCATAGATTCCATCTCCACTGATCGTTGTGGAAGCAAGACACTTATAGTTCTGGAGCGTTTTGCATGACCATACGACAAAGACGTTGCTTAGATCAATTTCTACATCTGGTCGATTCTTGTGATACCACTCTACGAGTTTCTTTTTACACACACTTTGATAATGTGCCATTCCTGTGATTATCATATCTTTCCTCCTATTTCTTTGCTTTTCTGTTCGCCCACACTGCTTTCATGCTCGTTGAGCGTCCGAAATTTACAACATTTCCATTCTGGTCCTTTACTGCATATACCTGAGTGCGTGCGGTATCTACAGAACGTCCGGTTTCAGAACAGAAATCCTTTAGTTTCTTTTCTCTTTGCTTCAGCTTTACCGATTCCTTCTGGAACTCATCTTTCAGATACTGTTCTGTCTCAGAATCAGCTGAGCTTTTCACTGCCGAATCATATCCGGCAAGAATCCTTTTGCTCTCTCTGATAGCTCTTTCAAATCTTCTCTGGATCTGGCTGCACTCGTATTCAGTAAGCCCTTTTCCTCCATAACTGAATTTTACAGCTGAATAGTCATCGAGCATGTCTTTTGAATATGCCGGCTTTGATATTCCGGGCCAGAACGGATGAAAGCTGTGTCTACAGTTTGCTCCGCATAATCCAGTTACTGTTCCATAACCGGTAGCATCGTAGAAATTCCTGTATCCACCGCCTTCTCCTTCAATCTTGAACACTTGCCCTTGCCAGTATGTATGCTCAAGTCTAGCTCCTGAATGTGCTGTTGTCTCGTAATACTCAGCTCCCATCTCAGCCGCATATATTTCTGTGAGCGTAGCTGCTGTTTGGTTGAGTCCTGTCAGTAGAGCCATTCGCAATGCCGCATCCAAAGACATCTGCATACCAGATTCGTACAACACCATTCCTCCGGTCTGTGCAGCTTTCCTGATTGCGTATTTCAGAGCCTCCTGATAAGAAAAAGCACCGCTCTGAACTTTGAGCAATGCTTCATTCAATGACTGTATATACAATTCCAGGCTTTTTGCTGCTGTTGTCAATGTGAGGTTGTTTATATTCCCGGATGTCTTCTTTGCATTTGCCAGAAGCAAATCAGACATATTCTTCGACAATTTAGCACCACTAACAACACCAGCCTCTATCAGATCCTTTGCATCGTTCTTCAATCCGATTATTCCGGCTTCTTTGAACATCTTTTTTATCTGCTTATCAGAATATCCTGTAAACTTACCGGCATCTCTAACAATATCATCTAACAGTTTACCGGATTCCTGAGCCTGCTTTATCTGCCATTTTGCGGTATCCGTAACCTTCCCGGCTTTTACCATTCTTCGTGATATGTCACGGACAATCTGCTCGTTTAGAGCGTCTACCATGCCGAGATATCCACTTGAGAACGATGCGAGATATTCTGGTGTCAGCATGGTATGCACCTCCTATTCTTCTGGTGGAAACTCTTCTTCGAGAACTTCCGGCATATATTCCAGAGCCTCTTCCTCGGTACATCCGAAATACCACGCAATGAATTTTTCCGGTTTCAGCTTTCCGGCAACTACCATCTGCCATCTGCGTTGGTATTCCTTGTCTGTATCTTCGAGAACGCTGTCTCCCCATGTGCAGTTCACATCAACCTGTCCGGACGGAACCATTCTGTAAAGGTTGACCAGAACTACCATTGCATCCACGAGATTCTCAATCCCTTTCTGCCACGAACTCTGCAATCTACTAACAGTTCTGTAAGACCTCTGCTTCGAAGACTTGATTTCCTCTGCTGTTTTTTCAAGTTCGTTCGGATCAGAAATAGTACCGTAAGCAAACCCAACATTCCACTCGATTCTTTTCAGAATCTTATTCAGTCCATTGAACATCGGATTGTCCCGGATGTCCGGACTGTAGACATCGAATAACGTCTTGTTTCCAGATCCTTCATCGAATGACCTGTACAGCTTTTCTTTTCCTTCTGGCAGGATAGGTTTTCCATCTTTGTCGTTCTTTAAGAACTCTTCGGAAATGTGGACGGCAGCTTCTTTTGCATCATATTCCCAAACAATCTGCCCGAGCATCCGGTCAGCTTCTTGTATCAGTTCGACAGCTTTTGAGTAAATTGATACACCGAGCGGTGAACTGCTATCGATATTGTTGCTCTTCGCTGTCTTGATGTATACAAAGAGTGGCTTTTCTACGTTTCCAATCGTTACCGGTGTTTCTGAAAGTCCAGCCCATTCGTCAACTTCTGACAATGGTACTTCTTCATCGAACAGTCTGCTTATGTTAGGTTCTTCATCATCGTTGTATGAGGTAATCTTTTCTGACCGATAAGCTTTATTCATTATCGTTACACTGCTTCCGGAAAAATCATGATACTCCAGTCGTGTGTATAGGAATTCTCCAATCCTTTTGTTCTGCAAAAAGATAGCAGACATGATTTCTCCCTTGCTGTTAAAAGCTGTGGGGTAAAACTTGTCTGCTTCAACGAAGTCTATTTCGATTTTTCTTGGTAGGCCATTAACACCTACTGAGACATATGGTTTCAGTACGATACCGCCTTTCGCACAATATCTCTCTACTTGCACATCCAGATCAATAAACTCTCTGTTAAGCTGTTTGTTTATGAAGTCAGCCATCGGACTTCCTGTTACTTCTAACTCAAATTCTGCAAGAATGAGCCTTGCCATTTCTTCAGCTATTGTTGCCGGTATGTTCGTACAAAGTGTTCCTTCTTTTCCTGCCCACGGAGGATGATTCTCATACATGTCTTTCCAGAGCTGAATTGCATCGTCCATCATGCCTGATACAGCAATCTGAACTTTCATCTCTTTTTCTATGCTGTTTCTTGGGAGCAACTTCCTCACCCACTTTCTTATAAAATTTCTAATACTGAATTTCAACGTTCTCACCTACCCTGCTTGCGTCTTTATGTAATTCCTGATATCTCTTTCATAGCTGTATTCAAATCCATCCAGAGTATCAATATCAGATGTTCCGTCATCCAATCTCTCAAGTTCAACTGTATTTGGTTTCCATACAGCCATGCTGAGTGCATCTTCCAGTGTGTCGCATAACTCTGTGTATGCAAATCTTCCCTGAGCTACCAACGAAGTAAAACAGAATATCCTGTCGTTGATTCTATCTTTCTTTGCATTATTTACCTTGATATCTCCCATCGCCGCTCTTGCCAACGCTGTTCTTAGACCTCTGATAAGCACCTGCTCAGCAGAATCACAGTACACCTTACTTACACTACCAAACAGCAGAATAACCTTCTTAACGAAGGCAAGAAAGACCTTTCCGAGAGAATCCGGATCAAGCTCTTCTTTGTGCAATTCCGATATCAGAGCTACCAGTTTTCCATATCCGACAGTCGGTGCAGATGCCACAAACGAATGTCCAGACCCATTTCCTCCAAAGTCTACTCCAATGGTAATTCCTTGCAGCTCGTTTTTCTTAATCATTTCCTGTGCCTCTGCCACACTAATCTTCATCGGATTATTATCCATAGCAGCCAGCGAAGCGAACTGCGTATATACCAATCCTTCTGCTATACTACGCTTTCCGAGGATATCCCGGACATACCATATGCTGTTTTCATCGTACTGGCTAACAATTTCCTCCAGACGCTCCTTTGTGATATTCACATTATCAAAGATCGTGAAATGAGCGTAATTATATCCGCCCTTCAGAGCCCCTTCCTTTGCTTTCCGGTCGTAAACATCAAGGTAATTCTCATAGATCGGTGCTTTCGGATGCTCTGGGTTCATGTCCCAGAAAATCTTTCTGTTCTTTGCCGCAAGCTGGCGGTTAAAAGCCTCTTTGATTGCTGAATCGTGATGAAGGTTAATCTCAGTGGCTATCCACATTCCGTATGAGTTACCACGTATCTTCTTGTAACTGTCTGACGAAGAAGCTCCTGCGAAAATCACAACTTTCTGTTTGAAGTTCGTATATGGTCCATTGATAATCAATGCTTCCATATCTTTGTACTTCCCCCAGTGACATTGACCTCTGAAGATCCATTCGAGTCCAAATCCGTTTGCATCTCCGATGTTCAGCTTCGCATTACCCATCGTTGACCCTGTTGCAAGGTGAATCTTGTCTGGAGTTGTCTTCAGCTCCTGTGCGAAAGCAAAAACATTATCAACAGTCTTCCCAGATCGGACAGCACCTTCGAGTATATTGAACGTGCAGTTCCTGCATCTCCTGATGTACTCTTTATGCCCTTCCCCGAAATTAAACTGTATCGTCTTCTTCCTCTTCAGCTGGCTCTTCTTGATTTTCTTCACTTTCTGCTTTGCCATAAATCTCTTCCTCTATGTCATCTAAATCCTCAATCTCTTGGCTTATACCTGCATCTCTCTCCTTCTTGTACTCAAATTCTTTCTGAGCTTGGACGTTTTCCTGCTTCTGTCCGGCTGTATCTCTCATGAACTCAGCGGCTCTAACATTCCCATCCATAGCTTCTCTCCACATACTTACAAGCATTGCTGTCTGGTTGGTTATCATGTCTTCTTCAAACCCCATCTTCTGCAATGTACTGATTACAGTCGGATAGGCTTCTTCAGATACAGGCATGTTGAGCAGTAAGTTAGCCACCTTCTTCATGGCTGTTTTTTTACGCCTCGTCTCTCCGGACTTTTTCCCACCACGGGAACGCATCTCTCTTTCTTCCTTCTCACTTCGCTTCCCTGACCCAAGAGGAATGAGGTTCTGCTCATTTGCCACCAAACCACCTCTCTTCTTAACGAAAAAAGCAGTGAATCGCTTTACACGACCACTGCTTTCTCTCGCTTATTCTGTTACCACACTGGTTTCACCCGTATATTCTTTCCAGCACCGCTACCCCTTCTTTAATTGCTTCCCCGGTGTCAATCCCGAGCTGCTCATAAAATCTTGGGTTTATCATACATTCATGTGCCCTTACCATTGTCTTCTGTTCCTCCTTGGTTATCCCCAGTACAAACTTCTTTGCAATGGAAAGTGCTTTCCTGTAATTTTTCTGCTTTACAAGCTCTCTTACGATATCCGACTTTCTTACCATTTGTTTCCTCCAAACAAATCCATCTGCTCATATCTTACCGGAGAACCATTCTCGAATTCTTCATTCTCCAAATCCTTCAGCTGTTTCTCTGTCGGTTGCGGATATTTCTGGTCTGAGTTGTTCCACCCTCCTCTGCTATTGGCAGACAAGAATCTATCCCACGATTCTTCATCGAACATACCCGGCTGATGCGGTTCCAATTCTTTCTGCTCTTCCACGATGAAATCCGCTACTGTTTTTCCCCTTCTTTTCCCTTCAATCGTATGGCAGTCATACGCATACTTTGGCATTCCGGAAAACTGGCAGTCTTCGATTTTAAGGTACTCATCAAAATTCTTTACTCTTTCGCTTTGCATGAGATTACAGCTGAAATAATCTGCATCCCTGTTTTTTCTTGCATATAAGAGCAAAGTAATAGCCTTGCTGATAAACAGTGGTTCCCGCTCATAACCTTTTCTTTTCTGGTTATAAACATCGTCTGCTTGTCGCAAGGCTTCGATTTCCTTCGTCATGATTCCGTAACAGTCCTCTGCTGATATTGCCAGCAATCTTCTCCACAGGTATGCGTTGTACCTTCCCCTCAGCTCGTTTGCTGCGTACCCGGCAACTTCCGCATCTCCTCTTCGGATTGCTTTCTGGAGCAGGCTTACCATATCGTACATGCTGTGCCCATTCTTCGTGTATAACTGTGGTCTTCCCATTTTTCTGATACTTCCTTTCATGTATATTGTTTTCGTATCGTCACGATAGCACAGTGTCTTCGGCATTGTAAAGCAATTTCGTCTACTGGTTTTCGTATACGTTCACAATGTTCAGGAAGAAATCTGTGCTGATCTGTTTCGTCAGCCGGAAGATTCCTCCGCTTTCCACATCCCTGTGCATCCACGGATTTGCATAGACTATGCTTACTGCCCTGTTCTTTCTCCGGACGCTGTCCTCAATGTTCCTGATTACTTTCCGGAACGTTTCTCCTCGGAACGGATCGTACAGGTAGAACGTATCGTACATATCCAATAGGTCTTTGAACTCTGTAGCATCCTCATTGAAGATTGCTACCATATCCTCTCCAAGTTTCTTCATATTATCCCTGGCAGTTTCTGCAAGCATGTGGCTCTGCTCCACTCCATCTATCTCTTTGATTCCAGCCAGCTTCATGACGGAAATCGCCGCCCCTTTTCCGCATCCGAAATCCAGAACCTTTCCTTTGAAGATTCCCGGTATCCTGCACATGTCAAACAAACTCTTTTCCCTGCTTGCTCCGCAGGCTGTAGCATCTGTGCTGCTGTAATCAAATTCTGACCGGTCTACTCTCTTCAGAATATCCACTCCGTACTCATGTTCCATGAAACTGTAAAAACTCAGTGTTGTCGGAGCAATC
>JBJENG010000010.1:0-3919 GCA_051880075.1 Blautia sp. | reverse complement strand
TACGCCTCCATCTTATGGCAAATCCAAAAAGTTTTTCCTCATTATAGCATTAAAAAAAAACAAAGTAAATGTATATTCATATGTAAATTCAGAAGAAAACTGCTTGACGCAGGACAAAAAAGCGAATAGGATATAACGAATGGAATATTTGGAAGGAGGAGTATGATGACAGAATTTCTGGTAAGAAAATTTGTGAAGAATTATGATGATACAGAAAGTACAAGTGTACGCACATCGTATGGTGTGTTATCCAGCATGGTGGGTATTTTCTGCAATGTCTTGTTATGTGCTGCGAAAATATCAATCGGTGCGCTGATGCACAGTATTTCCGTTATGGCGGATGGAATCAATAATCTTTCAGACGCCGCTTCTTCAATTATCGGATATGCAGGTGTAAAGATGGCAGAGAAGCCGGCGGACGAGGAGCATCCTTTTGGCCATGGCAGGATGGAATATATTGCTGCACTTGTTGTTGCATTTCTTGTTATCGAGGTTGGTTTTTCATTTTTAAAAACCAGTATCGGAAAACTGAAGAACCCGGAAGATATAACATTTGAATGGATTCCATTTCTGATCCTTTTGTTATCAATCGGTGTTAAACTTTGGATGGCTGCATTTAACCGTAAACTCGGAAAACGAATTGATTCCAAAGTTATGCTTGCAACAGCTGCAGATTCCATGGGTGATGTAATTACTACCAGTGCTACGGTGATTTCTATTCTGGTCTGTAGTTTTACCGGATACAATATTGATGCTATTGCCGGCGTACTTGTGTCGTTGGTGGTTATGTGGGCAGGTGTTGGTATTGCGAAAGATACGCTGGAACCACTGATTGGTCAGGCACCCGATCCGGAACTGGCAAATCGTCTTCGAAAAGAAGTGGAAAACTATGAGGGAATTGTGGGTACACATGATCTGATTATTCATAACTATGGACCTAACCGCAGTATGGCTTCGATTCATGCGGAGGTTCCCAGAGATGTGGATATTGAAGTTTCTCATGAAATCATTGACTGCATTGAGCGGGAGGTTTCAAAAAAGATGGGAATTTTTTTGGTAATTCATATGGATCCGGTGGAAATAAGAGATGAGAGAGTACTTTCCGTAAAAGAAACATTACAGAATGTTCTGGAAGAAATCGACTCAGAAATTAAGTTTCATGATTTTCGAATTGTGCGGGGAGAAAAGAGAATTAATCTGATATTCGATGTGGTTGTTCCGTTTTCTTATAATGAAAGAAAACAGAAAGATCTGGAAAAGCAGATCAGCCAGAAAATGATGGAGCAGGATGCTAGGTTTTGCTGCGTAATAACCGTGGAAAAAAGCTTTGTTCAGCAGCAGGAAAAATAATTTGAAAAAAATGCTGAAGTGAAAAGTTAAATTCTACTCTGAAAAGACCTTTGACAAAAGTAGATAAGAGTCTTACAAACACCGTTATAATCAGAAAAAAACTATCTTTTTTCTAGTGATATGAGTCTTACAATGGTGGTTTTGGGAAAAAGGATACTTTTTCAGGACATAGTTCAGGGGTGGATCTTTAGCACATTCATTGATGGTGAAGGACTAAATTCCACCTCTGGAAAGGGTACCGCAGTCGTTGCTGCGGTACTTTTTCTTTTGCATCATAGACTCATTTTTGTCTGCCCCCGTATCTGTTCATTTGAGACCTTTGTATGCCAGATCCAGTCAGTGATGGCATGGCTGACACTGGTATGGTGCTCCCATGCGTATTGTTTCAGCCTTTCAGCAGTATCCTCTGACACGTATATATTCACACGCTTTTTTCTGTACTGATCCATATGTTCATTCCTCCCTTGTTTTGTGTGTAAGGTTTACACAAGATATGTGTATCACTGTTCCTTTTTCTGTATAAATTGTTTGAGCAGATAAGGTTTTAAGGTGACCTGATCCCCGGGGATCTCCGCCATTCCCCAGCTTTTCAGCTGTTCCCACAGCTCCGGACACATGAAGCGTGTGTACCTGATCGGAGATTTCCCGTTTAACGATTCTAAAGGTGCCGAATTGATATGTGACAAAACGAGAAGGAGTGCCTCCTGGCTTGTCAGTCCCAGTGCACGCAGGTCAGTCTCCCTGGGGAGGATATAACGGAGCTGTTCATGATGGACTTCCAGGGATCCTTTCTGGCCGGACTGCATAGGGTCGCAGTAGAACACCCGGGTACGTCTTGTGCCGTCTGTCCGGAATTCCATCCTGTCAGCTGCACTGAACTCCGACCCCCTGTCTGTCAGGAGGACTTCCACATATTTGTTGAACAATGCCGGACCGATGGCCCGTTCCAGTGCATCTACCCCGTCAGCCATGTCCGCTGCGGTCTTCGTATCGTGATAAACAGCCAGGAGGATGCCCAGTCCCACCAGTTTGAAAGTCTGGATAAAAGGTCCATCGGTGCCGTCGTTGTAGACAGTGTCCATCTGTGTGACATGTGAAAGGGGATGTTCATCCATATAGTTCCTGAAATCTGTATACAGCCTGCCTTTGAGGAATGCCCGGTCTTCCCTTTTCTTATAGGCCCGGGCTTTCTTTTTCGTCATCCTTCGTGAGGTCTTCCTCCGTAAGTCAATGTCATGGATGCCGGCAATGGAAAAGACCTGCCATTCTATATAATTATAGAGGGTTTTCTCACAGATCCCCAACTCCGGATGGAGAGTCACGATCTGATAAGGGGAAAGCCCCTGTTTAAGGAGCGGGGAGATGACCTGGGCGATCTGCTTTGCCTGTGTGGTAGTAAGGTTGACACCGATACGTGAGTCTACCAGCGTTGTCCGGTATTCCCGGTCAGCAGAAAAGGCATCGTAAGTATATTTGTCAAACCGGCAGTGTGAGTAAGAACTGCAGCCATTACAGGCTCCGGGAGACCGATCCCTGCGGGAACAGGTGAATGGCTGAAGGTCCGTGCAGTCTGCGGTACAGTTGCGCCCATGGATACATCTCTTGTAAGCGGAGCATTCTAAAGGCAGATTACATTTGTGTGACAGGCGGCGGTGCAGCCGGATCTCCTTCCCGATGGTGGACTTGTCCTTTCCGACGGTCTTTGCGATCGCCGTTTTTGTGGAACCATTCCGTATCCCTGTCTCGATGATCTTCCTTTCCTCCAGGGTCAGGGCTTTGTTTTTGTTATCTGACATGATAAAAGCTGTCCTCCTTCCTAAAAATTCAGATAATACCATTATCAGGAAAAAACGGAGGGATGTCGAGGGAGGCTTTTATGGTCTTGTCATATGCAGGGCTGAAAGTGCAGAAAAAACGAGATCCCCAAAGTGCTTTCCAGTGAGCGGCTGTTTCAGATGAAACAAGGGAGGCTGCCGTACAGAAGGGATCTGTATGATCAGAGACGATCTGGGAAATAAGTTCTTTTGAAAAACGGGAGAAAGCACTGAAGAGAGAACCGTAAAAAGTAAAAGTCTTTCCTGTGCCGGCAAAAATGAAGCGTACAACCCTGACCTGTATGGAAAAAGAGAACCCATTGCGGTAAAAGAAGAATGTGCGCAGATACAGCTGGTGCCTCCAGATCCTGTGGGACGGATGGACGGAGTTGTAGTGGGACTGGAAAGAACGAGCTTCTTTCTCATACTGGATATGAAAATTTCTCTGGAATAAAAAGTTTTGCTTGAAAAATTCGTTGTGATTCATTATTCTATAAGAAGGAAGACCGTAAGGTTTTTCCGTGTTGTGAGGAAAGGCAGGACAATCAGGGGTTTGTGCCTTTCCTTTTTTTGGTATCACTAATACTATAGCATTCAAATCACGATAAGAGAAGTGCAAGAGTAAAATCAACAGGAAATCCCTGAAAGACTGTATTCAACTTTGCCCCTTTCAGAGTAGAATTTAACTTTTCACTTCAGCTAAGTAAAAATATACAAAAACAATTGCAGTTTATCTGTAGATTTGCTATAATAAA
>JBJENG010000009.1:0-71734 GCA_051880075.1 Blautia sp. | reverse complement strand
TTAGTTGTTGTTCTCATACGTTCAGATATTTCATATGGTTCTTTTTCACCCTCGGCATGACCAAAGCCGTTAAAGGTTTCCTTATTGAACAAAGGCGCGTCCGGTATATGGGGATTCAATATCTCACATTCTGTCATTATATTTTGGATAAGCAGAACAGTCTACGGAGAAGATGATTTCGAAAAATCCAGGAATTTTTTGGATTTTGGGCACAGTTTCCCCTTACCCCAATTTTGTGAGTACAGTATTCGTTTTGAGTTTGGTTCAGGCGCTGTTTTTTCGATGTGTCACATATCTGGAACACACCTTATATAATACGTTTCCTCCACAACATGGACATACTGTGACCTCCTTTTGGTACAGTATCTTGATCGCATGTACTTTGCCTTCCTTCCTGAACCGTCTCAGAAACTCACGGCAGCCGATCAAATTTCTGCAGACAGGAATTAGTTTTCGTTTATGGTTGCTCATGGGTACTTTTACGGTACCTGGCGATGGATGTATTGATTTTGATCCGATTTTCAAAGTACTGGAAGATGCAGGATACGAAGGATATATGCTGGTTGAAGCAGAGCAGGATCCTGCAAAAGCAAATCCATTGGAATACGCAATGAAAGCCAGAAAATTCATCGCAGAAAAAACAGGATTATAAAAAGAACACAGAGAGAATATGAGGAAAGAGTCTGCCCGGCAGACTCTTTTCTTGTACCCGGGAATATTTTGTGGTAGTATGGGAATGAATGTAAAAATAGCAGGAGGATCTGAAAATTATGGGTGCTTATGAAAGTTTTGCCCGTGTTTATGATCTGTTCATGGACAATATTCCATATGCGCAGTGGTGTGAATACCTGAAAAAATTGCTGAAAAAATATGGGGTATCGGATGGAATTGTTCTGGAACTTGGCTGTGGAACGGGCAATGTTACAAGAAAGCTTGCCGAAGCAGGATATGATATGATCGGCGTGGATAATGCTCCGGATATGCTGGAGATCGCCATGGAGAAGAAGGCAGAAGACGGACAGGATATTCTGTATCTGTGCCAGGATATGCGGGAATTTGAATTATACGGAACGGTAAAAGCAGTGGTTTCTATTTGCGACAGTATGAATTATATAACAGAGTCGGAAGATCTGGAAACGGTGTTCCGGTTGGTGAATAATTATCTGGATCCGGGCGGGATTTTTATTTTTGATCTGAATACTGTGTATAAGTATAGAGAACTGCTTGGTGATCAGACAATTGCAGAAAACAGAGAAGATGCCAGCTTTATCTGGGATAATTTCTATGATGAGGAAGAACGGATCAATGAGTATGATCTGGCACTGTTTATACCAGAAGAATCCAATGGAGAGACCCTGTACCGAAAATACGAAGAGGTGCATTACCAGCGGGCTTATGAACCGGAAGAAATCCGGGAACTTCTGGAACGGGCCGGTATGGAATTTATAGCTGCTTATGACGCATTTACAGAGGAACCGGTAAAAGAAAACAGTGAACGCATTTATATAATAGCCAGAGAACGCGGAAAATAAGGACAAAAGGAGACAGAAAATGGGAGATTATATAGTAAGAGCAACTGCAGCAAATAATCAGATTCGTGCATTTGCGGCAACTACAAAAAATACAGTGGAGACTGCAAGAGCCTCACACAATACAAGTCCGGTGGCTACAGCAGCACTGGGAAGACTTCTTACTGCAGGAAGCATGATGGGAGTTATGATGAAAGGAGAGAAGGATATTCTGACTCTTCAGGTGAAAGCAGGTGGTCCGCTGAACGGAATTACGGTGACTGCTGACTCTCACGGAAATGTAAAAGGATACGTGGGAAATCCAAACGTGATTCTGCATGCCAATGACAAGGGAAAACTGGATGTGGCCGGAGCTGTAGGTGTAGGATTTATGAATGTCATTAAGGATATGGGATTAAAAGAACCTTATGTTGGGCAGACTGTACTTCAGACCAGCGAAATTGCAGAGGATCTGACGTATTATTTTGCCACCAGTGAACAGGTGCCTTCATCCGTTGGGCTTGGGGTGCTGATGGAAAAAGATAACACAGTCAGACAGGCAGGCGGATTTATCATCCAGCTTATGCCATTTACAGAAGAAAGCGTGATCAGCAAACTGGAAGAAAATCTGAAAAAAGTTACTTCTGTGACGGCACTTCTGGAAGAAGGACATACACCGGAATCCCTGCTGGAGGTACTTCTGGAAGGATTTGATATTGAAATCAATGAAAAAATACCGACACAGTTCTATTGCAACTGCTGCAAAGAACGTGTAGAAAAAGCGTTGATCAGTGTAGGAAAGAAAGAAATCCAGGATATGATCCGGGAAGGAAAAGAAATCGAACTGAACTGTCATTTCTGTAATAAAAATTATATTTTCACAGTAGAGGAACTGAAAGACATATTAAAACGCTGCAAAAGGGCGTAAGAAAGGTCAGGTATCATATGAGAGACGGTTTTTTGAAGGTGGCTGCTGCAACGCCGGATATTCTGGTGGCAGATTGTGTGCATAACAGAGAAGAGATTGGAAAGAGAGTCAGAGAAATGGCAGAGGCAGGAGCCAAAATCATGGTATTTCCGGAGCTTTGTCTGACCGGTTACACCTGCGGAGACCTGTTCTGGCAGGAACTGCTTTTAGACAGGGCCCGTGAGGAACTGCATAATCTGGAACAGGAACTGGAGGATGTGGAAGGCTTAATTTTTGTAGGTACACCTCTGGAATTTAACGGAAAGCTGTACAATACGGCAGCCGTGATCTCAGAAGGAAAGGTTCTGGGATTCGTGCCAAAACGTCACCTGCCGAATTATGCAGAATTTTATGAAGCACGGCACTTTGCGGCGGGTGGACCTATGGAAGGACAGGTAGACTGGTATGGCAGACAGGTTCCACTGGGACAGAATCTGCTTTTTACCTGTCCTCAGATGAGAGGACTTACCGTGGCAGCAGAAATCTGTGAAGATTTATGGGCTCCAAATCCCCCAAGTATCGCACATGCCATGGCAGGTGCAACTTTGATCGTAAATCTTTCAGCCAGTGATGAAGCCACAGGAAAAGACAGCTATCGGAGAGAGCTGGTATGCGGTCAGTCGGGAAGACTGATCTGCGGATATATTTATGCTACAGCAGGAAATGGTGAATCTACACAGGATCTGGTATTTGGTGCACAGAATATGATTGCAGAAAACGGTACTTTATTAAAAGAGGCGAAACGTTTTGCAAATGAAACCATCTATGGCGTGCTGGATATTCAGCGTCTGACCGGAGAGAGAAGAAAGAACACAACCTGGGAACCAGCAGCAGGTGAAAATTATACAGTGATTCCGTTTCACCTGAGAGAAACAGAGACAGTTCTTGAGCGATATTTTGCACCAAATCCATTTGTGCCTTCTGTGAAGGGAGACAGAGACAGGCGTTGCGATGAGATTCTCACCATGCAGGCCATGGGACTGAAAAAGCGTCTGGAACATACCCATAGTCAGTGTGCGGTACTGGGCATTTCCGGAGGCCTGGATTCTACGCTGGCCCTTCTTGTAACCGCCAGAGCCTTTGACCTGTGCGGCCTTGACAGAAATAAAATCATTGCAGTAACCATGCCCTGTTTCGGAACAACAGACAGGACGTATAACAATGCCTGCGAACTGACCAGACGCCTTGGAGCAACTTTAAAGGAAGTTGACATAAAGAAAGCTGTTATGCAGCATTTTGAAGATATCGGACATGATTTCAACGATCACAGTGTGACTTATGAAAACGGACAGGCCAGGGAGCGTACCCAGGTAATCATGGATATTGCAAACAAATTCGGGGGTATGGTTATCGGTACGGGAGACTTGTCAGAACTGGCTCTCGGATGGGCTACTTACAATGGAGATCATATGTCTATGTATGGCGTCAATGCATCCGTGCCAAAAACACTGGTACGTCATCTGGTACGGTATTATGCAGATACCTGCGGGGAAGAAAAACTCGCTTCCATTCTTCTGGATGTACTGGATACGCCGGTGAGTCCGGAACTTCTGCCTCCGGAAGACGGAGTGATTTCCCAGAAAACCGAAGATCTGGTAGGCCCTTATGAGCTTCATGATTTCTTTTTGTATCATATGCTTCGTTTTCAGAGCAGTCCTGCGAAGATTTACAGACTTGCAGAAAAGGTCTTTGAAGGGGTTTATGAGGATGAAGTCATTCTGAAATGGCTGAAAAAATTCTACTGGAGATTTTTCTCTCAGCAGTTCAAACGTTCCTGTCTGCCAGATGGACCGAAAGTGGGAAGTGTGGCTGTATCTCCAAGAGGAGACCTGCGTATGCCCAGTGATGCCTGCGTACGGATCTGGATTGATGAGTTGGAAAAGTTATAAGTTGAGAAAGAAGCAGGGAGGATTTTATAAATGAAAAAATTACGAGCAGGGATTTTGAGTACAGGCAATATTGCTGCAACTATGGCAGATACCATGATGCAGATGGAAGAAGTGGAAATCTGTGCAGTAGCATCCAGAAGTTTGGAAAAAGCCCAGGCCTTTGCCGGGAAATATCAGATTCCCCGTGCATATGGTTCCTATGAAGAACTGGCAAAGGATGAAAACATCGATCTGGTCTATGTGGCAACCCCCATGTCTGAACACTGCAGCAATGTCAAGATGATGTTGGAAAGCGGAAGAAATGTCCTCTGCGAAAAAGCATTTGCTGTAAATGAAACAGAAGCAAAAGAAATGATTGCCCTTGCCAGAGAAAAAGGTCTTCTTCTGGCGGAAGCTATGTGGGTTCGTTACATGCCTATGGCAAAAACTCTTCAGGAAGTACTGGCGTCCGGTGCAATTGGAACACCATACACACTGACTGCAAATCTGGCTTATCTGATTTCACATGTGCCAAGGCTGACAAAACCGGAGTTGGCTGGAGGAGCCCTTCTTGATGTAGGAGTGTATACCCTGAATTTTGCATCTATTGCCTTTGGGGATGAGATTGCAAGTATGGATTCCACAGTAATCCTGACGGATACAGGGGTGGATGCACAGAGCAGTACCACATTGGTGTATAAAGACGGTAAAATGGCAATCCTGAACAGTTCTCTTCGTGTACTGTCAGACAGACAGGGAATTATCTATGGTTCCAAAGGATTTCTGGTTGTAGAAAATATCAATAATTTTGAATCCATTACCGTATACAATGAAAATCGGGAAGTGACAGCAGTATATCAGCGTCCGGAGCAGATTACTGGTTATGAGTATCAGGTGCGTGCCTGCAAAAAGGCAATTGAAGAAGGAAAATATGAATGTCCGGAAATGCCTCATGAAGAAACCTGCCGGATTATGGCACAGATGGATACAATCCGGAAAAAATGGGGATTAAAATATCCTTCAGAAAAATAAAAAAGGGCTGCTGCAATAGTGCTATTTGGTTAAAAGTGCTGTTGTAGCAGCTTAATTCCTGTTCGAAATAAATAAAGAAGGTGCGGAGAAAAGGGAAAAAATACAATATAAAATGGATGAAACATTGTGCGATATGTGAATTATGCGCAAAAGGTATTGAAGGGCGTATATCACTATGATATGATAAAGGCAGAATATAAAGTTGAAAAACAACAGGAGGACGAAATGATTACAAAATTTACTTACGGAAAACCCTTTCAGACGGATGCTGTTGTTAATAAAATGGAAGCACAACAGGATGCAATTCCTTTTCTGAAGGTGGAAGAGAAAGATGGGAAACTGACATTTTTCTATACGATGAAAGACAAGGAGAAAGTATACGGGCTGGGAGAAAATGTACGTGGAATCAATAAAAGAGGATGGCTTTATAAAAGTTGTTGTGCAGATGAACCGACTCATGTGGAAGACAGACATTCCCTCTATGCTTCTCATAATGTCCTTGTTCTTGACGGTGGAGAAGAAACCTTTGGAGTGTTCTTCGATTATCCTGGAATTATTAGCTTTGATATCGGGTATTCTCATCTGGATCAGATTGTGATTCGTCTGGAAGAAGCGGACGCGGATGTGTATGTAATCACAGGTGACAGTATACTTTCTATTGTGAAACAATTTCGACAGCTGATCGGCAGAAGTTATATTCCTCCCAAGTGGGCATTTGGTTATCAGCAGAGCCGTTGGGGTTATATGAATGAAAGAGACATCCGCCAGGTAGTAGAGAAACACAGGGAAAATCATATTCCTCTGGAAAGCGTCTATATGGATATCGATTATATGGAACGGTTCAAGGATTTTACAGTAAATCAGGAACGCTTTCCGGATTTCCCCCGATTCGTCAGTGAGATGAAGGAACAGCATATCCATCTGGTTCCGATCATTGATGCAGGGGTCAAGGTGGAAGAAGGATATGATGTATACGAAGAAGGGGTAGAAAAAGGTTATTTCTGCAAAGAGAAAGACGGAAAAGAATTTGTTGCAGGTGTATGGCCGGGGAAAGTTCACTTCCCGGATGTTCTGAACAAAGATGCCAGAAAATGGTTCGGAGACAAATATCAGGTACTGCTGGATCAGGGCATCGAAGGGTTCTGGAATGATATGAATGAACCGTCTATTTTCTTTGCGCAGGACAGAATGGATGAGACTTTTGATGCCATTGCCGAATTGAAGGATCAGAATCTGGACCTGGAAACTTTTCAGAAATTTACCGGTCTGGTAGGCGGTCTGGCAAATAATACAGACGATTTTAAAAAGTTTTATCATAATGTGGACGGAGAGATGGTTCGGCATGACAAAGTACACAATCTGTTCGGGTATAATATGACACGTGCGGCAGGAGAGGCCTTTGAACGTCTTTGTCCGGATAAGAGGATTCTTATGTTTTCCCGTTCTTCTTATGTGGGAATGCACCGGTACGGCGGTATCTGGACAGGAGATAATAAATCCTGGTGGCAGCATCTTCTGTTGAATCTGAAGATGATGCCGTCCCTGAATATGGTAGGAATTCTGTATACAGGAGCGGATATTGGAGGATTTGGTGCAGACGCTACGGAAGATCTGGTGATGCGCTGGACGCAGCTTGCCATGTTTTCTCCTCTTATGAGAAATCATAGTGCTCTGGATACAAGAGAACAGGAAGCTTACCAGTTCGACCATATGGACAAATTCCGGGATATGATCCGTATCCGTTATGGGCTTGTTTCTTATGTATACAGTGAATATATGAAAGCAGCTCTTGGAAGTGAAATGTATTTTAAACCTTTATCATTTGTGTATACGGAGGATCCCTTTGTTTCTCAGGTGGAAGATCAGCTTCTTGTTGGCGACAGTGTGATGATAGCACCGGTATACACCCAGAATGCTGAGGGAAGATATGTATACCTTCCGGAAGAGATGGCGATGGTTCGTCTCCGCAGCCTTACCGATTACGATACGGAAATTTTGCCGGCCGGACATCATTATGTAAAGGCAGGTCTGTTTGAAATGTTGCTCTTTATTCGACCGGATCATCTACTCATCCTTACAGAAGGCGGAGAATATATGGATCAGGTGGATGAAAGCCATGTAACTGCCCTTGCTTTTGTAAAAAATAAAGCTGTTTATCAGTGGTATGAAGACGACGGAATGAGTAAAAACTATGAAAATCCTGAAAATTATGGTACAGTATCCATTGAAAAAGACGGAACCTGTACATATGAAGGCAGCCGCAAAAAGACAATTGACGTAGAATTGCTGTAGAACAGGAGTTTGAATTTGAAATGGTAACAATTAAAGAAATGGCACAGGAACTTGGAGTCAGTACTACTACAGTTTCCAATGTCATACATGGAAAAACAAAAGAGGTATCCCCGGCAAATGTGGAGCGGATTCAGAAGATCCTGAAAAAATATGATTATACCCCTAATATCAATGCGAGGAATCTGGCCAGCCGCCGTTCCAGAATTATCGGGTTGGTAGTCAAAAGGGGATTTATGAAAGATCAGAATCGATTTACGGATCAGTTTATAGGCGGAATCCTTGGAGCTGTGGAAGAACGGGTTCGTGAAAAGGGATATTATCTGATGGTGTATTCCGTAAATGATGTTCATCAGGTGCAGCAGCTCACCATGTCCTGGAATATGGATGGTCTTATTACTTCCGGGTTTGTAGAAGGGGATATCCGATATCTTCGTGAACGTTATAAACAGCCCATTGCCATTATTGATGATTATGATACCAATGGCTTAGGAAATTGTGCAAATATACGGATTGATGATCGAAAAGCAGAATATGAACTGACAAAATATGTAATCGGATGCGGGCACAGGAAAGTTGTTTTTCTGGCAGACAATCTGGTGAACCTTGATAAACAGAGATTCCTGGGATATTGTGCAGCCATGGAAGAAGCAGGAATTCCGGAAGAGGAACAGCGGTTTATTAAAATTCGTAATTCAGATAAAGGTGTAATGTTGAATGAGCAGGAAATATATGAGGCTTCGTTTTTGTACACGGCATTTGTCTGTTCTTCCGATTACTATGCTTCCAGAATCATGAATATGCTCAGAGATAAAGGAAGAAAAATACCGGAAGATGTATCCATAGCCGGATTTGACGATGTAATAACCGCCCGTCTGGTGCGGCCTGCTCTTACCACAGTAAGACAGAATATTGAGAAGAAAGGGTATGCAGCTGTCGATGCACTGATCAGGCTGATTGAAGAAGGAAAGAAAGAAGAACTGATTATACAGGATACGGAACTTGTTATTCGTGATTCTGTAAAAAAGATCAATTAGAAAAACGCTTTGCCAGTAATTACCGGCAAAGCGTTTTTCTTTGTTGGGAATTATATACTTACGCGCAAAAGGTTCCGGAATCTGTGATATAAAAAGGGGAAACTTGACTTTTTGCGCATAAGCTTGTCGAAATAAAAGGGTAAAATAGGTTTTGCGAAAAACCTATACGTATAAAATGCACAAAAATCAGAGGAAAAATTGCAAAAAATAGGGTGGTATTCTGTTAAAAATGTAGAAAGCAATAAAACATGTGTGAAAACTATTGATTTTAAAGAAAAGGAGTGATATGATACAAACATGAAAACCTTATGCGCAAAAGGTACAAAGAAAAAACCCTTAATAACAAAGAAAGGTTGGTAAAACAGTATGAAAAAGAAATTGTTAGCAGTATTACTTGCAGGTACAATGACTGTAACTTTAGGAGCTTGCGGTGGAGCAAGTGATTCCGGAAGCAAGAGCGATGACGCAGCAGCAACAGAAGCTGGCGATGATGCAGCTGCGAATACTACAGCAAGCAAAGATGCAATCCGTTTCATGAATACAAAGATCGAGATTGATGCACAGTTAAAAGAATTTGCAAAACAGTATCAGGAAAAAACAGGACAGGAAGTCGTAGTTGAATCTCTGGGCGGTGGTGTTGACGTTAACGGTCAGTTAAAGAACTACTATGCAGCAGGAAATATGCCGGATATTTTTGCTTTCGGTGTTGACTCCTACAAATCTTCTTTCAGCGAATGGCTGGAGCCACTTGACGGAGAAGCATGGATTGAGGATACCGATTACGAATTTAAGGGTGATGACGGAAAAGTATATGGTGTGCCTTTCGCACTGGAAGGAGTCGGTGTTGCATATAACAAAGACATTCTGGATAAAGCAGGAATTGATCCGGCCACTCTGACAAACATTGATGCTTACAAAGCAGCATTTGAAAAAATCGACGGCATGAAAGATGAACTGGGTCTGCAGGCTGTTTGTTCAGTTGCAGCAGAATCCGGACAGATGAACTGGTCTACAGGTAACCACATGATGGCTGCTTATTATTCACAGGGTCTGGATCGTGATGACAAGACATATATTGATATGGTAAATAATGAAGGTAAAATTGATGAAGAAAGAATGGGACAGTTCGCTGATTGGGTAAAACTGTTATTTACCTATGCAGATCAGAACGTTCTGATTTCCGGTACATACGATGATCAGCTGGCACTGTGGGCAACAGGAAAAGCAGCATTCATTACTCAGGGTAACTGGATCGATCCTTCTCTTCCGGATTACGATGCAACATTTGAATGTGGACTTGCTCCTGCAGCATTCTCAACAGAAGATACAGACGGACTTCTTATTGATGCACCTGCATACTGGGGTATCTACAACGGAAGTGACAAGATTGATGCTTGTAAAGAATTCCTGACAGCACTGGTTCAGAGTGAAGAAGGCCAGAAAGCACTGGTTGAAGATTGTGGTATCGTTTCTCCATATCTGTCCTGCACACTGGAACCTGCAACACCACTTGCAAAGAGCATGCTTCCATACATCAAAGAAGGCAAAACTTATGCATGGGATTGGTCAACTCAGCCAGAAGGTATTGCACAGAACGCTACAGGTGCCGTATTTGAACTGTACGCAAAAGATCAGCTTGACAAAGACGGATTTGTAAGCACAATGGCTTCTACAATTGCAGATTACGTAGCAGCAAACGGATCCAACTAATCCATTTTACCGGTGGCTTTCTTTCCGGAAAGCCGCCGGTAAAGTTTCAGAGGGAGAGAAATCAGAATGAATAAACAATTAATGAAAACAATATCTCTTGCAGGGATAGTTCTGGGAGCAGCAAGCATCGTGATTGCTCTTATCCTGGACTTTATGAGAAGTGATGCTTCTTATCGTGGCGGATTGTTGATTGCAGGCGCTTTCTTACTGATTGCGGGTGTTTATCTTCTGCCTACCAGAAAACATCGTTCCATTATTAATGTACTGTTTTTATTTCCTCTCATCTTCGCATTTGCAGTAACAGTACTGATACCATTTGCATGTGGTATTTTCTATTCCTTGACAGACTGGAATGGAATCAAATTTAATAACTTCGTTGGACTTGGCAACTATATTACCATGTTCAAATCAAAAGATTATGTATACTCTTTTATTGTAACCTTTATCTTTACGGTAATTAATATGCTGTCTGTAAACCTGGTAGCGTTTGGACTGGCTCTTCTGTGTACTTCCAAAGTAAAAGGACGTAATCTTTACAGAGCTGCTTACTTCCTTCCGAACCTGATTGGTGGTATCGTACTTGGTTATGTATGGCAGTTTATCTTCAATAAAGTATTTACTTCTGTCATTGCAGGAAGCGTTTCTATGCTGACAGACCCGAACTTGGCAATTGCAGCAATTCTTATTGTAAGTACCTGGCAGTATGCCGGATACATTATGATGATTTATGTAACCGGTCTTCAGAGTGTACCAAAAGACGTACTGGAAGCATCCAATGTAGATGGTGCCAACCAGATCATGACACTTCTGAAAATCAAAATTCCTATGATTGCCAATACATTTACCGTATGTATTTTCCTGACTCTGGTTAACTCATTCAAACAGTTCGACTTGAACCTGGCAATTACAAACGGTGCACCAAGCCGTATTCTGGGAGGAAAACCAGTACAGTCTACTGAATTCCTGGCTTTGAATATTTATAATACAGCCATTGGTAAAAACCAGTATGCACTTGGTCAGACAAAAGCGGTTGTATTCTTTATCATCCTGGCTGTTGTTTCTCTGACTCAGGTAACCATTAGTAAGAAGAAGGAGGTAGAAATGTAATGAGAGCTCAGAAAATAAGAACAGGAATTGCCGAAGTCATTGGCATTATCCTTACGATTGTCATTCTTTCTCCTTTCCTCCTGGTTGTGCTCAACTCTGCAAAGACCAGTGGTGACATTGTTGTCAGCCCGATTTCTTTGCCGGAAAACTGGGGACAGATGTTTACAAACCTGTCTAATGTTATTAATAATCAAAGTTTTAATTACTGGAATTCCTTTTTCAGTTCACTGTTTATCACAGCAGTGTCACTGGTTCTGCTTACCCTGTTTTCCAGTATGGCAGCATGGGTTCTTGTAAGAAATAAAACAAAATGGTCAAACTTTATTTTTATGCTTTTTGTGTCTGCAATGGTTATTCCTTTCCAGGTAGTTATGCTCCCTCTGCTTTCTACATTCCGTGAGACCTCTAATTTCCTTGGAATTCAGATGCTGCAGAGTTATAAAGGAATCATCTTTGCATACATGGGATTCGGCGGTTCCATGTCTGTGTTTATCCTTCATGGATTCGTAAAAGGAATTCCTTACGAACTGGAAGAAGCTGCATGGATTGACGGATGTTCACCGGAAGGTACTTTCTTCCGCATCATCTTCCCTCTGCTGAAACCTGTTCAGGTAACTGTATTGATTCTGAATGGTATCTGGATTTGGAACGACTACCTGCTGCCATCTCTGATGCTGGGTCTGAACGGAAGAATCAAGACTCTGCCGGTTGCAGTAAGCAGTTTCGTAGGTTCTTACGTAAAACAGTGGGATTTGATCTTGTCAGCGGCACTCCTTGCCATGATTCCAATCGTTATTCTGTTCCTCTTTGCACAGAAACAGATTATCCAGGGTATGGTAGACGGTGCAATCAAATAAGCATATGATATGTTATATCTGTTAGTTGGATGATCATATAGGTCACATTTTGAGGACGGATATCGAATATGAGCCAGTATCTTTATAGAGATACTGGCTCATATATTTTTTGGCGAAAACACCCAGGCAGATGACTGGAATGGGCTAAAAAATTATCTGGTAAGGTCAGACAGAGGGCACGGGCCTGCGGAGGAGTTTTTTGTGGTTCAAAGAAATCAGATGTTCCACCAGTTTTTTTGCTTCTGATGTGATAAACAATGAAAGAAAGCAGTGTGAAGCACTGTTTTTTTCGTTGATTCTTGAAATCATATCAAACACATTTTTTTGTTTTATTGCAAAAGGTAAAACGAAAGCAAATATGTCAATATAAAACTATGATGAAAAAAGATATATCAAATACCCCGGGGAGTGAAAAACTGATTGTGAAAACAGTACAAACAGAAAATGATAAAATTATATGAAATGATGAAAAAAATGGAAGTATCTCTGCTGAGGACTTTAAAAAATCCGGTTAACAGAGGATGTAAAAACAGAATACTCAGAAACAGGATGAGCTTTGCTGTTGACAGGACAACTCTTTTTATGGGAAGTGATTCCGGGGAAAAGACAGAACAGAATGGAAGTATTGCTTTATCAGTATCTGGAGGAGAACATAGTTATATTGTTGGTGATTATGCAGAATTCTTCGGTGCTTATGTGTTAAGTGGCGACTTTGGCATTTCAGAGGAATCCTGTCTGTTTGGATTCCGGGATTATGGAGAATTACCCAACCAAGGATGGGAAAAGAAAGATGAAAACCTTTTGAATATGGATGAAGTTTCATTGAAAAATTTGACAGAGAAAGAGGCTGACAGAATGTTGGAATCTGTGAAAAAACTTGCCAGTGGATTCAGACCATGGAAACGCCTTCAGGAAGTTCGACCAGATATATTGGATACTTTAGAAGGGACAAGGAAATTTCTGGGAATCCTTCTGAAACATTACAGAGATTTTGAAGAAGGATTGTCCAGAGGGTTCGGTGATGGAGCACTTTGCAGTAAAGTGATTTTGGAGCCGGAAGAAACAAGAGAAATACGTTTTTTTGTTACATGGAATTTTCCTAATCATGTTAGTATTGAAAATCAGTTTGTAGGACACAAATATAGCTGCTGGTATAAAGATGCGGAGGAGGCAGCTGCAGACCTTACAGTGCATGGAAATGAAATTTTAAAGAAAGTACGACTTTTTTCAACAACACTTCAGACATGTTCTGCTCCGGCAAAATTTACCCGAAATTGGATTATTCAATTAAGTACTCTTTTGAAATGTTCCTGGTGGGCAGAAAACGGAGATTTTGGAATTTGGGAAGGATTGGGAAGCTATGGGTTCCATACCGTTGATATTACTTATTATGGTTCTTATATGATTTTGGCAATGTTCCCGGAACTGCAGCTGAAGCGGATGAAAATGGGTCTGAAATTCCAGAGAGAAGATGGAAGGGTACACCATTTCTTCAGACCTGATTTTGATCATGTGGATGAAGGCTATGATCGGGTTGATATGAATCCTCAGTTTGTTCTGATGGTATGCAGAGATTATTTGTGGACCGGAAATCATGCATATTTGGAACAAATGTGGGAACCGGTGATGCGCGCTATGGACAGTATTGAAAAACTGGACACAGATGGAGATGGTCTTCCGGATCATGATACAGCCGCTAATACTTATGATGCATGGAAATTCAGAGGAATTCCGATTTATATAGCGGGACTTTGGCTGGCATCTCTGACAGCAGCAGTACGGATGGCACAGGAAATGAAAAATAAAGAACGTGAAGAGCATTGGCAGGAAGTTCTGGACAGAGGAAAAGAAAGTCTGGAAAAACTGTGGAACGGAGAATATTTCAGTCTCTGGGTGGATGGAGAAGATAGAGATGAATGTTTGATGTCGGGACAGTTGGATGCTGCGTGGTATTGTAAGGTAATGGGATTGCCGGCTTATGTGGATGATGATAAAATTTGTAAAGTTATGGAAAGAGTATGGGGAAACAATTATTCAAAAGAGGGTGGACTGATTAATGCCTCTTATCCCCAGGGAAGAATTCCCACACTTTACACCTATGGCAATGTACAGGTGGAATCTAACTGGTCAGGAATTGAGTATGCAATTTCCAGTATGCTTTTGGAAATGGGATATTTCGAGTGGGCAAAAGAACTGGCAGGAAATGTGGAAGCTCGTTATTTCCAGGCAGGAAGAATTTTTAATCATGAAGAATGTGGCGGACACTATTACAGACCGCTGGCAGCCTGGACTTTGATGCTTTCCCTGAGCGGCTTGAAAATTGATATCCCGAAAGAAACCATATCTTTTAATCCGAAAGAAAATAAATTAGAAACTCCGTGGTTTACTCCATATGGCTATGGTATTGCTGAAATGGAGAATAACCGTATGGAAATAAAATGTCTGGACGGTACTATGAACGTAAGGAATATTGGTATTTGGAATGACTTCCTGGCAGAATCAATAACGGTTTCCGGTAAAAAAGCAGAATTTATGCAGCAGGGAAAAATACTGAAGCTGGGAAAAAGTTATACGCTTCACGAAGGAAATATACTTGTTATTTGCGGAAAAAATAAATAGAATAAAAAGTCTGATGTACCCTGTCTGTTCAGTGGTGTGTTCAGGCTCTTTTTAGCTTACAAAAACGATGAGAGGTGCTTTATGAAAACAGTTGTACATGTAATATCTCATTCTCACTGGGACAGAGAATGGTATCTTCCGTTTGAAACACACAGAAGAAGATTATTGACACTGATGGATGACTGCATGCAAGCTTTTGAGGAAGAAAACGGATATGAAAAATTTCATCTGGATGGGCAGACAGTAGTTTTGGAAGATTATCTGGAAATTCATCCGGATAAGAAAGAAAAGCTTACAGAATATGTTCGGAAAGGAAATTTTCAGATTGGTCCATGGTATGTACTTCAGGATGAGTTCCTTACCAGTGGAGAAGCGAATGTGAGAAATATCCTGTACGGGATGGAAGATGCGAAGAAATATGGTCCTGTTTGCAAAACAGGATATTTTCCGGACGCTTTTGGAAATGTGGGACAGATGCCTCAGATTCTGAAACAGGCGGGAATGGAAGCTGTGGCTTTTGGAAGAGGAGTACGTCCCGTAGGATTTAATAATCAGGTTGAGGGGCAGGATTATCTTTCGGCTTTTTCTGAACTGATCTGGAAAAGTCCGGACGGATCAGAACTTCTGGGGATTTTATTTGCAAACTGGTATAACAATGGAAGTGAGATTCCTGTAGAGGAAACAGCAGCAAAAGAATTTTGGGACAGAAAGCTGGAGGACGCAAGAAAATTTGCTGCCACGAAACATTTGTTGTTTATGAACGGAAGCGATCATCAGCCGATTCAGAAAAATCTGCCGGAAGCATTGGAAACAGCAAGAAAATTGTATCCGGATATTACCTTCCTGCATTCGGATTTTCCAACTTATATTGAATGTGTGAAAAAATCTCTTGATTCTGAACTTTCTGTGGTAACCGGCGAATTGACCAGTCAGGAAACAGATGGTTATAATACTCTGGTAAATACCGCTTCTTCCAGAAATTATTTAAAATCTGCAAACAGAAAAAATGAAGTCCTTTTGGAAAAAATGGCAGAACCTGTATCGGTAATGGCAATGCGGGAAGGAATGGATTATCCCCATGACAGATTGAGATATAACTGGAAATTGTTAATGAAAAAGTTACCATAGAAAAAAACGGGACTTTTACCGTTTTAGATAAAAAAACCGGTAAACTCTATAAAGATCAGGGAATATTTGAAGATACCGGAGATGTGGGAAATGAGTATGTTTTCAGAGAAACTGCAGGTGATGGAAGAATTACAACAGAAACTGCCAGGGCAGAAATTTATGTAAAAGAAGATACTCCATGGAAAGCTGTCTATGGAATTGATTTAAGCATGGAGATTCCGTGCAGAGCAGATGATCTTCTGTACAAAGAACAGGTTATGGTAACCGATTCCAGAAAAAGGCAGATTCTGCGGGGCAGGGAATGTATGGAGCAGATCATACATACTGAATTATCTATGGAAAAGGGAACCAATTATCTGGATGTAAAAATTATATTTGATAATCAGGCAGAAGATCACAGAGTCAGAGTATTGTTTCCGACGGATCTGCAAACTTCTGTTCACAGAGCAGATTCTGTTTTTGAAGTAGTAACACGTTCAAACAGACACAGTGATGTTTGGAAAAATCCAAGTAAATGTGAGCATCAGCAGTATTTTGTTGCTATGTGTGATGAAAAGGGAGGTATTCTGGTTGCAAATCAGGGTCAGTATGAATACGAAATACTACATGACAGGAATACTATTGCAGTTACTTTGCTCAGAGCTGTAGGAGAAATGGGAGATTGGGGATATTTCCCCACGCCTGAGGCCCAGTGCAGGAGAATTACTGAGGCAAAGTTACGTTGGGTATCCGGGAAAAAAGAAGATATGGAGTATGATGGATTTGCCGAAGCACAGAAATTTCAGATTGGCTTTACCAGTAAGCAGATTTCTGTACAGAAGGGAAGACTTCCGCTGAGCAAGACATATCTGAACTGGCATGGAGATGGTATGGTAATGACCGGGTATAAGGCTGCAAATGATAGAAAGGGGATTATAGCAAGATTTGTAAAGCAGTGTAAGAATCCTTCAGTTCTTGAATTTGTTCATCCTGGAAAGTGTTTTAGAAGTAATGTAATAGAAGAACAAGGAGAAGAAATTCTGCCTGATGAAAGAGGAATATTTAAAATTTCTGTAAGAGGTTGTGAAATTGTAACTCTTTATCTGTGTGCTGACAGATAAGAATCCCCGGGAACTGTGTGAAACGGTTTCCGGGGATTCCTTACATATGTCTAATTTATTCTGGCTTTTTCCAGCGCTGAATTGATGGCATCCAGAAGCAGCATGGAAGTATATTTGTTTTCTTCGGAATAAGTAATATTTTCTGTGGACTGGGAAGCATAGATCTGACCGGCAAGTGCATCCAGTGCAGGCTCCATCAAGGGATACATGGCAGTCGTGGCTTCGCTGAGATTTGTCATGGCAATGGATAGAATTTGATTTTCATCTACTGTCACTTCCACATCAAAGGTATTTTCTCCCAGTGTTATGGGGCTTTTGTAAATACCGGCATGGTAGATCGCTGCGGATGCGGTTGCTGTGCCGGATGTTTTGTTTTTTCCGAACATGAGAAAAAGAAGAACTGCCAGAAGAATGGCAAGTACCACAAAAATTATGGTATAAATAACTTCTTTCATATGTAACACGATAATTTTTGTCTTTGCGCTCATGGCTGCACCTCCTGCATTCCTTTTTATAGCATATTAAAAAGAAAAGAAAAATATGCACAAAACCAGGTTGGTGTCTCCTGTTTTTTGTGTTACACTGTAAAAATACGGAGGTAGAAAGATGCGTTATAATTTACTGGTTTTAGATATAGACGGAACTGTTACAAATTCAGAGAAAAAGGTTCTTCCAAAAACAAAGAAGGCCATACTGGAACTGCAAAAACAAGGAGTGCCGGTAGCCATAGCGTCCGGCCGTCCTACAAAAGGAATTGTGAATATAGCAGAAGAACTGGAATTTGAAAAATATGGAAGTTATGTTCTTGCCTTTAACGGGGCAAGAATCGTGAATTGGAGAACAAAGGAATGTATTTATTCAAAAGAATTGCCGCAGGGAATGCCCAAAAAACTTTACCAGGATGCTTTAAAATATCATATGGGAATTATCACATATAAAGAGGACTGTATTATATCAGGTACAGAACCGGATGAATATATGAAAATAGAGTCTGCAATTACAGGTCTTCCAATTGTATACAGAGAAGATTTTCCAAAATACGTAGATTTTCCGGTAAATAAATGTCTCTTTACAGGGGAACCGGAGGATCTGGAAAGAATAGAACCAATTCTTACAGAAAAATATCTTCATGAGGCGCAGATTTTTCGGTCAGAGCCGTATTTTCTTGAGGCACTGCCCAAAAATGTGGATAAGGCATTTTGCTTGGCAAGGTTGCTGGGAATTCTTGGAATTCAAAGGGAAGAGATGGTCTGCTGCGGAGACGGCTATAATGATATATCCATGATTCAGTTTGCAGGTCTTGGAGTTGCTATGGCCAATGCCCAGGAAAAAGTGAAAGATGTGGCAAACTATGTGACTCTTCATAATAATGATGAGGATGGAATAGCGGAAGTAATCGAGAAATTCTTCCTGTAGACAGAAGGGAGGTATTTATGGCATTACATTTTATTTTCGGTGCATCAGGAGCGGGAAAATCCTATTATATCTATAATAAGATCATTCAGGAATCTATGGAATATCCGCAAAAACAGTTTCTTGTACTGGTACCGGAACAGTTTACCATGCAGACACAGAAAGAACTGGTCATGATGCATCCCAGAAAAGGCATTATGAACATTGATGTGCTCAGTTTTGAACGTCTGGCATTTCGTGTTCTGGAAGAGACCGGAGAAACCTGCCAACAGGTACTGGAGGATACAGGGAAAAGTCTGGTGCTGCGAAAAGTGGCACAGAACAGGAAAAAGGATCTGAAAATCTTCGGAGAGAAAATGCAGAAGCAGGGATATGTGTCGCAGATGAAATCCATGCTATCCGAACTGAGACAGTATGAAGTAACCAATGAAGATATGCAACGACTGATTTCCTGTGCCGGAAATAAACCGGAGCTTTATTATAAGCTGAAGGATATTGCTGTTTTATATGAAGGATTTTTTGAATATTTGAATGGAAAAGCCATTACAAAAGAAGAAGTACTGGATGTACTGGGAGAAGTAGCGGGGAAATCCGGAAAATTAAAAAACAGTGTATTGGTTCTGGATGGATATACGGGCTTTACTCCTGTTCAGATGCAGGTTCTCAGGAAGATTCTTCCTCTGTGTCAACAGATGTATGTAACGGTTACCACAGATAAAGAGGGAAAGCCTTATCAGACGGGAAATCCTTCGGATCTGTTTCGTCTGAGCCAGGAGACGGTGGAAAAACTGTGCCGGATCGGAAGGGAAACCGGCTGTCCGATCGAAGATACCTGGATTACAGGCACGGGAAGATTTGCAGATCAGCCGGCACTGAAATTTCTGGAGAAGAATATCTTTCGCGTGAAAAAACAGGTATATAAGGAAGCACAGGAGGCTGTATTTATCCGGGAGAGCAGAACTCCCGGTGAAGAAATCGAAGAGATTGCGCTTACGATCCACCGGTTGATCCGGGAGAAGAGACTCCGTTGGAGGAATTTTGCGGTTATTACCGGAGATATGGAAACTTATGCAGATTATGCGGAAAGGATATTTGGAAATTATGGGATTCCCTGTTTTACAGACCGGAAAAAATCCCTGTTTATGAATCCTTTTGTGGAATTTATCCGTGCATCAATGGATATGCTGGTGGAGAATTACAGCTATGAAAGTGTATTCCGGTTTTTGCGCTGCGGTCTTGTGGATATTTCAGAAGAGGAAATGGACAGGCTGGAGAATTATGTAATCGGAATGGGAATCCGCAGCTACAGAAAGTGGCAGGAAGAATGGATTCTTCCGTACAGAGGACAAAAGCCGGAAGAAGTGCCGGAGATAGAGAAGATAAGGAAAAAACTTATGTGTCTGCTCGGGGATTTCACGGAACGGATGAAAGTGCGGAAAGAGCAGGTCATTATAAGGCTTCATGCGCTGTATGATTTTATTGTTTCCTGTAAAATTCAGGAGAAACTTAAAGCAAGTGAAATTTATTTTGAAAAGCAGGGGATGGCGGATAAAGGAAAAGAATATGAACAGATTTATCCGGTAGTTATGGAGCTTTTCGATAAAATGGCAGAGATTCTGGGAGATGAAAAGGTAAGTCTGCGAGAATTCTGTGAACTTCTGGAAGCAGGACTGGCAGAAGCAAAAGTTGGAATTATTCCACCCAGTGAGGATCAGGTTCTGGTAGGGGATATGGAGAGAACCCGTTTGAGAGACATTCAGGTTCTCTTTTTTGCAGGTGTCAATGAAGGAAAAATTCCGAAGGAAGAGAAAGGCGGAAAGATTCTGACAGATCTGAACAGGGAAGATTTGAAAAATTCTCAGGTAGCGTTGGCACCTACGGCCAGAGAAAACCTTTATATGCAGAAATTTTATCTGTATCTGACGCTGACCAGGCCGTCCAGGCAGTTATATCTGTCTTACAGCAGGCAGAATGCTCAGGGAGAACCGGCAATTCCTTCTTTTCTGATCGGTGAAATTAAAAAGTTGTTTCCTTGTATCCAAACAGAAAAATTATGGAAGGAGAAGGAACGGAAGCTGGAAATGCCTGAGAGTGCTATGGATTATCTGGCGGAAGGATTTCAGGAGATTCTGGAAAAGGAACCTTCGGATGAGTGGAAAGAAGTGTTTTCCTGGTTCAGGGAACAGAAAAAATGGAAAGATAAGCTGATGATTCTGTTAAAAGGCGCTTTTCCCGGGAATGCGGAAGATGCCATTGGAAAGAGTGTAGCCAGAGCACTGTATGGAACTACGTTGGAAAACAGTGCCACACGGTTGGAATTGTTTGCAAAGTGTGCCTGTGCACATTTTCTTGCATATGGATTGGAGCTGAAAGAAAGAGCAGCCTGTGAATTCAATGCCATGGATATGGGAAATGTACTTCACGGAGGTTTGGAGCAGTTTGCAAAACAGATTCGTCAGGAAAATCTGGAATGGACGGAACTTTCCAAAGAGCAGATGGAGGAAATAGCAGACCGGTGTGTGGAACAGGTGGTTGCCCGTTATGGAAATACGGTTTTAAACAGTGATGCCAGAAATGCTTATATGGTGAATCGTGTAAAACGAATCATGCAGCGTACTGTATGGGCACTGGCGAAACAGATTGAACTGGGGAAATTTCATCCCAGTCGATTTGAAGTGTCTTTTGCTATGGCGGATTCTCTGGAAAGCGTTAATATTGCGCTTTCCGAAGAGGAACAGATGAAGCTGAAAGGGCGGATTGACCGTGTGGATATCTGTGAAGATGAAGAACATGTATATGTAAAAGTAATTGATTATAAATCAGGCAATACATCTTTTGATCTGGTGGCCTTGTATTACGGACTTCAGCTTCAGCTTGTGTTGTATCTCAATGCAGCTATGGAGCTGGAACAGAAAAATCATCCGGATAAAGAAATCGTCCCGGCAGGGATTTTTTATTACAATATCAAAGATCCGGTGGTGGACTATGTGGAGGAAGAAGGAGAAGAGGGGTTATACAACAGGATTCTGAAACAGCTTCGGATGAATGGGATTGCCAGTGCAGACAAAGCAGTGCTGGAGCTTATGGATAAAAATCTGGAAAAAAGCGGTGCCTCTTCTTTGAGTATTCCGGTGAGTATAAAAAAAGATGGAAATCTTGCAAAAACTTCCAGTGCAGTCAGTGAGCAGCAGTTTCGCCTTATATCTGGTTATGTAAATCATAAAATACGGGAAATAGGACGCAGGATCCTGGATGGGGAAACAAAGGCGGAACCTTATGAAATGGGACAGAAGAATGGTTGTCAGTATTGTCCTTACAAAGGAGCCTGCGGATTTGACGAGAAGAAGGGAAATTCCCGTTATCGTCGTCTTGCATCTATGAAACCCCAGGAAATATGGGACAAAATGCGTCAACAAATGGGGAGCGATCCGGAAAACGGGGACAGAAATGTGGATAAGGAGGTGTGATCTGTGAGCACAAAGTGGACAAAAGAACAACAGAAAGTAATTGATACAAGAAACTGCAATCTTCTGGTCAGTGCAGCAGCCGGCAGCGGAAAAACAGCAGTACTGGTAGAACGGATTATCCGTATGATAACCGATCCGGAAAATCCTGTGGATATTGACCGGCTTCTGATCGTAACCTTTACCCGGGCGGCGGCCGGGGAAATGCGGGAGAGAATCCGGATTGCCATAGAAAAAAAACTGGAAGAAAATGAAACGGATGAGCATTTGCAGCGGCAGAGTATACTTTTGCACAGCGCCCAGATTACTACCATTGACAGTTTCTGTTCCTATGTGGTCAGAAATTATTTTCATCTGATCGATCTGGATCCTTCTTATCGTGTGGCAGAAGAAGGAGAACTGCGCATGATGCAGGGAGATGTAATCGGCCGGGTGCTTCGGGAGGCCTATGAAGAAGGGGGAGAGGCATTTTATGAGTTCGTAGAGTGCTTTTCCACAGGAAAAACAGATGAAGGCATTGCAGATATGATAAGCAGGTTGTATGCCTTTTCAATCAGCTATCCTTATCCGGAGGAATGGCTGAATTCCTGTAGAAGTGCGTATCAGATTACACAGGCGGAAGATCTGGAAGAAGCGCCCTGGATGAAACTGATAAAAGAAGATATCCGGAAAAATCTGGAAGAAGCAGAAGAGCTGGTTCAGGCGGCAACTGGTATATGTCGGGAAGAAGACGGGCCTTATTTTTATGAGAATGCTCTTGCTTCAGATATGAGATTTCTGGAAAAAATGATGAACACCTGCAGTTTTGCAGAATGGCAGCAGATGATAGAGGGGATTTCTTTTGCGAGATTATCCGCCAAAAAAGATTCTCAGGTGTCAGAAGAAGCAAGAGAGACGGTAAAAAATCTGAGACAGCAGGAAAAAGATATTCTGGAGGGACTGCGGGAACAGTATTTTACCGTTCCTCCGGAACAGGCTGCCCGGTATATGCAAAAAGCTTCCGGCCCTGTAAATGTTCTTATTGATCTTACCATTCGTTTTACAAAGGCATTTGCAGAAAAAAAGAGAGAAAAAAATATTCTGGATTATTCAGATCTGGAACATTTTGCATTAGACATTCTGATTCATCATACAGAAGAAAAAGATGAAAAAACCCAGGCTGCCATAGAATTGTCTGAAAGATTTTATGAAATCATGATTGATGAATATCAGGACAGTAATTTTGTTCAGGAAAAGCTTTTGACTGCAGTCTCTCAAGTGGATAAGGGACGGAATAATATCTTTATGGTAGGAGATGTGAAGCAGAGTATTTATCGCTTTCGTCTGGCGCGGCCGGATCTGTTTATGGACAAATATCACAGATACGCTATGGAAGAAAATGGGTGCATGCGAATTGACCTGCATAAAAATTTCAGAAGCAGAGAAGAAGTACTTTCCGGTATTAATTTCCTGTTTTATCAGATTATGGGAGAAAGTCTGGGGGGAGTAGAATACAATGAAGAGGCTGCATTGTATCCGGGGGCGGTTTTTCCTGAATATGAGGGAGAATATTCGGCAAACGGTACCGAATTGCTTCTGACAGAAACCGATGAAGAAGAATGGCAGGAGATGGAAACAGGAGAAAATGCAAGAGAACTGGAAGCCAGAGCAGTTGCTGCAAAAATACGGGAGATTGCAGGAAACTATCCTATTCTTGATAAAGAAACGGGAACCTACAGAACTGCACAGTATGGAGATATGGTCATTCTTCTGAGAAGTCTTTCCGGTTGGGCGGAAACCTTTAAGAAGATTCTGGACAGTCAGGGGATTCCGGCCAGTGTTACTACAAAAACAGGATATTTCTCTGCCCGGGAAGTGGTAACGGTATTGAATTACCTCAGAATTCTGGATAATCCACTTCAGGATATTCCTCTTACCGGCGTCCTGATGAATCTTCCGGATTCTTTTACGATGCAAGAGATGGCTGCAATGCGCTGCGCAGGAAGGGAAGAAGATGCCGGAACTTTGTATGAATGTCTGCTGGTCTATGCCGGAAAAGAGACAGAAAATCAGAAAGTCGGGCGTTTTCTTAAAACCTGGCGCAGACTTCGGGATAAAGTTTCCTATACACCGGTCCATGAGCTTTTGTGGGATATTTATGAGGAAACCGGTCTTCTGGACTATTACAGTGCAAGTGCGTCAGGAGAGCAGCAGAAAGCCAATCTTCTGATGCTGTTTGAAAAGGCCAGAGATTATGAAAGCACCAGTTACAGAGGGCTTTTTAATTTTGTAAGGTATATTGAGAGTCTTCAGAAATACCAGGTGGATTTTGGAGAGGCCAACCTTGTTCTGGAAAGTGACAATACAGTAAAAATCATGAGTATTCATAAAAGCAAAGGACTGGAATTTCCTGTGGTCTTTGTTTCGGGTCTGGGCAAGATGTTCAACCAGCAGGATTCCCGGGCGTCGCTTGCCATGCATCCGGATCTGGGTGTGGGAGCAGATTGGATCGATCCTTTAAACCGAACAAAAACCCCTACTCTGCTGAAAAAGGCAGTTCAGCGTCAGATTCAGCTTGAAAATCTGGGAGAAGAGTTGAGAATTTTATATGTGGCCCTTACAAGAGCAAAAGAAAAGCTGTATCTGACCGGTTGTGTTTCCAGAATGGAGAAACGTCTTGAAAATATGGAAGTGCTGAAAAAACAGAAGGAGACAAGGATTTCTTATGGAAAACTGGTAAAAGCCAGAAACTATCTGGACTGGATTCTGCCGGCACTGGCCAGACATTCCTGTATGGATGAAATCTACAGACAGTATGACAGACAGCCCTGGATTTTTCATCCGCTCCACGATGAAAAAGTAAAATTTTCCGTTTCCATGATCTCACCGATGTTTTTGACTCTGGAGGAGGCAGAAAGCCGCAGTACGCAGGAAGTCAAAAGAGAAGAACTGCTGCAGATGAATCTTGCCGGGGAAAAAAGAGACAGGGCAGAGAAAATGGAAGAGCGATTCCAATGGGAATATCCCTGGCGGGAGCAGGAAATGATTCCTGTGAAAGTTACCGTGTCTGAAGTGAAACGGATGCAGCTCGTGGATGAGGATGCAGTTTCCCTGTATGCAGGTGAGACAGAAGAACAAATGGAGGAAGAGGGAGTATATGAAGAAATTATTCCTGCATTTATTCAGGAAAAAGAAACGGTTTTGACTGGTGCAGGGAGAGGAACGGCATATCATAAAGTATTTGAGTGTCTGGATTTTGAGCATGCGGAGAATGAAAGTGAGATACGGGAACAGCTGGCAGAAATGCGGGACAGCGGAAAATTGAGTCTGTCTGCCTGTGAAACAGTAAAACCAATGGATGTTTTGAAATTTGTACAGTCACCGATAGGAATCCGTATGGGAAAAGCACAGGCAGAGAGTCGTCTGTTTCGGGAACAGCCGTTTGTTATCAGTGTTCCTGCAAAGCAGATTCGGGATGATTTTTCGGGAGAAGAAAATATTCTTGTACAGGGAATTATTGATGCGTTTTTTATGGAAGGGGATCATCTGATTCTCATAGATTATAAAACAGATCGTGTTTTTCGGAAAAATGGCCGGGAACTTGTAGAAAAGTATAAAGTCCAGTTAGAATATTACGGAGAAGCGTTGGAAAGAATTATGGGACAAAAAGTGTCGGAAAAATATATTTATTCTGTAGATTTACAAAAAGCACTGCTTGTGGTATGATATTTGGAAATGAATAATTTAATCGGCTAATACGGTGTTGCAAAGAAGCAAACGGTGTCAGTTTGTTTCTTTGCATTTTTTTAAAAAACCTATATGATATTGGCCGGATGAGGGAGGGAAACTATGAGTTTTTCAAAAATTTTAGCAGCAGTCAACAATTTTGTCTGGGGTCCTGTTATGCTGGTGCTTCTGGTAGGAACCGGAATCTTTCTGACTATACGTCTGAAGTTTCTTCCATGGCGTAATCTGGGATTTGCGCTGAAATCTATTTTCGGAGGAGGAGATCCGGAAAAACAGAATGAAAAAGGTGATATTACTCCGTTCCAGTCTTTGATGACGGCTCTTGCAGCAACCATCGGAACTGGAAATATTGTAGGTGTGGCTACAGCAATGGTACTGGGCGGTCCGGGAGCGATTGTGTGGATGTGGATTTCCGCATTGTTTGGTCTTTCTACGAAATATGCGGAAAGTGTTCTTGCGGTCAAGTACAGAGAAGTAAACCAGGATGGAGAGATGGCAGGCGGTCCGATGTATGCTATGAAGAACGGTTTTAAAAATAAAACCGTTGGAATGGTACTTGCTACCTTATTTGCCATTTTTGCAGTCCTTGCATCGTTTGGTATCGGGAATATGACACAGGCCAATTCCATTGCAGATGCATTGAATAGTACGTTTCAGATTCCAACTGTAGTTACCGGTGTTGTGATTACTACCCTTGCAATTGTAATTCTGCTTGGAGGAATCAAGAGTATCGGAAGAGTATGTGAAAAAGTTGTTCCCTTTATGGCGATTCTGTATTTTGCATGTGGAATCGGTGTCATCATTATTAATTCCAGTGAAGTACCGGCAGGTGTTGCCGAAATCTTCCGTATGGCATTTTCTGTAAAATCAGTAGCCGGCGGTGTTGGAGGTACCATTGTGGCAAGTATGCTTTCTGCTATGCGTTGGGGTGTTGCAAGAGGGGTATTCTCCAATGAGGCAGGTCTTGGTTCTGCTCCCATCGCAGCAGCGGCAGCGAAAACAGACCATCCTTCCAGACAGGGGTATATTAATATGACCGGTACATTTTTTGACACTATTATCGTATGTTCTGTAACCGGTCTGGTAATTGCATCTTCCGGTGCCCTTGGAACTGCCGGAGCTGACGGAGAACTGGTTACCGGTGTAGAACTGACGATTAAAGCGTTCAGCAGTGCACTGGGCCCCGCAGGAAGTTATCTGGTATCCATCGGAATCATGCTTTTTGCCTTTTCTACGATTCTTGGATGGGAATATTATGGGGAGAAGTCACTGGAATTTTTGATGCGCTCTACAAAGTTGAATAAAGTCTATCGTCTTCTGTTCTCTTTTGTGGCATTTATAGGAGCGACAACAACACTGCAGATTGTATGGGACTTTTCAGATACCATGAACGGGCTGATGGCAATTCCCAACCTGATCTGTCTTCTGGTATTGAGCAACTCCGTTGCGAAAGAATGTTTTGAGTTTCAGGAAACAGTTATTAAAAAGTAAAAACAAGAAAATAAAAAATGCAAAGAACGGGAAATTTTCTTCTGCGTTCTTTGCATTTTTTTATCTTGCCATAAATACAATTTCGTAAGTATTTTCCGTCAGAGGGGTAAGCAGCTTTCTGATTGCTAACTGAGCCTGGGTTTCTGCTGTTGTCAGAAGCTCTTTTTGGGCAGCATTTTTTTCGGCATCTTCTTTGGCATACTGCAGAGCAGTAACTGTGTCCTCTTTATTATCCGGATTAAAAAGTGCAATCTTTTCGTCGTAAAATTCGAGGCTATCCGGATTTATGGTGATATCCTGAATCTCAGCAGGAGGAAGCGTAATGGTGATTGTATTACCGAAAATTTCCGCCTGAGCCTCGGACAAATCAATGCCGGCTTTTATACTGGCATCATAAATCATAGTAAAGCCTTTCTTTGTGAGGAAGGAAATCGTTCCTTCTTCGTATCGGATCAGTCCTCTGTATTCCAATTGCGCAGTGGCAAGTTCGCTGAGTTCGGAAAGACGGGTGGAAATAGAAGAAATGCTGATTTCCGGTTCCTTGTGTTTGCGGCTTTCCAGATATCTGCCGGCCATGATTCCCAGCAAAACCAGAAGAATCATACCGACCACTGCAAAAACAGATGCAATTTTTTTCTTCATTATGAGTGCCTCCTGTAAAACGTTTCTTTTGTTTTTTTACATTATCATAGGAGAAGACCCGAAAGCAAGATTTTTTGAAGAATCCTGTCAAATTCCCTTATATTATATTTTAATATAATACTATTGACAAAACTATATTATATGATATATAGTATTAGATATAAAACAGGATATACAGAAAGGAGTGACAGCATGGTTTTTAACACAGGTGCGGCACTGTTGGATGCCATCGTGCTGGCAGTTGTATCCAAAGAAGCAGAAGGAACTTACGGATACAAAATTACCCAGGATGTCCGCCAGGTTCTTCAGGTTTCAGAATCAACGCTTTATCCTGTTCTCCGCAGACTTCAGAAAGATGACTGTCTGGAAACGTATGATCAGGAATACGGAGGAAGAAACAGGAGATATTATAAGGTTACAGAGAAGGGAATGGCTCAACTGAATCTTTATCGGATTGAGTGGAAGAACTATTCAGGAAAAATATCCAGATTGTTTGAGGGAGGAACAGAATAATGGATCGAAAGGAATTTTTAGAGCAGCTGGAGCGGCTGTTATATGACATTCCGCCTCAGGAGCGAGAGGAAGCGCTGGATTATTACAGCAGTTATTTTGATGAAGCCGGAGAGGAGAAAGAATCGTCGGTTATTCAGGAGCTTGGAAGTCCGGGTAAAGTGGCTGCAATCATCAAAGCAGATCTGAAAGAAAATGAAAAAGACAGTTATGGAGAATATACAGAATACGGATATACAGATGAGCGGTTTGATAACCGGGAGATGCCGGAAGTAAAAACCTCGGAAAGAAGAGGAAAAAATACGGAAGGCAGCTATGAAGGGCCTTACAGAAATGCCCGTAAATATTATGAAGATTCCGGTCAGAAAAAACGAGATGGTTATTCCGGTCAGAGTGCAAGGAATAAAAACGGAGTGATGTGGGGAATCCTGATTGTTCTGGCTATTCTCACCAGTCCGGCATGGGGCGGAGTCCTTCTTGGAATTCTGGGTATGATGATTGGTCTTGGAGCTGGCGTATTTGCAATTATTGTTGCGATTCTGGGATGCGCAGTAGGACTTTTTGCCGGAGGAATCGGTATGGTGATTTACGCCATTATCCATTTGTTTTCCACACCGGCAGTTGCAATTGCTTTTTCCGGACTGGGTATGGTGGCAACAGCCATGGGTATTCTTCTGATGCTGGCATTTTTATGGATTGCGTGCAAAGGTTTCCCTGCAGCTTTTCGCTTTTTTGTAGATCTGGTTCAGAGAATCTTTCACAGAGGAATCCGGGGAGGTGAACGTTTATGAAAAAATTTACAAAGATATGCCTGATCATTGCGGCGGTCATGGGAATTACGGGAGGTGTGCTTTTTGCAGTGGGAATGGCTATGGGAGCAGACTGGAAGTCTGTACAGTATGCAGTGGATTTTGATATTCCCTGGGTGCATTATGACAATGGCAGGATCAGTTCCGGAGATCTGAATGATATCCGAAAAGAGTTGGATACAAACGCTGTGGAAGAACGGGAATATTCTCCGGAAGAAGTCAGGGCCCTTGATATTGATGTGAAAAAAGCATATGTATCCATAGTCAATACAAAAGAAAACAAAATCCGTGTCAAGCTTTACAGCAAAGAAGATGTTCTGGAATATGACAGAGCAGACAGAGCATTAAGCATTGAGAGAGAAACAGATCATGCACAGAAGCATCCTATAAGGATTGAGATTCCGGAAGGAATGACACTGGAAGAAGTGGATATCAGCGTTGGCGGCGGAATCCTGGAATTGGAATCTCTGGAGGCCAGAGAGCTGGATATCAGTGTAGGAGCCGGAACTGTGACCGTAACCGAAGGGCTGAAAGCTTCTGAATGTAGTATAGAGACGGGAGCCGGAACCATGGAAATTGGTTATCTGGATGCCGTCCGAACACAGATGGAGTGCGGTATGGGTACTATAGATATAATTCTGGCAGAAGATGTGAATGCTTATTTTGTTCAGGCAGAATGTGGCATCGGTACGGTTACAGTAGGTGCAGAAAGTCACAGCGGCATCGCTTCTTTTACCAGAGGAGACAGAAACGCATCAAGAAATATGGATGTAGAATGTGGTATGGGAACTGTAAAGGTTTTGTTTAAAGAAAGTGGATCAGAATTATAGACCAGGGAGGAAATAGTATGTCAGATAAGAGATTGTATCGTTCATCAACTAATTATATGCTTGCAGGTGTCTGCGGAGGCGTAGCAGAATATTTTAATATTGATCCTACACTTGTGAGACTTGCATGGGTGATCTTAAGCTGCATGAGTATGGGAACGGGAATCATTGCCTATATCATTGCTGCGATTATTATTCCGAAATAAATGGTATAAATCAGGAAAAAACTGGAAATACTTCTACATGAATAAAGGAGTGTAGAAGTATGAATAGAAAAAAAGAGGAGAAAATAGATCTGACCAAGATCCCTCCGGAAGAAAAAGTTAAATACGAAATTGCCCGGGAGCTGGGACTTCTGGATCAGGTTCTGGAAAGCGGATGGAAGAGTCTTTCTGCAAAAGAGACCGGAAGAATCGGCGGTATTATGACAAAGAGAAAAAGAGAACAGAAGAAAAACCAGGCTTGACGGAGCACTTACAAAATGGTAACATAAAGTCCTGTCTTTGACAGTATTTAGAGGAAAAAAGTCTCGGAAGCCGCTTGCAGAGCGGGTTTCGGGACTTTTACAAATTTTACGATTATACGTTACACTATCTATTTTTTTGTCTGTGAGCAAATATTTCTCATTTTTGCTATAGGAACTATCTGCTTAGATGTACAGAAGCCAAATGCCTCATGAAGTGCGTCTGTAAGTTCCGTTCTTGTGTAAACAGGCTGATAGCCTTTGCCTTCGTATTTCATGAAATCCATTGTCTGTAAAGTCGAGAGAATCTGATCTATAGTATATTTGTTATCCAGTTTTCTTTCTAAGTATCTATATACGATAAGAGCAATGAAACATGTCATGAAGTGAGCCTGAATCCTATCCTGACGGTTTAGATATACCGGGCGTGCCTCAAAATCGGTTTTCATTATTCGGAAACATTCCTCGATTTCCCAACGGCGTTTATTCGCTTTAACGATGCTGCTTATGCTGTCATCGAGATTTGTGCATACGGCATAGAAACCATCGTATTTTTCTTCGTTTTCAATCACTGCCTGGTCAATGTAACTTACAGCTTTACTGGCAACTTCACCGTCTTTTGTAGCGTGATCCGTTTTTATAAAACGCTTCGGATCATTCTGGTTTTTCTTGTTTATTATCTTTTCTCCGGAGCCGACGATCTTCAGAGCTCGTTCAATCTGTCCATCTCTTACATGACGCAAAAAATTTCGATATTTAATAGAATACGATACGATGAGTCTTTGTTCGATAACCTGCTTTTTATCACCGGTATCAGTGTGAACAATGCCTTCTTCTTTTATCCATCTTGTCTTATAGAAGATTTTTTCTTTGTCTTTTTCTTCGTCCAGTTCAGAAAGCTTATAGCTGGTTTTTGAACTATCGCCATCAAGCATCCAGCCATCGTCATCCAGACACCATTCCTGCAGATGATTTTTGAGAGTCTTTATAGACTGTGTTGTGATATATCCTCTCAGTCCATCTTCCTCATCATAAGAATTAAATGCCCGATTTGTTGCGGAAGAGAGGCCGGCATCCGTACAGACGACAAACTTAGACATATCAAAGTTTTCCAGCATCTTTTTTTCTAATGGCATCATGGTCGTCTGCTCGTTTCTGTTTCCGGGATAAATACAGAAAGAGATCGGAATCCCATCCATGTCCATAAATAATCCCATTCCAACAATCGGCAGAGGCCTGTTTTCTTTACTCTTTCCAAACTGCTTGTCATCTTCAGCAGAATCAATCTCGAAATAGAAGTTTGTACAGTCGTAATAGATTACCTGTGTATTTCGTTTTTGCATGGCAGAACTGTTCTTGAAAAGACGACTTTGAATGTAATCAGAGTCTTTCGCCATGACTGATAAAGCACGATAGATGTCGTGTAGTTCAAAGGTAGGCTGTTCTATAAAACGTTTTGATTCTTCAAGACTTGATTTTTTTGAAGAAGGATACAGTATTCGTGTGTATACAAGTCTGGATAAGATGTTATTGAGGTCAAACTTGAAAGAATGCTTGTTAGAAACAGCACGGCATATTTTATCAAGTCCCAGTTCATAATAAATATCTTGTAAAAAGAGATAGCCGCCATTGAAGCACTGCTGTTTATTGAGAGGAATATCTGTAGTGGGGTCCAAAGTAATAAGAAAAGAGGCTTTTTCTTCTGATTCCGCTTCATTCATTAAACGAACCTGTTCCTTTGCCCATGCCTTAGCATCCGTGACGCCATAAGTTTTGCATATATATTTTTCGGAGCCGAACGTTTTGATGGGAAGCGTTTTGTTTTTTCCATCTACGCGGATAGTCTTAACTGCGCGATATGTTATTGAATTTTTATTTTTGGTCCAGCCTAATCTCATTTAAAACCTCCAAATTTAAAACGGGCAGAAGAAAGGATTTGGGGCATCCGGGTCATTATATATTTCACAGTTGATCTGCCAGGTTGTAAGATTGTCCTTTATATCACGGCATAATTCATCGTAAGAAGATCTTTTGATTTTTTCATGATCCAGCATGCATTTATAGAACTTCTTTATACTGGCAGCATTGGTTTTGATGTTTCCTGGTGTCGACCACATGCATTTTCGAATAAAAAAATCTCCCAAGAAAAAGTCAAGAAGGAAAGTACCTGCTTCCATGTCGCGAGGTTCTTCACGTAAAAGATACGTATTGATATAAAAATCGACATTTCTAAGATGTCTGATTATCGTTTTTTCTTTAAGACCAGAGTTAATTAAGTCCATTTCAAAGAGATTGAGATATTCTGCATTTTTCTTTTGAATCACCAAACAAGCCTTTTCGTAATCCTCATAATCAAAAATCATTGTAAGTTCTCCTTGTATTTAAAAGAATATATATACTATTATGCAGTATCTACAAGTAACGTGCAATAGAAAAGTTTGATATTGACAAAAAAATAAAGCCATTACAGGCTTTGAACACTATTGATTGTACATAAACTGTCAAACTACCGGGAAGAAAAAGTTAAATACGAAATTGCCCGGGAGCTGGGACTTCTGGATCAGGTTCTGGAAAGCGGATGGAAGAGTCTTTCTGCAAAAGAGACCGGAAGAATCGGCGGTATTATGACAAAGAGAAAAAGAGAACAGAAGAAAAACCAGGCTTGACGGAGCACTTACAAAATGGTAACATAAAGTTAGTATAATTCCATAGAACTGTTAAGTGCATCTGTGCCGACCGCGCGGCACCGGTGAAAAGGGAATCAGGTGGGATGCCTGAGCGAGCCGGTCACTGTATATGAGGAGCGATGCCGAAGATACCCATTGTACATGTCTGTATGAGAAGGGCGGCAAAGTGTGGATCCATGAGCCAGGAAACCTGCTTAACAGCAGTAAGGTGAAGAACTTCCGTGCCAGAGTTTGATATCTGTATTTATATGGAATGCCAGAGGCTGGAACCTGAATTTATAGAATTATGCGACTGATTAAACGGCCAGGGGAGTCAATACTCCCCAAAGAAATTTCAAATGAATCGGCAGAAATGTCGATTCATTTTTATCTTGACAAAAAGAAATAATATGATTATGATGAGATTTAGCGAAAGGTAGTGAAGAAGAGGAGTATGTCCCGGGAACTGACAGAGAGAACAGCCGTAAGCTGAAAGGCTGTTTCGGGAAAAAGGACAGAAGGTAGCTTCGGAACCGGAATGCTGAAGGGATGAGGGGACTGTAAAGAGTTTTCTGCTTGTGTAGGTATTCACGCCTGGTCTGCGTTAACGGACTTTAAGTGAGAAACCAAGGTGGTACCGCGGATATTGTTCGCCCTTTACAGTTTGATACTGTGAAGGGTTTTTTGATTTTACAGATAAGAAAGCGGTAAAAAAACAGGTCAAATAAAGGAGGAAGCAATGAGCAAAGAACTTGCAAAGACTTATGACCCGAAAGGTCTGGAAGAAAGAATATACCAGAAATGGCTGGATAACAAGTATTTTCATGCAGAAGTAAACAGAGATAAAAAACCATTTACCATTGTAATGCCCCCGCCGAATGTAACCGGACAGCTTCATATGGGACATGCATTGGATGAAACCATGCAGGATATTCTGATCCGTTTCAAGAGAATGCAGGGATATGAGGCATTGTGGCAGCCTGGTACGGACCATGCAGCCATTGCTACAGAAGTAAAAGTTATTGAAAAATTAAAAGAACAGGGCATTAATAAAGATGAAATCGGTCGTGAAGAGTTCCTGAAACATGCGTGGGCATGGAAAGAGGAATACGGCGGAAAGATTATTAATCAGCTGAAAAAACTGGGTGCATCTGCAGACTGGGACAGAGAACGTTTTACAATGGATGAAGGATGTTCCAAGGCTGTACAGGAAGTATTTATCCGTTTATATGAAAAAGGATACATTTATAAGGGCTCCAGAATCATTAACTGGTGTCCGGTATGTCAGACTTCTATTTCCGATGCGGAAGTAGAACATGAAGATCAGGATGGATTTTTCTGGCATATCAATTACCCGATTGTAGGGGAAGAAGGACGCTTTGTGGAAATCGCAACTACCCGTCCGGAGACACTGCTGGGGGATACAGCAGTCGCTGTAAATCCGGATGATGACAGATACAAAGATCTCATTGGCAAGATGCTGAAACTTCCTCTGACAGACAGAGAGATTCCGGTGATCGCAGATGAATATGTAGACAAAGAGTTCGGAACCGGATGCGTAAAAATTACACCGGCTCATGATCCAAATGACTTCGAAGTGGGAAAACGCCATAATCTGGAAGAAATCAATATTATGAATGACGATGCCACCATCAATGAACTGGGTGGTAAATATGCAGGTATGGATCGTTATGAAGCAAGAAAAGCCATGGTAAAAGATCTGGAAGAACAGGGACTTCTGGTGAAAGTAGTTCCTCATTCACACAGCGTTGGAACTCATGATCGCTGTGGTACAACGGTAGAACCGATGATCAAACCACAATGGTTTGTAAGAATGAAGGAAATGGGAGAGGCTGCCATACAGACTTTGAAAGACGGCAATCTGAAATTTGTTCCGGAACGATTTGATAAGATTTATATGCACTGGCTGGAAAACATCCGTGACTGGTGTATTTCCCGTCAGCTCTGGTGGGGACACAGAATTCCTGCTTATTACTGTGATAAATGCGGAGAAGTTGTAGTATCACGGGAAATGCCTGCTGTATGTCCGAAATGCGGATGTGAATATCTGACACAGGATGAGGATACACTGGATACCTGGTTCTCTTCTGCATTATGGCCGTTCTCCACACTTGGATGGCCGGATCAGACAGAGGAGATGGAATACTTCTATCCTACGGATGTACTGGTAACCGGATATGATATTATTTTCTTCTGGGTAATCCGAATGGTATTTTCAGGCCTGGAGCAGACAGGCAAGACTCCTTTCCATCACGTACTGATTCATGGTCTGGTACGCGATTCTCAGGGGCGTAAGATGAGTAAATCTCTTGGAAACGGAATCGATCCCCTTGAAGTGATTGACAAATATGGTGCAGATGCTCTGCGTCTCACTTTGATGACAGGAAATGCTCCGGGAAATGATATGCGTTTCTACTGGGAAAGAGTAGAAGCCAGCCGTAATTTTGCCAACAAAGTATGGAATGCTTCCCGCTTTATTATGATGAACCTGGAAAAGGCTGAAATCAGTCAGGAAATTGATCTGAATACACTTACAGGTGCAGACAAATGGATTCTTTCCAAAGTGAACAAGCTGGCAGGAGAAGTAACGGAAAATATGGATAAGTATGAGCTGGGTATTGCTGTTCAGAAAGTATATGATTTCATCTGGGAAGAATTCTGTGACTGGTATATCGAAATGGTAAAACCAAGACTCTATAATGATGAAGATACTACAAAAGCAGCTGCACTGTGGACACTGAAAACTGTTCTGGCAAATGCACTGAAACTGCTTCATCCGTATATGCCTTTTATTACAGAAGAAATTTATTGTACGCTGTGTCCGGAAGAAGAGTCCATTATGATTTCTTCCTGGCCGGTTGTAAAAGAAGAGTGGAATTTTGAAAAGGACGAACGTGCAGTGGAAATCATTAAAGAAGCTGTAAGAAGCATCCGAAATGTCCGTACAGGTATGAATGTTCCGCCGAGTAAAAAAGCAAAAGTATTTGTTGTTTCTGAAGAGGAAGAAATCCGTCAGATTTTTGAAAACGGAAAAGTATTCTTTGCAACCCTTGGTTATGCCAGTGAAGTAACAGTTCAGGCAAACAAAGAAGGAATCGGAGATGATGCAGTATCTGCCGTAACTTCAAAAGCAGTTATTTATATGCCTTTTGCGGAACTGGTAGATATTGAAAAAGAGATTGAACGTCTTCATAAAGAAGAAGAAAAACTGAAAAAAGAACTGGCACGTGTAAACGGTATGCTGAACAATGAACGTTTCATCAGCAAAGCACCGGAAAGCAAGGTTGCTGAAGAAAAAGCAAAACTGGAAAAATACACAAATATGATGGAACAGGTAAAAGAAAGATTGAAACAGCTGGGAAAATAAACAGCTGACAGGAGAAAATATTTTGAAATCCACGAAAAAAAAGTGTATTAAAATTTTAAATTTATTTTCTGTACCATTGCAGATGCTGGCGTCTATGTTGGGATATTTCCTGATCGAGGCCATATCCCGGCATTCAGTCGTAGAAGCATATACATTTATGACGGAAAAACCTCTGGTTTTTCTGTATAATTCTTTTCTTATTTTTACAACAACACTGATCGTGTATCTGGTAAGAAGAAGAATTTTTGTAAGGATTCTGCTTGTTATATTCTGGATGGGGCTCGGTATCATTAACGGGGTTCTTCTTGCAAACAGGGTAACACCTTTTACAGGGCCGGATCTTCATCTGATTACAGATGCCTTCAAAATTGCCAATAAATATCTGTCACCTTTCTTTTTTGTATTGGTGGTGATCGTGGCAATTCTGGTTTTGGCAGGGCTTTTGATTCTGCTTGTTAAGGGGCCCATCTACAGAGGAAAACTTATGTACAGAGTCAATGTTCCTCTGATTCTGGCCGGTATTCTGATTTTTGCCGGAACTACAAAACTGGCACTGGAAAAACGTGTCCTCTCCAATTATTTTGGAAATATTGCATTTGCATATCAGGATTATGGATATCCGTATTGTCTGGCAACAACCATTTTCAATACGGGTATCAGCTGCCCCAGAGATTATTCGAAAGATGCCATAGAGAAAATCCGGAACAGTGAAAATACGCTGGAAGAAACCAAAGCAGAAAGACCGAATATTATCTTTCTGCAGCTGGAATCTTTTTTTGATCCTACACTGGTGAATTTTCTTGAAATTTCCGAAGACCCTATTCCGAATTTCCGAAAACTTATGAAAGAATATTCTTCCGGATATTTTAAGGTTCCTTCCGTGGGAGCCGGTACAGCAAATACAGAATTTGAAACCATCACCGGTATGAGTCTTCGATATTTTGGACCGGGGGAATATCCTTATAAGAGTATTTTGAGAGAAACAACCTGTGAAAGTGCAGCTTATGTGCTGAAAGATCTGGGATATCGTACTCATGCTATTCATAACAATGAGGCGAATTTTTATGGGCGGCGCAGTGTGTTTGCAAATCTGGGATTTGATACTTTCACTTCCGAGGAATATATGGCGGAACAGACTGATACCAATCCAAATGACTGGATGCGGGACAGAAATCTGACGAAATATATTACAGAAGCATTGGAAGAGACGGATGATCCGGATTATATTTATACCATTTCTGTACAGGGACATGGAGATTATCCGGAAGAGCCTATGATTGAGGATCCGAAGATTACGGTCACCGGAGGCGAAAGCGATGCAGTCAATAATAAATGGGAGTATTACTGCAATCAAATTTACGAAATGGATCAATTTGTAAAGGAACTGACCGACACGCTATCGAAATATGATGAAGACGTAGTCCTGGTTATGTATGGAGACCATCTTCCGACTATGGGACTTACGGTATCTGATCTGGAAAATCGCTATCTGTTCCAGACGGAATATGTGATCTGGGACAATATGGGATTAAAGAAAAAAGATATGAATCTTGCATCTTATCAGATGGCAGCGGAAGTAATGGATCGGGTAGGAATCCATGAAGGCAATGTATTCCGGTTTCATCAGGCAAGAAGGCAGACAAGAGACTATCAGGTCGATCTGGAACTGCTTCAGTATGACATTCTGTATGGAAAAAAATATGTATATGGAGGAGAAAGTCCTTATCAGAGAGTGAAACTTCATTTGGGAGTAAAAGAGGCTGTATTTGATAAGATTGAAAAAATTTCGGATGGAAGATATTATGTGACAGGGGAAAACTTTACACAGTCTGCATATGTGGAAATTAATGGAGAACTGGTGGATTCTACATTTATCAGTCCAACCACACTTCTTTTGTCAGATGTGGAACTAAAAGACGGAGACGAAATAGATGTGGCAATACGAAGCAACAGTTCTACAAGGAAAGTTCTCACCAGAACAGAAAGTCAGATTTATCATGAAGAAGTCCGTCCGGTTATTGATGTGCCTTCAGAGGCTGCATCCGAAGACGATAAAATTTCAGAAGAAGAAAAAACTCCGGAAGAAGAGGCTGAGACCAGAGAGGATTCCGATACAACAGATACTGCAGAATAAAAAAATTTTGCAACCGACATAATTTGCTTGCATATTGTCACCGCTTCATTATAATGATAAGTGACCCTTGTCATTATAGGAAAGTGGTGACTTTCTTTTTTCGGAGGGGTACACAAAAGAAGGAAAGAAGGATAAATCTTTGTTTACATATGAAGAAGCAGTAACATACATTGAAGAAATTCCGAAATTTACAAAAAAGAACAAGCTGGAGCATACCAGAAAATGTCTGGATATGTTGGGTAGTCCGGATAAAAACAGAAAGATCATACATGTGGCAGGAACCAATGGAAAAGGAAGTGTTTGTGCTTTTGTTTCTACGATGCTGGAAGAAGGAGGATTGAAATGCGGTCTTTTTACTTCTCCTCATTTGATGAAAATCAATGAACGATTCCAGATTAATGAAGAAATGGTTTCTGATAAGGAGTTCCTGAATGCTTTTCTGGTGGTAAAAGAATTGTCTGACCGTCTGGTAGAGCAGGGAGATTATCATCCTACGTATTTTGAATTTCTGTTTCTGATGGGAATGATTATTTTTGAACAGGCAGATGTGGATGTTCTGGTTCTTGAAACCGGGTTGGGTGGAAGAATGGATGCTACGAATTCCGTGAGAAATCCACTGGCTTGTGTGATTACGTCCATCAGTCTGGATCACGTAGAATATCTGGGAAGCACAATCCCTGAAATTGCAGGAGAAAAAGCGGGAATCATAAAACCAGGTGTGCCGGTCATTTTTGATGGAAACAATCAGGAAGCGGCACAGGTGATCAGAGAGAAAGCGAAGGAGCTGGGATGTCCTTATTATGAAGTGAAATCAGACAGCCAGAAAATGCTTTCTTATACACCGGAAGGGATTTCTTTTACCTACGATTCTGCAATTTATGGTACAATAGACTTATTCGTACCTTTTATCGCAAAATATCAGATGATGAATGCTGCTCTGGCAGCAGAAACCATGGGTGTTTTAAAGGAATTTCATAAAATAGAAAAACAGACTTTAAAAGCCGGAATGGAGCATACAAAATGGCAGGGAAGAATGGAGACCGTGTTGCCGGGAGTGATTGTAGACGGGGCTCATAATGAGGATGGAATTGCCAGATTCGTGGAAACGGTTCGATATTTTCAGGATGATTATTCCATTACATTGCTGTTTGCAACTGTTTCGGACAAAGATTTTGAAGATATGATCCGAAGAATCTGCAATGGTCTTCATTTTACAAATGTCATAGTAACGGAAATCTGGGGAAGCAGAAAACAGTCATCCGAAGAACTAGCAGAACTTTTTCGTGAAAACGGCTGTACTCATGTCTGTGCACAGCCAGACACGGAGAAAGCCTTTGACCAGGCATATGAGCAAAAAGGTGACGGACTGTTATTTGTCGTAGGTTCTTTGTATCTTGTAGGGGAGATAAAAGATTACATAAGGAGGAAAAAGTATGATTAACTACGAGGAAGAGTTGAAAAAATTCCAGCCCTGTCAGGAAGTAGATGACGCAGAGAATGCAATTTACAGACAGGATCTGACAGATGTAATTGATATACTGAGGGAAATATTGAAGGAAAATAACGGAACAGTCAGAAAATAGGAGTAGACAGATGAAATGTATGATATGCAATACCCAGCTGAACAGTTCTTCTTACTGTCCAAAATGTGGGTGTAATGTAGAGGCGCAGAAAAAAGTGGTTGCACTGTCTTATTTCTATTATAACAGAGGATTGGAGAAAGCACAGATTCGTGATCTGTCCGGTGCAATTTCCTGCCTGAAACGAAGTCTTAAAATGTATAAATATAATCTGGAGGCGAGAAATCTTCTGGGACTGGTATATTTTGAGACCGGTGAAGTAGTAGCTGCTTTAAGTGAATGGGTAATCAGTAAAAATATTCAGCCGGAAAATAATATCGCCTCGGAGTATATTGAACGGCTTCAGAGTAATGCTAATCGGTTGGATACGATTAATACCAGTATTAAGAAATTTAATTTGTGTCTGGAATATTGCCGGAGCGGAAACGTTGATATGGCGGAAATGCAGCTGAAAAAGGTGCTGCAAAGTAATCCGAAATTGATTAAGGGTTATCATCTTCTTTCTTTGATCTATATTAAACAGGGAAGATATGAGAAGGCCAGAAAACAACTGAAGGCTGCAGCGAAAATAGATAAAACCAATACCACCACACTTCGTTTCCTTCGGGAAGTAGATCAGCAGACCGGTAGAATGACAAGTCTTGAACCCAAATTTAAGGCAAAAGAGAAAACCCGGGTGGGAAAAGAAGATCGTTTGATTTATCGTTCCGGTAATGATTTGGTGATTCAGCCAATGGAATACAGAGATAAGACAGTGAATAACACATTGATCAATCTGATCATAGGCCTTCTTGTAGGCGCATCTGCACTCTGGTTTCTGATTGTACCAGGGCAGACACAGAGGATTAATCAGAAGGCCAATGAGAAAGTGGCGGAATACAGTGATAAAGTAGCAACTCAGGCAGCGGAAATCAATCGTATGCAGGAGGAAATGGATGCGTCAGCGGAATCGGTCAATACTGCAAATGATCAGATTGCTCAGGCAAATACAAGAACTACCAGTTATGAAAATCTCATAAAAGCATGGCAGGCATACAACGATGGCAGTTACGATACTGCAGCAAATGCGCTGGAAGGAGTCAATGCAGAACATCTCTCCGTAGAAGCAAAGAGTATGTATGACATCATTATGTCAGAAGTGGGCTCTACTATGAAAGCCAAGTATAAGACCGCAGGAATGAATGCCTATGAAGGAGGCGATTATACAGGAGCAGTGGAAAATATGCTGAAAGCCCTGGATATAGGGGAGCCTGATTTTACTTCCATGTTTTATCTGGCCCAGGCTTATCAGAAGAGTGGAGATATAGAAAACGCAAAAGCCTGGTATCAGAAGATTATTGATACTTTCCCGGGTACTCAGAATGCTTTCGATGCAAAGGATTATCTGGAGGCACTTGGAGGACAGACATCCGGGGATACGGGTTCCTACCAGGATACAGGAGACAGTGAATCAGATGAGGATAATACCTACAGTGGAGAGGACTACAGTGGGGAAGATTACGGTGGAGAGGACTATAGCGAAGAGGATTACGGCGGAGAGGATTATAGCGAAGAAGATTACGGCGGAGAGGATTATAGTGAAGAAGGTTACGGTGGAGAAGACTACAGCGAATAAGAGTATAATTCAGAAGAGGAATAAATAGTTCAAGAAGCGAAAGAGAAGCCTTGAAGAAAAGGATGAGCACGACAGATGCTCATCCTTTTCTGTTTCAGAGAGTGGAAAGAAAAGAATAAGGGGTAGTGTTGATGGAAGATGTGATGAAAATAAGGGGAAACTGTCTTATGGTTTATGTGCCAAAAGAGTTGGATCATCATTTTGCCAGTCAGATTACCGGCCCGGTGGATAAAGAGCTGGAAAAAGGGCAGATCCATCAATTGGTGTTTGACTTTTCGCAGACAACTTTTATGGACAGTTCGGGAATCGGCATGCTTATGGGGCGCTATCGGATTCTCCGGTACAGTGGCGGAAAAGTGACGGCAATTCATGTGAGTGACAGAATTCACCGCCTGATGCGCCTGTCTGGAATCTATAAATATATTGAAATCAGCCAGGAGACAGTCTGGCATCAGAGAAAAAGATAAGGGGGAGCAAGCATATGGAGTACACCAATGAAATGACACTGGAGATCGACAGTCGTTCCTGTAATGAAGGGCTTGCAAGAGTGGCAGTAGCTGCATTTGCCACACAGCTCAATCCCACGCTGGAAGAGGTGGCGGATATCAAAACTGCTGTGTCGGAGGCTATTACCAATTGTATTGTACATGCCTATGAAAAGGAAACAGATAAAATAAAGATTGACTGTAAAACCAGGGAACGGGAAATATATATCACGATTACTGATTACGGCAAAGGAATTGAAGATGTGGAAAAAGCCATGGAACCTTTGTTTACTACAAGGCCGGATCAGGATCGGTCAGGGATGGGATTTGCTTTCATGGAGGCATTTATGGATGATCTGCAGGTGCAGTCACAGCCTGGAAAAGGGACCGTGGTGCAAATGAGAAGAAAAATAGGAAACCGCAGCTCATTCTATGATTAAGGAGGTTCTATGGAAGATATCCTTGCCCTTATCGGGCGTGCGCACCAGGGAGATAAGGAGGCAAGAGATACACTGGTAGAGGAAAATACAGGTCTGGTACACAGTATTGTACGTAGATACCTGAATCGTGGTGTTGAGGCTGAAGATTTATTTCAGATAGGAAGTATCGGTCTTATGAAGGCCATTGATAAATTTGACAGTTCTTATAATGTAAAGTTTTCTACTTATGCAGTTCCTATGATAAGCGGGGAAATCAAACGGTTTCTCAGAGATGACGGAATGATAAAAGTGAGCCGGTCTCTGAAAGAAATTTGTTGCAGAGCTTATGGGGTCAGGGAAGAGTTGCTTGCAGAGACAGGGAAAGAGCCGGAACTGGATGAAATTGCGAACCGGTTGTCTGTGACAAGAGAAGAACTGGTTATGGCAATGGAAGCAGGCGGACCGGTGGAATCCCTGCAGAAACCCATTTACCAGGGAGACGGGGCAGATATTGTTCTGGCGGATAAACTGGAGGAACGGGAAGACAGGCAGGAAAAGATTCTGAATCGGATGATATTGGAAGAGTTGCTGGGAAATCTGAACCCGGAAGAGAGAAAACTAATCTACATGCGCTTCTTTCAGGAAAAGACCCAGACACAGATTGCAGAAGAAATGGGAATATCACAGGTGCAGGTATCCAGGCTGGAAAAGCGGATTCTGAAGCGTATGCGGGAAAAACTGTGAATTCAAAAAAACGTGCATATTTTTTCTTCCGGATTCCATACTAACTTTATGGTTAATGGATGGAAGGAGACAGACCATGAGTGATATGTTGTATGTTCAGACAAAGAAAAATGTAGAGGTTCACCAGCCGGATGTTTATCTTCAGGATATAGCCAGTCTTTCTTGCAGCAATAAGCATGTGCTGAACAGGAATCGGATGCGGAAAGTATTTACGATTCCGGGAAATACACCGGGCAGATACATTGTATCTGCTATGGATCTGGTGTCTGTCATACAGGAGAAGGAACAAAGTGTAGATGTGACCCATATTGGAGAAGCGGATTTTGTAGTTACTTATGAAACACAAAAACATAAACATCAGATTTATTCCTGGATTAAGACAGCAGGTGTATGCTTGGTTACATTTTTCGGTGGAGCATTTTCAATTATGACATTTAATACGGATGTGGATATATCCGGGCTGTTTGTTCATATCTATGAACAGTTTACAGGAAAAATATCTACAGGACATACAATTCTGGAAGGAGCGTATTCGATTGGAATCGGTCTGGGTGTTGTGATCTTTTTTAATCATTTTATGGGAAAAAAGCTTACCCAGGATCCTACACCTATGGAAGTACAGATGCGGGTGTACGAGGATGATGTAAACAAAACACTGATTGAAAAGAGAAACAGGAAGGAGAAAGGGTAATATGTGGACAGAACTGGCAGCAGGCTTTGTGGGTTTATGCGGCGGAACAATCGTGGCAACTGCACTGGCTGCATTTGTCATTGGTCTGGGGATTATTCCAAGATATGCAGGAATTACTCATACGGGAAATCATCTGTTGCTATATGAAAGCAGTCTGGTTGCAGGAACGATTCTGGGAAATCTGGTACAGCTTTATCATATCAGGATGCCCTTTGGAACCCCGGGACTGGCACTGGCCGGACTTGGATTCGGGATTTTTCTTGGAAGCTGGATTATTGCTTTGGGAGAAGTAGTAAATGTGTTTGCCATTATGGCCAGAAGAGCAGGACTTACAAAAGGTGTAGGCCTTGTAGTACTGTCTCTTGCAGTGGGAAAGGCACTTGGAAGTTTGTTCCAGTTCTATATATTAACAGATTTGAAATGACTTCCTCCTCTTTCGGTAATGAGTAAGAATTTTATGTATAAGACAGAAAAAAGGCAGGCTGTTTTTGCAGTCCTGTCTTTTTCTTTTAGAAACACGGTTGACAGAATCCGGATTCGGTGAGAAACTGAATATACTTTTAGAATAGATGGGAGATGAGGACTATGGGCAAAAAGAGAACGCAAAAACTGCTTGAATATGTGGAGCGAATCGATTTTCAGATATGGGCAATTACATTGGTTTTGTGTTGCTTTGGTGTAGTTATGGTTTATTCCGCATCGAGTTATATCTGTGCAAATAGTAAGGAGTACAATTACAATTCGTTTTATCTGTTTCGAAAACAATATCTGTTTATGATTCTGGGATTTGCATGTATGTGGGTTCTGCAATACATTAATTATAATATTTTAAAGATTTTTGCATGGGCGGCATATGGATGCAGTATTATCAGCATTCTTTTGTTGATCCCTTTTGGCGTGGAATCAAAGGGCGCCAAAAGATGGCTGAAGCTTGGTCCCATATCTTTTCAGGTGGCGGAATTGGTGAAGCTTTGTCTGATTCTGTTTCTGGCTTATCTGGTCAATAAGTATTACAGGAGATTAAAAAAAGAAAGAATTCAGATGACGCTGAAGCTCTGGGTTGCCGGTGGTATTCCGGCAGGACTTTTACTGTTTATTTCTAATGACCTGAGTTCCTCAGTTGTGATCCTTGGAATGACCTTTTTGATTAGTCTGGTATGTATGCAAACAGGTAAGATACATGCAGCGGTATTTGCAGTAGTGTTGATCCTGGCAGGGCTTTATATATGGAGTATTGCAATGAACATGCCTACTCCGGAAGAAGCAGAGAATATGCCTTTTCGAATCAAACGTATTGTTGCATGGCTTGATACAGAGCGGTATGCATCCGGATTGGCATATCAGGTTATTCAGGGACTGTATGCGATCGGCTCCGGAGGAATTCTTGGAAAAGGTCTTGGAGCTTCCAGTCAGAAGTACGGGTTTCTTCCGGAAGCCCAGAATGATATGATCTTCTCTGTAATTTGTGAGGAGCTGGGACTTGCAGGTGGTGTCACCGTTATTTTGCTTCTTATCTATCTGTTATATATGATCTTTAAGGTAACCTGGGATGCAGAAAATATTTATGGAAGTGTTTTGTGTATGGGAGTGTTTTTCCATATCAGTCTCCAGACGGTTATTAACATTGCTGTTAATATTGATGCTTTTCCGAATACAGGTCTGACGCTGCCGTTTTTCAGTTATGGAGGCACTTCCATCTGTTTTCTTCTTATAGAAATCGGTATCGTTCTTTCTGTCAGCAGGTATCATATGATCAAAACAGCAGGGCGTCTGTACAGAAAATTGAAAAAGAATTAGTATATTACAATTGCAAAATGCCATACTAATGTCAAAGGCTAAGTGATAAAAAGGATGGTATGTGGTATGGCAACAGCAGCGGAAGAAGTAAAAAAACAAAAAGCAAAAGAATATGAGAAATATGTAAAATCCGTCACTCCAAAGCATAACCTGTTTAAAAATATGGGATTTGCTTTTGTAAGCGGCGGAATTATCTGTACCCTGGGACAGATGATCATGAACTTCTGCAAAAATCAGGGCATGGATCAGGAAACTTGCGGAAGCTGGACATCTTTGTGTCTGGTCTTTCTCAGTGTGATTCTTACCGGTCTTAACATTTATCCCAAACTGGCGAAATGGGGAGGAGCAGGTACGCTTGTGCCGATTACAGGATTTGCTAATTCGGTAGCATCCCCTGCAATTGAATATCAGAAGGAAGGACAGGTCTTTGGCATAGGATGTAAAATATTTACTATTGCGGGACCTGTAATTCTTTATGGAATCTTAACGTCCGCTTTGCTGGGACTGATTTATTATCTGATGAAAATATGGGGGATCGTGTTATGAGCAGAGAGACGGGAACGGAAGAACAGATGAGAGGAAAACAGAGTATTCAGTTTGCACATGCCGTGCATATTTTAGGCGGCGCTTCTATTGTAGGCAAAAAGGAAGGGGACGGGCCGCTTGGAAAATATTTTGATGTCATAGGAGAAGAAGACGGACTTTTCGGATGTCAGTGCTGGGAAGAAGCAGAAAGTGTACTCCAGAAAGAAGCCGTAACCATGGCAATCGAAAAAGCAAAACTGGAGAAATGGGAGATCCGGACAATCTATGCAGGCGATCTGCTTGCACAAACCATTGCCTCTTCTTTTGGTATCATAGGTTTTGGTATTCCTGTATATGGACTTTACGGAGCATGTGCAACCATGGGAGAAGCTTTATCTCTGTCTTCTATGGCAGTAGCTGCAGGATATGGAAATTATGTGGCAGCCGTTACCTCCAGCCATTATGGAAGTGCAGAGAAGGAATTTCGGTTTCCTTTGGGGTATGGGAATCAGCGGCCATTGTCAGCTTCCTGGACAGTAACAGGAAGTGGTGCCTGCATTCTGGGACGTTCCGGAGGAAAGGCGAGGATTACCGGAATCACCACAGGGAAAATCATTGATTACGGATTAAAAGATTCCCTGAATATGGGGGCTTGTATGGCTCCGGCAGCCTGTGATACCATTTATCAGAATCTGATGGATTTCAATCGGATGCCAGAAGACTATGACAAGATCATTACAGGCGACCTGGGAGAAGTGGGGCAGAAAATCTTATTTGATCTTCTGAAACAAAAGGGCTTTGATATTGAAAAACAGCATATGGACTGTGGAATAAAAATTTATGATAAAGAGGCACAGGATACACATGCAGGGGGGAGCGGATGCGGTTGTTCAGCAGTGACTTTTGTTTCGTATGTGCTTCCAAAAATCGAGACAGGAGAATGGAAGCGGGTGCTGTTTGTGCCAACAGGTGCATTGCTTTCAAAAGTAAGTTATAATGAGGGACAGAGCGTTCCTGGAATTGCACAGGCGGTCGTTGTAGAACATTGCTGAAAGAAGCAGGAGGGAGATTATCATGGATTATATCAATGCGTTCTGGGTAGGCGGGCTGATCTGTGCCCTGGTTCAGATTCTTCTGGATAAAACAAAATTGCTGCCTGGAAGAGTTATGGTTATTCTGGTATGCAGCGGTGCACTGCTGGGGGCTCTGGGAATTTATGACAGGCTGGTGGAATTTGCAGGAGCAGGAGCCAGTGTTCCTCTTTTCGGATTTGGAAACGTTTTATGGAAGGGTGTAAAAAAAGCTGTAGACCAGCAGGGAATTCTGGGGATTTTTATGGGCGGCTTCACATCCAGTGCGGTGGGAATCTCATCTGCTCTCATTTTTTCCTATGTTGCCAGTCTGATTTTTCAGCCCAAGATGAAAAACTAGTTCTATACAACTTTTAGAATTAATAGTATAATGAAAAACAGTAACATGAAATAGATTTTACTCAGGAGGAAAAATCATTATGCTTCATGCATTCTCCCGTTCGGAAGGATTATTAGGTACAGAAGGATTAAAGACACTTGCCAATTGCAAAGTGGCAGTTTTCGGTATTGGTGGAGTAGGGTCTTATGTAGTGGAAGCCCTGGCCAGAGCCGGGGTGGGAAATCTGATACTGGTAGATCATGATACCGTAGCTGTTACCAATTTAAATCGTCAGCTGGTTGCGCTCAGGTCTACGATTGGAAAAAAGAAAGTGCAGGTGGCAAAGGAAAGGATCATGGACATTAATGCAGATGCGGTTGTGCATACGTATGACACCTTTTTCGGACCGGAAACGGCAGGGTTGTTTGATTTTTCATCTTATGATTATATTGTGGATGCAGTGGATACGGTGTCAGCCAAAATTCTGCTGATTGAAAAAGCAAAGGAGTTTCAGGTTCCCATTATTTCCTGTATGGGTACAGGAAATAAACTGGATCCTTCCTGTTTTCAGATTACAGATATTTCTAAGACAAGTGTCTGTCCTCTTGCAAAGGTTATGCGGACAGAACTGAAGAAAAGAAAGATAAAAAAAGTAAAAGTACTTTTTTCGACGGAAGTGAATCCCGGAGAAAAGAGGAGACGTCTTGGACTCAAAGAAGAAAAAACAGAGTTGGAAGAAAGAAGAGCATCTACCGGAAGACCTGTGCCTGGCAGTGTTTCTTTTGTGCCGGGAACAGCAGGTCTTATGATCGCAGGGCAGGTAATACGGGATCTGGTTTTTGGTAATTTGTAAAATATTAATTGGATTAAGAGGTAAAACAGTGAATAGAGAGATTAAAAATAAATTTTGTCATTGTCTGGGCAGTGATAATGTATATGTAGAAGAATTAATGAGTAAACATACAACTTTTCGTATTGGAGGACCGGCGGAGTATTTTTTGTGCCCCCACAGTGTGGAAGAAGTACAGGAAATTTTACATATCTGCAGGGAAGGAAATCTTCCCTGGTTTATTCTTGGAAACGGAAGTAATCTTCTGGTGAGTGATAAAGGATACAAAGGTGTTGTCATTCAGTTGTGGAAAAACATGAGCGAAATCTATGTGGAAGGAGAACAAATCCGGGCAAAATGTGGTGCTTTGCTGTCTAAAATTGCAGCAGAAGCTTTGGAATACAGTCTGGATGGTTTTGCTTTTGCGGCGGGCATCCCAGGTACTCTCGGTGGAGCAGTAGTAATGAATGCAGGTGCATACGGCGGAGAAATGAAAGATGTGCTTGTAGAAGCTACTGTATTAGACAAGGAGGGAAATGTTCTTACACTGAGCGGAGAACAGCTGGAACTTGGATATCGGACAAGCATTGTGAAAGAGAAGGATTATATTGTGCTGGAGGCAGTATTGCAGTTGAAAAAAGGGGACAGAATCTGTATAAAAGAGCAGATGGAAGATTTTAAAGAACGTCGCACCAGTAAACAGCCTCTGGATAAACCAAGTGCAGGAAGCACTTTTAAACGTCCGGAGGGATATTTTGCAGGAAAACTGATTATGGATGCAGGATTAAGAGGGTTTTCCATTGGTGGAGCTCAGGTATCTGAGAAACATTGTGGATTTGTGATTAATGCAGGTCATGCTACAGCAGAAGAGGTAATCACCCTGATTCGGGAAGTGCAGAGAAAAGTAAAAGAACAGTTTGGCGTATCTCTGGAAACAGAAGTGAAATTTTTGGGCGAGTTTTAGCTCAGGAAACAGGGAGAAAAAGAGTATGCGAGTTGTAATTGTTACAGGAATGTCAGGAGCCGGAAAAAGTACTGCATTAAAAATGCTGGAAGATATGGAGTATTTTTGTGTGGACAATCTTCCTATGCCTCTTCTGGAAAAGTTTGCACAGCTGTTAAAAGATGGAAGTTCCGGAGATATTCAGCAAGTTGCCATAGGGGTGGATATTCGAAGTGGGAAGGCGCTTGGAGAGCTGGAACAGGTGCTGGAACGGATTCGTGTTCCTGGATTTAATCCGGAAATTCTGTTTCTGGATGCAGATGACAGGACACTGGTAAAACGATATAAAGAAACAAGACGTTCCCATCCGCTTTCCGGTAAAGGGAGAGTCGATGAAGGAATCCGGAATGAAAGGATATGTCTTGAATTTTTACGGAAATCAGCAGATTATATTCTGGATACCAGCCAGCTTCTGACCAGAGAACTGAAAAGTGAACTGGAGAAAATCTTTGTAGAGAATCTGAGTTTTAAAAATATGATTATTACAGTTCTTTCTTTCGGATTCAAATATGGAATCCCGGCTGATGCGGATCTGGTATTTGATGTTCGGTTTTTGCCAAATCCCTATTACATAGAAGAACTTCGCCCCCTTACTGGGAATGACGGCCCGGTCAGAGACTATGTGATGGGATTTGAACTGGCTCATGCATTTTCTGATAAGCTGGAGGATATGCTTCGTTTTCTGATCCCAAATTATATTTCTGAGGGAAAAACCCAGTTGGTGGTGGGCGTGGGATGCACCGGGGGAAAGCACAGAAGTGTGACTTTGGCTAATGAAATTTACAGAAGACTGAGTCAGACAGAAGAATATGGAGTGCGTATTGAGCACAGAGATATTGAAAAGGACGCAAAACGATGACATTTTCCGCTAGTGTAAAAGAAGAACTGGAACGTCATATCAGTTCGGCCAGACATTGTCAGATTGCTGAAATCGGGGCTATGTTTGCCTTCTGTGGCAGGATTAAAAGAACAGAAGGAGGAACTATTTCCCTGTATTTTTCGTCAGAAAATGAAAGTGTTGTAAGAAAATGCTTTACTTTATTGAAAAAAACATTTAGAATAGAGAAAGAATTCGTTGTGGAGAAATGTCTCTACAAAAAAAATAATAAATTCATATTAGAGGTACGGAAGGAAGAGGATGCCGTACGGATTCTGCAGGCGATTAAGTATTTGTCTCAGGACAGAGTTCTGATGCCGTTTGAGGGGCTTGTCAATCCTCGGGTGGTTCAGAATCATTGCTGCAGAAGGGCTTTTTTGAGAGGAGCATTTCTGTGCGCAGGTTCTATCAGTGCTCCTGAGAAGTTCTATCATTTTGAAATTGTATGCACGACACCGGAAAAAGCGAAGCAACTCCAGGAAATGATAAACAGTTTTGAAGTTTATGCGAAAATTGTAAACCGGAAGAATCATGAAGTGGTTTATGTAAAAGAAGGGGAACAGATTGTAGAACTTCTTGGACTTATGGGTGCCAATGTATCCCTGATGAATTTAGAGAATATCAGGATTCTAAAAGAAATGCGGAACAGTGTAAACCGAAAGGTCAACTGTGAAGCAGCCAATATCAACAAAACAGTCAATGCAGCGATAAAACAGGTAGAAGATATAAAATATATCCGTGATACTGTGGGATTTTCCAGTTTGCCGGAAAATCTGGAGGCTGTTGCAAGACTGCGTCTGGAATATCCAGAGGCGTCCCTGAAAGAACTGAGTGAGATGCTGTCTCCGAAAATCGGGAAATCAGGGGTGAATCACAGGTTGAGAAAGATTGGAAGCATAGCGGAGGAGCTCAAAGGATTTAAGGAGGAACAAATATGATCAGGAAACCAATTACCATCGGTATTTCAAACGGGCTGGAAGCACGTCCCATTGCAATGCTTGTACAAGTAGCAAGCCAGTATTCAAGTAACATTTATCTTGAAAGTGAAGCAAAACGGGTAAATGCGAAAAGCATTATGGGAATGATGAGTTTGGGATTAGACGCTGGTGAGAGCGTTACTGTATCAATAGAAGGCGAAGATGAAGAAGAGGCTATGAAGAGCATCGAAGCCTATTTATCGAATCAGAAGTAATCATCATGAAAGTATGGAATATGAAGGAAGGAAAAAGAAAAAAGAACTGTCCGCAGGGCAGTTCTTTTTTTGCATAACAGGAAAGTCCTCTGACTTTCCTGTTATACAAAAATAGGTACGGTGGCTGAAATAACTTGTATGGTTTTGAATATACAACTTGTAAAGAAAAGCATACAAGTTGTATGATTATAGAAGAACATATACAGGAGGTAACAATTTATGAAAACGGGTAAAAATTACAAATTTTGGTTTGCAACCGGTTCTCAGGATTTATATGGGGACGAATGTCTGAGAAAAGTTGCGGAACATTCAAGAATCATTGTGGAAGAGCTGAATAAATCCGGTGTTCTTCCTTATGAAGTTGTATTAAAACCAACTTTGATCACAAATGAAGTAATCAGAAGAACATTTAACGAAGCAAATGAAGATGAAGAATGTGCAGGTGTAATTACATGGATGCATACATTCTCTCCTGCAAAATCATGGATTCTTGGCCTGCAGGAATACAGAAAACCACTTCTGCATCTGCATACCCAGTTTAATCAGGAAATTCCATATGATACGATTGATATGGATTTCATGAATGAAAATCAGTCTGCTCATGGGGACAGAGAATATGGCCATATTGTAAGCCGTATGGGAATCGAAAGAAAAGTAATCGTAGGTCATTGGAGCGATAAAAAGGTTCAGGAGAGAATAGCTTCCTGGATGCGTACTGCAATCGGCATCATGGAAAGCAGCCATATCCGTGTTATGAGAATCGCAGATAATATGCGCAATGTTGCAGTTACAGAAGGCGATAAAGTAGAAGCACAGATTAAATTTGGCTGGGAAATTGATGCATATCCTGTAAATGAGATTGCAGAAGCGGTTCAGGCTGTATCAAAAGCAGATACGGATGCTCTGGTAGAAGAATATTACAGCAAATATGATATTCTTCTGGAAGGAAGAGATCCGGAAGAATTCAAGAGACATGTAGCAGTTCAGGCACAGATTGAAATTGGATTTGAACGTTTCCTGGAAGAGAAGAATTATCATGCGATCGTTACCCATTTTGGTGACCTGGGCTCTCTGAAACAGCTCCCTGGCCTTGCAATTCAGAGATTGATGGAAAAAGGTTACGGATTCGGCGGAGAAGGTGACTGGAAAACAGCAGCTATGGTTCGTTTAATGAAAATCATGACAGCAGGTATGAAAGATGCAAAAGGAACTTCTTTCATGGAAGATTATACTTACAACCTGGTACCAGGAAAAGAAGGAATCCTTCAGGCACATATGTTGGAAGTTTGTCCTACAATTTCCGAAGGACCAATCGGTATTAAAGTAAATCCCCTGAGCATGGGTAACAGAGAAGACCCTGCACGCCTTGTGTTTACTTCAAAAACCGGTCCGGCAATTGCAACTTCTCTTATTGATCTTGGAAATCGTTTCCGTCTGATTATTAATGAAGTAGATTGCAAGAAGACTGAGAAATCAATGCCGAAACTTCCGGTCGCAACTGCATTCTGGACACCGAAGCCAAATCTGGAAACCGGTGCAGAAGCATGGATTCTGGCAGGTGGTGCACATCATACAGCATTCTCTTATGATATTACTGCAGAACAGATGGGAGACTGGGCAGCAGCTATGGGTATTGAGGCTGTATATATTGATGGAGATACAAAAATCAGAGACTTTAAGAGAGATTTGCAGTTAGGAAATCTTTTCTATAAATAAGAACAGAATAAAAGCAGTTTCCTTCAGAAAAAAATCTGAAGGAAACTGCTTTTCTCTGTTTAAAACTGCTGTCGGAACCAGTAAGTATAAAAATAATGGAAACCAAGAGATTCATAGAGGGTACGGGCAGGGGTATTACCTTTTACCACCTGGAGATATGCATAGCATGCACCTTGTTCCCGAGCGGAACGAAGGATGGCCCGGCAAATCGATTCCCCAAGTTTCTGACGGCGATAATCCGGGGAAACATGGATGGCATAAATTCCCACATAATCCCGGTCAAGGATACCAAGCCCGGTACCAATCACTTTTTTTCCGTCATATACAGTTGCAAATATGGTGTCTCCCGGAATTGCATGATACATAGAAGGAACGATTTTTTTATGTACAGGATTAACAGTCCCGTTCATCTGAAACAAAGCTTCCAGCCAATCAGGAGAAATCTCCCGGCTTAGAAAAACGGGATGGGGAGGCCTTGTGGGATTATAAGTTTCCAGAGACATGGTCATGACTTCTGTTGTATGGGCTACATGGTATCCTCTTTCCATAAGTTTGCAGTCAAAGGAACTATCCATGAGAGGGTTGATTTTGAAGATGGCAGGAGTTCCCCATTTTTCATAAATTTCTTCACAGTAATTGATTTTGTCTGTCAGGTTGATCGTAGAAGGGCCGATTTGTTCTACACAGTTTGTTCTGTGCGTGTAAAAGCAGGAATAACGAAGAATCCATCCGTCATAGATTTGAATTTGATGAGAAGGCCAGGCGTTGAGAGAAAGATCTTCGATTGTTTTGATTTTCATTTTCATCTGTAGTTCCTCGTTTCTGAATAGTTGCTGATGAACAGTAACATTATATAGCAAGTATAAAAAAAGTCAATGACCCTTTGGGTTGCAATTACGCGAAAGGTGTAGTAAGCTGTAACAAGAGTAAAAAAACAGAGGTGACGAAAATGAAAACGGAAAATATCTGGAAAAAATATGAAGACAAAAAACCTGTTTTTGATTTTTGTGAAGGATATAAAGATTTTATGTCTTTGTGCAAAACAGAGCGGGAGTGTACAGAGGAAATAATTAAGCAGGCAGAGGAAGCCGGTTTTTGTAATCTGGAAAAAGTAATAGAAGAAGGCACTCGCTTAAAGCCGGGAGACAAGGTATATGCTAATAATATGGGAAAGGCCCTTGCGCTCTTTGTGATCGGCCAGGAACCCATACAAAAAGGTATGCGGATTCTCGGGGCCCATGTGGATTCTCCAAGACTGGATTTGAAGCAGAATCCTCTTTATGAAGAAGGGGAACAGGCACTGCTGGATACTCATTATTACGGAGGCGTAAAAAAATATCAATGGGTAACGCTTCCTATGGCATTGCATGGAGTGGCAGTGAAAAAAGACGGAACAAAGATTCCGATTATTGTAGGAGAAAATCCGGAGGATCCGGTACTGGGGATTTCCGATCTTTTGATTCACCTCTCTGCAAAACAACTGGAAAAGAATGCGAAAGAAGTAGTGGAAGGGGAAAAACTGAATGTGTTAGTAGGAAGCATTCCTCTGCAGGATGAGGAAACTGAGCCGGTGAAAGCACAGATTCTTTCTATATTAAAAGAAAAGTATGGTGTAGAAGAGGAAGACTTCCTTTCAGCAGAATTAGAAGTAGTTCCGGCAGGACCGGCCAGGGATTTCGGACTGGACAGAAGTATGATCATGGCGTATGGTCATGATGACAGAGTTTGTGCTTATCCGTCGTATAAAGCAATTGCAGCTGTAGAACAGGTAAAATATACTTCGGTATGTCTGCTGGTAGATAAAGAAGAAATTGGCAGTGTGGGAGCGACGGGTATGGAATCAAAATTCTTTGAAAACACCGTGGCAGAAGTTATGAATGCAACTGGAGAATACAATGAATTGTTGCTGCGCAGAGCACTGAAAAACTCAAAAATGCTGTCTTCTGATGTCAGTGCTGCCTATGATCCGAATTATCCGGAAGTTATGGAAAAAAATAATGCCGCATATCTGGGACATGGACTTACATTTAATAAATATACAGGATCCAGAGGAAAAAACGGTTCCAATGATGCGAATCCGGAGTATATTGCCTGGCTTCGAAGAATTATGGAAGAAAACAACGTATCATTTCAGACAGCAGAACTTGGCAAGGTAGACGTGGGAGGTGGCGGAACCATAGCATATATTCTTGCCCGCTACGACATGGAAGTAATCGATAGCGGTGTAGCGGTTCTGAATATGCATGCTCCATGGGAAATTGCAAGCAAAGCCGATATTTATGAGGCTTTTCGAGGATATCTGGCATTTCTGAAAAGTGAGCAGTAAAAAGTTTTTATGATTTATCTATGTACATCTTTGTCGGAAAATGGTACTATAGTTAATAAATGAATAGAAAGAAATGCGAAATGAGGGAACAGAGATGTCAAAATTTTTAAAAATTATAGTGAATCTTGTGGTGATCGGTTCAATTTTTGTAGCGGCTGCCTTGTTGATTCCCCCTGTTGCCGGAGTTAATACGGTTATGAGTGATAACAGCACTTCTGAGACGAATCTGCCTGTGGGAACGGTTGCGTATGGAAAGGCTGTGGAAGCTGATATGCTGAAAAAAGGTGACAAGGTTATTTACACCACGAATAATCAGGCATATGTATATGAAATTACAGATATGGATGCATCTGCAGGGGTGTATAAAGTCAGAGACATATATAGTCAAAGTGCAGAAGAAGAAAATATTCAGCTTTTAAATGATGCAGTGAAAGTGATTGTAGTTGTTCCGTATATTGCCTATGCGGCAATCGCTCTTCAGTCAAAAGAAGGATTGATTGTTGTAGGTCTTGGAGTTATTTTCCTTATTATTCTTTTTATTCTGGCCGAGTTGTGGCGAAAGGATGATGAAGAGGAAGATGAGGAAGATGAGGATACAGAAGAAGTACATCCGAAAGAAAAAATGAGCCGTAAGGAACGGAAGCGTCTGAAGAAGGAAGAAAAACGCAGCAGAAAACAGGCGAAAAAGGGAATTGCAGAAGAAAAAGTATCAGAAGAAGGAAGGTTGAGTCTTTTTGCTGATACGACAGAAAAAATTCCTGAGACAGCATCGGAAACAGAAGTAAATCCAGAAATAGAAATGCCGGAAGATACAGAGATAACAGTCGATCTGCAGGCTGCATATGAAGAAAATAAAGAGGAAGATTTTGACGCAGCTATGCAGAATGCAATGGATTCCATAGCGGAGAGCCTGGCACAGGTTCAGAGAGAGCAGACACCGGTATTCGGTGAGACAGATACAATCGTGTTGCCTTTAGAGATTGAAGAATCGATTCCGGAAGAGAAAGAAATATCCCTGGAGACATTGAGAGGATTTTCAGAAGATACTGTGGAAGATATAGTAGTAGATACAGTAGATGATGTGGCAGAAGATATGGTGTCGGAAGAGCTGGAAGCCATGGAGGAACAGCTGCCGGAAATGTTATCTGACAGGATACCTGAAGAAACAGAACCGGAAACAAAAGAATCTGTGGAAGAAGAAATTCCGGATACAGAAATGTCATATGAAGAAGTAATTGATGAGGAAGCATCCTGCGAGGAACATCCGGCAGAAACGGATTCCGAAGAAGAAGTGGAAGAATCGGGATTTGATCCGGGGGAAGAACCAGTATGTGACATATCTGGTAATAAAGAAGAAGTTCCTCTGGCACCGTCTAAGGAAGAACTCCTGGAGGCTGCAAGAAAAGCAGGAGAGAATCCGGAAATCATTGAAGATAAAGATAATCATATTACATTTTTGGATTACTCAAATTTATTATAATATTATAATAGGAAGAAACAGAAGAGGAACGTCCTCTTCTGTTTTTGTTTTTGAAAAAAAACAAAAAAAAATTAAAAAGCCCTTGCATTATGAACAAATATCGTGTATACTCATCCTTGCTGTGACATGATAGCTATGAAGCGCGAGGTTGCTGCTGAGAGAGCAGGTTTTCCGTGGAGCGAATGTCAAGTTAGGAAACTGACGACAAGTCACTGTACAAAATCTTGAAGACTTACCACGGGTATGTGGGAGTGTGTGGAAATATGATGACACACACGGGAATGTGTACAGTCGCCGCTTGTCGTACTACTTATAAGTGCGAAAAGGAGGAGACTTTTTTTATGGCAAGTCAAGTAATGAGAATCACTTTAAAAGCTTATGATCATCAGTTAGTAGATGCATCTGCAAGCAAAATTATCGAAACTGTTAAGAAAAATGGAGCAACTGTTAGCGGACCGGTACCGCTTCCTACAAAGAAAGAGGTAGTAACAATTTTACGTGCGGTTCACAAATATAAAGATTCCAGAGAACAGTTCGAACAGAGAACTCATAAAAGACTGATTGATATCATCACACCAACTCAGAAAACAGTTGATGCACTGTCTCGCTTAGAGATGCCTGCTGGTGTATATATTGATATCAAAATGAAACAGAAATAATTTTTTAGAGATTATCCTTACGAGGTTGATATAAAGTATATTAACTTTCTGTCTAGGATGATTGCACAACACAGTGTAATCCGCTGTAGAATAACAGGAGGTAAAAAATGAAGAAAGCAATCTTAGCTACTAAAGTCGGAATGACTCAAATCTTCAACGAAGACGGAGTATTAACTCCAGTAACTGTATTGCAGGCTGGTCCTTGTGTGGTAACACAGGTTAAGACACAGGACAATGATGGTTATAGTGCAGTACAGGTTGGTTTTGCTGACAAGAGAGAAAACCTTGTGAACAAACCAATGAAAGGACACTTTGATAAAGCTGGTGTTTCCTGCAAGAGATTCGTAAGAGAATTTAGACTGGAAGGTGCTGAAGAAATGGCACTGGGACAGGAAATCAAATGCGATGTATTCGCAGCAGGCGACAAAATCGATGCAACAGCAATCAGCAAAGGTAAAGGATTCCAGGGCGCAATCAAGAGACATGGACAGTCCAGAGGACCTATGGCTCACGGTTCCAAGTATCATCGTCATGCAGGTTCCAATGGTGCAGCATCTGATCCAAGTAAAGTATTCAAAGGCAAAAAAATGCCAGGACAGATGGGACATGTAAAAGTGACTGTTCAGAATCTGGAAGTTGTAAGAGTGGATGCTGAAAATAATCTGCTGTTAGTGAAAGGTTCTGTTCCGGGACCGAAAAAATCCTTAGTAACAATCAAAGAGTCCGTTAAGACTTGCAAATAAGTTTTCGTTGGAAAGGAGGATCATATAAATGGCAAACGTATCAGTTTATAATATGGAAGGCAAAGAAGTTGGAACAATGGAATTGAACGATGCAGTGTTTGGCGTTGAAGTGAACGACCATTTAGTGCACCTGGCTGTTGTTCGTCAGCTTGCAAATAATCGTCAGGGAACTCAGAAAGCAAAAACCCGTTCTGAAGTAAGCGGTGGCGGAAGAAAACCGTGGAGACAGAAAGGAACAGGTCATGCAAGACAGGGTTCAACAAGATCTCCTCAGTGGACAGGCGGCGGTGTTGTATTCGCTCCGGTACCGAGAGATTACAGCATTAAGATGAACAAGAAAGAAAGAAGACTTGCTCTGAAATCCGCTCTGACAAGCAGAGTGCAGGAAAACAAATTAATCGTTCTTGATGAACTGAAATTAGATGAAGTAAAAACAAAAGCAATGCAGGCAGTTTTAAATAACCTGAATGTTTCTAAAGCAATGGTGGTTCTGGCAGAAAATGATCAGAATGTGGTACTGTCTACAAGAAATATTCCGAATGTTATTACAGCATTACCAAACACAGTAAATGTATTCGATATTCTGAAATACAACACTGTAATCCTGACAAAGGCTGCTGTAGCTTCAATTGAGGAGGTATACGCATAATGGCAAACGTACAGTATTATGATGTAATCCTGAAACCAATCGTTACAGAAAAAAGCATGGCTGCTATGGGCGAAAAGAAATATACTTTCTTAGTACATCCGGAAGCAAACAAATCCATGATTAAAGAAGCTGTTGAAAAAATGTTCGAAGGAACAAAAGTTAAAAATGTTAATACCATGAATCAGGATGGAAAAACAAAAAGACGTGGTATGACTTTTGGAAAAACAGCAAAAACCAAAAAAGCAATCGTAACTCTTACAGAAGACAGCAAAGATATCGAAATCTTTGAAGGGCTGTAAGAAATATAGACACTGAATATGCAGTCAAGAGAAAGTAATCCAATATTTGACTGCAGGCAACAAAACGCCAGGATGCGTTGAAAGCAACGCTTACGGCGCCGAAATGAAAGGAGAGACAGTAATGGGAATCAAATCTTATAACCCATATACACCTTCCAGAAGACATATGACAGGTTCTGATTTCACAGAAATCACAACATCTACACCTGAGAAGTCTCTGGTAGTGTCCTTAAATAAAAACGCTGGACGTAATAATCAGGGTAAAATCACAGTAAGACACCGCGGAGGCGGAAGCAGAAGAAAATACAGAATCATCGACTTCAAGAGAAAAAAAGATGATATCCCTGCAATCGTAAAAACAATCGAGTATGATCCGAACAGAACAGCAAACATCGCATTGATTTGCTATGCTGACGGTGAAAAAGCATACATCCTTGCACCAGAAGGATTAAAAGTTGGTATGAAAGTTATGAACGGTGCAAACGCAGAAGTTCGTGTGGGTAACTGCTTACCACTTTCTGAAATTCCTGTAGGTACAATGATTCACAACATTGAAATGTACGCTGGTAAAGGCGGACAGTTAGTTCGTTCCGCTGGTAACGGTGCACAGTTAATGGCTAAAGAAGGTAAATTTGCTACACTTCGTCTGCCATCAGGCGAAATGAGAATGGTTCCAATTAACTGCCGTGCTACAATCGGTGTAGTAGGAAATGGCGAGCACAGCCTTATCAACATTGGTAAAGCAGGACGTAAACGTCACATGGGTATCAGACCTACCGTTCGTGGTTCTGTAATGAACCCGAATGACCATCCACATGGTGGTGGTGAAGGTAAGACCGGTATCGGCCGTCCAGGTCCATGTACTCCATGGGGTAAACCGGCTCTTGGCTTGAAGACAAGAAAGAAAAACAAACAGTCTAACAAGTATATTGTAAGAAGAAGAGATGGTAAAACATTAGCAAAATAAGGAGGTAAGACTAATGGCTCGTTCATTAAAAAAAGGACCGTTCGCAGATGAAAGCTTACTGAAAAAAGTAGATGCTATGAATGCGGCTGGAAATAAAACAGTTATTAAGACCTGGTCACGTCGTTCTACAATCTTCCCGTCTTTCGTTGGACATACATTCGCTGTTCATGACGGAAGAAAACATGTGCCGGTATACGTTACAGAAGATATGGTTGGTCACAAACTCGGTGAGTTCGTTGCAACCAGAACCTACAGAGGACACGGCAAAGACGAGAAAAAATCAGGTGTTCGCTAATATTTTAGAAGGAGGCTTTTATCATGGCTAAAGGACATAGAAGTCAGATCAAGAGAGCAAGAAATGCTAATAAAGATACAAGACCGTCTGCAAAATTATCCTACGCTAGAATGTCCGTACAGAAAGCTTGCTATGTACTGGATGTAATCCGTGGAAAAGATGTTCAGACAGCACTTGGTATCTTAACATATAACCCAAGATACGCTTCCAGCGTAATCAAAAAATTACTGGAATCAGCAGTTGCAAACGCTGAAAACAATAATGGAATGAACCCGGAGAACCTTTATGTTGCTGAGTGCTACGCAAACAAAGCACCGACCATGAAGAGAATCAAACCGAGAGCACAGGGTAGAGCATACAGAATTGAAAAAAGAAACTGTCATATTACCGTTGTGTTGGATGAGAGATAAGGAGGACTATCATGGGACAGAAAGTTAACCCACATGGACTGAGAGTCGGCGTTATCAAAGATTGGGATTCCAAATGGTACGCTGAAGGGGATTTCGCTGATAATTTAGTTGAAGACTACAACATCAGAACTTTCCTGAAAAAGAAATTATACAGCGCAGGTGTTTCCAAGATTGAAATCGAAAGAGCATCTGACAGAGTAAAAGTAATTATCTATACTGCTAAACCGGGTGTTGTAATCGGTAAAGGCGGTTCAGAAATCGAAAAAGTAAAAGCTGAATTACAGAAATACACAGATAAAAAATTAATCGTTGATATCAAAGAAGTTAAGAGACCAGACAAAGATGCACAGCTGGTAGCTGAAAACATCGCACTGCAGTTAGAGAATCGTATCTCTTTCCGTCGTGCTATGAAATCCACAATGTCCAGAACTATGAAAGCTGGAGCAAAAGGAATCAAAACTTCTGTATCCGGACGTCTTGGCGGTGCTGATATGGCTCGTACAGAGTTCTACAGCGAAGGAAATATTCCGCTTCAGACATTAAGAGCAGACATCGACTATGGATTCGCCGAAGCAGACACCACATATGGTAAAGTTGGTGTTAAAGCATGGATCTACAATGGCGAAGTACTTCCAACTAAAGGAACTAAGGAAGGGAGCGATAAATAATTATGTTAATGCCAAAAAGAGTAAAACGTCGTAAACAATTCCGCGGTACCATGAGAGGAAAAGCAACAAGAGGAAACAAGATCAACTACGGTGAATACGGTCTGGTTGCAACAGAACCATGCTGGATCCGTTCCAATCAGATTGAAGCAGCCCGTGTTGCTATGACACGTTATATCAAACGTGGTGGTAAAGTTTGGATTAAAATTTTCCCAGATAAACCTGTAACAGCAAAACCAGCAGAAACACGTATGGGTTCCGGTAAAGGTGCCTTAGAATACTGGGTAGCAGTTGTAAAGCCAGGCAGAGTAATGTTCGAAATCGCAGGCGTTCCGGAAGAAACAGCTCGCGAGGCATTGCGTCTTGCTATGCACAAGTTACCATGTAAATGTAAAATCGTTTCTCGTGCAGACTTAGAAGGCGGTGATAACAGTGAAAATTAAAAATTATGTAGAAGATTTAAAGACAAAATCAGATGCAGAATTACAGGAAGAATTAGTAGCTGCTAAAAAGGAACTCTTTAATTTGAGATTTCAGAATGCAACCAATCAATTGGACAATACCAGCAGAATCAAAGAGGTTCGCAGAAATATTGCCAGAATTCAGACACTGATTGCCCAGAAGGCAAGTGCAGCGAACAATTAAGGAGGCATAATCGTGGAAAGAAATCTTAGAAAAACACGTGTTGGTAAAGTAGTAAGCGACAAAATGGACAAAACCATCGTTGTAGCTATTGAAGACCATGTAAAACATCCTCTTTACAAAAAAATCGTGAAGAGAACATATAAATTAAAAGCGCATGATGAAGAAAACACATGCAATGTTGGTGATACCGTAAAAGTTATGGAAACAAGACCTCTGTCAAAAGACAAAAGATGGAGACTTGTTGAAATCGTAGAAAGAGCTAAATAATTCGTAAGGAGGAATCTAAGCATGATTCAACAGGAAAGTAGACTTAGAGTCGCTGACAATACAGGTGCAAAAGAAATCCTCTGCATCCGTGTTATGGGTGGTTCTACAAGAAGATATGCGAATATTGGTGATGTAATCGTTGCTACTGTTAAAGATGCAACACCAGGTGGTGTTGTTAAAAAAGGTGACGTAGTAAAAGCCGTTGTTGTTCGTACTGTAAAAGGCGTTCGTCGTAAAGATGGTTCTTACATCAAATTTGATGAAAACGCTGCTGTAATTATCAAAGATGACAAGACACCGAAGGGAACTCGTATTTTTGGACCAGTAGCTAGAGAGCTTCGTGAAAAACAGTTTATGAAAATTGTTTCCTTAGCTCCGGAAGTATTATAGGAGGTAGCCTGATGTCAACATTTAAGATTAAAAAAGGTGACACAGTGAAAGTGATCGCCGGCAAAGATAAAGACAAAGAAGGAAAAGTAATCTCTGTTAATCCGAAAAAAGGCGTTGTTCTGGTTGAAGGCGTAAATATGGTCACAAAACACACAAAGCCATCCATGGCAAATCAGCAGGGCGGTATTGTTGAAAAAGAAGCATGGCTGAATGCATCAAACGTAATGGTTATGCATGAAGGAAAAGCTACTCGTGTTGGCTTCAAAATGGAAGGTGACAAAAAAGTACGTTTCGCCAAAACTACAGGCAAAGTAATCGATTAATAAGAGAGGAGGCCATTTAAAGTGAGCAGACTGAAAGAAACATACAAAAATGAGATCGTAGATGCTATGATCAAAAAGTTTGGTTATAAGAATATCATGGAAGTGCCGAAACTCGACAAAATCGTTGTTAATATGGGCGTAGGTGAAGCCAAAGATAATGCTAAACTGTTAGATGCAGCTGTTGCTGACATGGAACTGATCACAGGTCAGAAAGCTGTTACAACAAAAGCGAAAAATTCTATCGCAAACTTCAAAATTCGTGAAGGTATGCCGATCGGATGTAAAGTAACCTTAAGAGGCGAAAAAATGTATGAATTTGCAGACCGCCTTATTAACTTAGCACTGCCACGAGTACGTGACTTCCGCGGCGTTAATCCAAACGCATTTGATGGAAGAGGTAATTACGCACTTGGTATTAAAGAGCAGTTGATTTTCCCGGAAGTGGAATACGATAAAGTCGATAAAGTAAGAGGTATGGATATTATTTTCGTTACAACTGCAAAGACAGACGAAGAAGCTCGTGAATTATTGACATTATTTAACATGCCATTTGCAAAGTAATTATAGGAGGGAAAATTCATGGCTAAAACAGCAATGAAAATCAAACAGCAGCGTAAACAGAAATTCTCCACAAGAGAATACAATCGTTGCAGAATCTGTGGACGTCCACATGCTTATTTAAGAAAATACGGAATCTGCAGAATTTGTTTCCGTGAATTAGCATATAAAGGCCAGATTCCGGGAGTGAAAAAAGCTTCCTGGTAAATCGAAAGTAGCTGAACTTGGTGCGATACCCTTCACAACCATGAGTAAGCCTTGCTGGAAAGCAATGGCTGAATCTGGTTGAGTGAAGGCACCCACTTATGTTATAATAAAGTTTACATGAAAAGTCTAAAATTTTAAGGAGGATACTTTCATGACAATGAGCGATCCAATTGCAGATATGCTTACAAGAATCCGTAATGCTAATACTGCAAAACATGATACTGTGGATGTTCCGGCATCTAAAATGAAACTTGCTATCGCAGAAATCCTTTTAAAGGAAGGTTATATTGCAAAATATGACGTTATCGAAGAAGGTGCGTTCAAGACAATTCACATCACATTGAAATATGGTGCTGATAAAAACGAAAAAATCATCACAGGTCTTAAGAGAATTTCCAAACCAGGTCTGCGTGTATATGCAGGAAGCCAGGAAATCCCGAAAGTTCTGGGCGGACTTGGTATTGCAATCCTGTCCACAAACCAGGGTGTTATTACAGATAAAGAAGCCAGAAAACTTCATGTTGGCGGCGAAGTATTAGCATTTGTTTGGTAAGTCGAAAGCAATATTGTTAATTATAGAAATGCTGAAAACAGAAAGGAACCATAATAGGCCTTTCCGAAAATTTAAGTAAGGAGGAAACAGGTATGTCACGTATCGGAAGACATCCAGTAGAAGTTCCGGCAGGAGTAGAAGTCAAAATTGCTGAGAACAATGTAGTGACCGTTAAAGGTCCAAAAGGAACACTTGAAAAAGCGTTACCAACAGAAATGTCAATCACAATGGAAGATGGTCATGTAGTTGTTACAAGACCAAACGATTTAAAGAAAATGAAATCTTTACACGGTTTAACAAGAACCCTGATCCAGAACATGGTAACAGGTGTAAGCCAGGGATATGAAAAAACTCTGGAAGTTAACGGTGTGGGTTACAGAGCTCAGAAACAGGGAAAGAAACTTGTTCTTTCTTTAGGATATTCTCATCCGGTAGAGATGGAAGACCCGGAAGGTCTGGAATCTGCTGTAGATGGTAACAAAATCGTTGTTAAAGGTATTGATAAAGAAAAAGTTGGCCAGTACGCTGCTGAAATCAGAGATAAGAGAAGACCGGAGCCATACAAAGGTAAAGGTATTAAATATGCTGATGAAGTTATCAGACGTAAAGTTGGTAAAACAGGTAAGAAATAATTAAGGAGAGTGCAAAAATGGTTAGTAAAGTATCAAGAGCGAAAGTTCGCGCAAAAAAGCATAGAAGATTACGTAATCATCTGAGCGGTACAGCTACAACTCCGCGTTTAGCAGTTTTCCGCAGCAATAATCATATGTATGCTCAGATTATTGACGACACCATTGGAAAAACTCTGGTTTCCGCTTCTACTACTCAGAAAGAGGTAAAAGCAGAATTAGAAAAAACCAATAACGTTGATGCAGCAGCATATCTTGGAACTGTAATCGGTAAGAAAGCAGTTGAAGCAGGAATCAAAGAAGTTGTCTTTGACAGAGGTGGCTTTATATATCACGGAAAAATTCAGGCATTAGCAGACGCAGCAAGAGAAGCTGGTTTAGAATTCTAATAAGGGAGGAAATGAACACATGAAACGTTCTATTATTGATGCTAGTCAGTTTGAGTTAGAAGAAAAAGTAGTATCAATCAAGCGCGTAACAAAGGTTGTTAAAGGTGGTCGTAACTTCCGATTCACAGCTTTAGTTGTTGTCGGCGACGGCAATGGACACGTTGGCGCTGGTTTGGGAAAAGCAGCAGAAATTCCTGAAGCAATCCGCAAAGGAAAAGAAGATGCTATGAAGAAATTAGTTACAGTAGCAAGAGACGAAAACGGAAGTATTACTCATGACTTTATCGGTAAATTCGGAAGTGCGGAAATGCTTCTGAAGAAAGCTCCGGAAGGTACCGGTGTTATCGCCGGAGGTCCGGCACGTGCCGTAATCGAGCTTGCAGGTATCAAGAACATCCGTACAAAATGTATGGGATCCCGTAATAAACAGAATGTAGTTCTGGCTACAATCGCTGGTTTAAGTCAGTTAAAGACTCCAGAAGAGGTAGCAAGACTTCGTGGAAAATCTGTTGACGAGATTCTTGCATAGGAGGACGAAAAAATGGCAGATAAATTAAGAATCACTCTGGTGAAATCTACAATCGGCGCTGTTCCGAAAAACAGAAAAACAGTAGAAGCTTTAGGTTTAAGAAAATTAAACAAAACAGTGGAAATGCCTGATAACGAATCCGTTCGCGGAATGATCCGTCAGGTAAGCCATATGGTTAAAGTAGAAGAAATCTAATCAATAAAAGGAGGTGCCATCATGGATTTATCAAACTTAAAACCAGCTGAAGGCTCCAGACAGAGCGACAACTTCAGAAGAGGCCGTGGACACGGTTCAGGAAATGGTAAAACAGCAGGTAAAGGCCATAAAGGTCAGAAAGCACGTTCTGGCGCTAAAAGACCAGGTTTCGAAGGTGGTCAGATGCCTTTATACAGAAGACTTCCTAAGAGAGGCTTCAAATGCAGAAATTCTAAAGATATCGTTGCAATTAACGTAAGCGAATTAAACAGATTTGAGGATGGAGCGGAAGTGACTCCGGCAGCTTTACTTGCTTCAGGTGCTATTTCCCGTCTTGGTGACGGCGTAAAACTTCTGGGCAATGGCGAGGTTACCAAAAAAGTTACAGTAAAAGTAAATGCTGTAAGTGAAACAGCAAAAACTAAAATTGAAGCTGCAGGTGGAACTGTTGAGGTGATCTAATGCTTGAGACTCTTAGAAACGCTTTTAAAATAAAAGATGTAAGACGTCGCATTTATTACGTATTATTAATGCTGGTTATTGTCCGGATAGGCTCACAGATGCCGATTCCGGGCGTAAACAGAAACTTTTTCAAAGAGTTGTTTGCAAATCAGACAAATGATGCCTTTAACTTTTTTAATGCTTTTACCGGTGGATCTTTTGAGACCATGTCCATATTTGCATTGAGCATTACTCCGTATATTACATCATCTATTATTATTCAGCTTTTGACAATTGCTATACCGAAGTTGGAAGAGATGCAGCGTGACGGAGAAGAAGGCAGAAAGAAAATGACAGCCATTACCCGTTATCTGACGATAGGTCTTGCTTTATTCCAGTCCATTACAATGGTAATCGGATTCGGAAACAGAGGCTGGCTTACAGAGATGAATTTTTCGAGTATTGTGGTTGCAGTTGTTACTTTAACAGCCGGTTCTGCTATGCTTATGTGGATTGGTGAACAGATTACGGAAAAAGGCGTTGGAAATGGTATTTCCATTGTTCTGATGATCAACATTGTTTCCAGAATTCCCAGTGATCTGGCTACACTGTTTGATAAGTTTGTAAAAGGAAAAACCATCGCAAGAGGTGGTTTGTCTTTCATTATCATATGTGCAATTATCATTGCAGTAGTCGTAATGGTACTTATCCTGAACGGCGGTGAAAGAAAAATCCCGGTTCAGTATTCAAAGAAAATGGTAGGAAGAAAAATGGTGGGCGGCCAGTCCAGCTGCATTCCTCTTAAGGTAAATACAGCAGGTGTTATTCCCATTATCTTTGCTTCTTCCCTGATGTCTTTCCCCGTAATCATTGCAAGCTTTTTAAATAAAGGCAATGGAAACGGAATCGGAAGCAAGATTCTTAAGGGTCTCTCTTCCAGTAACTGGTTCAATCCGGACGAACCGGTATACTCAATCGGTCTGATTTTCTATATCGTCCTTGTTATTTTCTTTGCTTATTTCTATACATCCATAACTTTTAACCCAATGGAAGTTGCGGACAATATGAAAAAGCAGGGTGGTTTTATTCCGGGTATCCGTCCGGGTAAACCGACACAGGAGTATCTTGAAAAACTCTTGAATTACATTATCTTTATTGGAGCAGCCGGTCTGACGATCGTAGCTGTGATTCCGTTTTTCTTTAACGGAGTATTCGGCGCAAATGTTTCCTTTGGCGGTACTTCCATCATTATCGTTGTAGGTGTTGTCCTGGAAACGTTAAAACAGATTGAATCCCGTATGCTGGTTCGCAATTATAAAGGTTTTTTAAGTGAATAGTGCATATAAATATGGAAAGTGTACCCACTTTGTGGGTGCACTAAAATGCTATATAAGGAAGTGTGAAAATAACACAATATAAAAGGTATTTTCAAGAAAGGGGAAGAATGTTATGAAAATCATTATGTTAGGAGCTCCGGGAGCAGGAAAAGGTACACAGGCAAAAAAAATTGCAGAGAAGTATCAGATTCCTCATATTTCAACCGGCGATATTTTCCGTGCGAACATTAAAAACGGAACAGAACTGGGAAAAAAGGCAAAAACTTATATGGATCAGGGGCTTTTGGTACCAGATGAGTTAACCGTAGACCTGGTAATTGACCGTGTGGCTCAGGATGACTGCAAAAACGGATATGTTCTTGATGGTTTTCCAAGAAATATTCCACAGGCAGAATGTCTTGATGCAGCACTGACAAAAAGAGGAGAAAAAGTAGACTTTGCAATTGATGTGGATGTACCGGATGAAAATATCATCAATCGTATGTCAGGAAGAAGAGCCTGCGTAGGATGTGGTGCAACTTATCATGTGGAATTCAATCCTCCAAAAAAAGAGGATATCTGTGATACCTGTGGAGAAAAGCTGATTCTGAGAGAAGATGACAAACCGGAAACGGTTCAGAAACGTCTTACTGTTTATCATGATCAGACACAGCCTCTTATTGATTACTATACCAAGTCCGGTGTGTTAAAAGAAGTAGACGGAACAGTTGACATGGAAGACGTATTCCAGGCAATTGTTGAAATTTTAGGAGCGTAAAAATGTCAGTATCGATAAAAACTGCCAAAGAAATTGAAAAAATGCGTGAGGCTGGAAGGCTTCTGGAACAGGTACATGATGAACTGGAACAGTTTATTAAGCCGGGAATTTCCACATTGGATATTGACCGGCTGGGAGAGAGCCTGATCCGAAAAATGGGATGTATTCCAAATTTCCTTCATTATAACGGATATCCTGCATCCATCTGCGTGTCGGTCAACGATGAGGTGGTACATGGAATTCCTCATAAGGAAAGAATCATTCAGGAAGGTGATATTGTAAGTCTTGATGCCGGATTGATTTATCAGGGATACCATTCCGATGCAGCCAGAACTCACGCAGTGGGAGAAATATCAAAAGAAGCGCAGCAGCTCATTGATGTTACCAGACAGAGTTTCTTTGAGGGGATTAAATTTGCCAGGGCAGGAAATCATTTATATGAAATCTCCGCAGCCATCGGCGCATATGCGGAAAAATTCGGTTATGGAGTAGTTCGTGATCTGGTTGGTCATGGAATCGGTACCAGCCTTCACGAGGATCCACAGATTCCGAATTTCCGTCAGAAGCGCAGAGGACTGAGACTGCAGGCAGGTATGACTTTGGCCATTGAACCCATGATCAATCAGGGGAGAGCCGATGTAGTCTGGCTGGATGATGACTGGACAGTAGTGACAGAAGATGGTTCACTTTCTGCCCATTATGAAAATACAGTACTGATTACAGAAGGTGAGCCGGAAATTCTCACTTTGAGTAAATAGGAGGACCTGTGAAAGAAGTAAGAACTGGGATGACAGCGGTGTCTATGGCTGGCCATGATACCGGCAGATATTATATCATTGTAAAAGCAGAAGATGAATATGTGTATCTGGCTGACGGAAGTCTTCGAACTCTGCAGCGTCTGAAAAAAAAGAACAGAAAACATGTTCAGATAGACTGTCATATAGTTCCTGAAATCCGGGAATTGCTGGAGCAGGATCGAAGACTGACAGATGAAGTAATTAAAAGAGTGATTAAGAACCGCAGATGCGGACAGGAGGTTTGATTTATGTCAAAGGCAGATGTAATTGAAGTAGAAGGAACCGTGCTTGAAAAATTGCCAAATGCAATGTTTAAAGTGGAGCTGGAAAACAAACATGTAATTCTGGCGCATATCAGCGGCAAGCTGAGAATGAATTTTATCCGTATTCTTCCAGGTGATAAGGTAACGATTGAAATGTCACCTTATGATCTGAGTAAAGGCAGAATTATCTGGAGAGACAAATAAGAGCGAAAAAAGGTTCCGCGTTATGCGGAACCTTTTTTGTCTAATAGGAAAGTCTTCCGACTTTCCTATTAGACAAAAACCCTCCGGGGGATGCACAACAGAACATGTATTGATTTCTATACAAAAATTCTCTGATTTTTTAAAAAATCTGCTTGCATTCTTGCAGAAACAGTGCTAATATATAAAGCGTACTTTTGTGCTGAGGATTTTTGCGTATAAATTTCCAGCACAGGAAAAATACGAAAGGAGGGTTATTCCGTGAAGGTAAGATCATCTGTTAAACCAATTTGCGAAAAATGCAAAGTTATCAAAAGAAAAGGTAGCATCAGAATTATCTGTGAAAACCCGAAACACAAACAGCGTCAGGGTTGATTGTTTTACAATCAATAAGAGAAGTTTGTGTAATTATTTTAGTGCGGCTGCAGTATGAACCACGTGGATACGTTGTTTATGCTGATTAAATATAGTAATATTATCACGTTTGTCATCCTGCCGAGAGGATGATACAGAATATTGCTTAATACCGGCCCGTGAGTACAGGTGTCCGGAAAGGCTGCGTAAAATTATTTTGCGGCTGGATGCATAAGAACCGTCATTCTTAATGTATCTCAATTAGGAACAATATTTATTAGAACAATGGAGGAACAAGTACATGGCTCGTATAGCTGGTGTAGACTTACCAAGAGAAAAACGTGTGGAAATTGGTCTGACTTACATCTACGGAATTGGTAGAACAAGTGCGGATCGCATTTTAGAGCAGGCAGGAATCAATCCTGATACTCGCTGCAGAGATTTAACTGACGAAGAAGTTGGTAAAATCCGTGATGCAATTGAAGAATTAGATATCCCTGTAGAAGGTGATTTAAGAAGAGAAATCGCTTTGAATATCAAGAGATTACAGGAAATCGGATGCTACAGAGGTATCCGTCACAGAAAAGGACTTCCTGTTCGTGGTCAGAAGACCAAAACAAATGCAAGAACAAGAAAAGGTCCTAAGAGAACTGTTGCTAATAAGAAAAAATAATGATTAAAAATTGAGAAAGTAGGTTAGTTTAGAAATGGCTAAAGTTACAAAAAAAGTGACAAAAAAGCGTGTTAAGAAAAACGTTGAACGCGGAC
>JBJENG010000008.1:0-21714 GCA_051880075.1 Blautia sp. | reverse complement strand
TATAAAAGAAATCCAAATGGATACAGGAATCTGTGTCTGTTTGGATTTCTTTTTATTATAAAAGTAAAAGAATGAATTGTATATAAAAACCAGAAATAAAAAACAATTCTGAAAAGCACACTCTAAAAGCACGCACAATCTCTTGTGAAAATATAATAAAAGAAGAATGCAAAATTGTGCATAATATAGAAAATATGCAAAAAATGAAAAAGAACTTGCTATTTAAAAGTGCGTGTGATATTATAAAAGCACAAAATGAAGGCACATAAAGCACATAAAAATATAAAAGCACGCAAAACCAAAAGCCAAAACAGGAGGAAGTTTTCTTATGAAGTATGTAGAGTTTGATGCAAGCAGACCAATGGATCTGGTCTTACTGGGACGTGTGGCAATTGATTTTAATCCGGCCTATAATGATCAGGTAAAGGAAGAATTCAAACCTTTAAAGAAAGTTCATATGTTTGAAAAATTTGTAGGTGGTTCACCGGCAAATATTGCAGTCGGTGTTACAAGACATGGATTAAAAGCGGGATTCTTCGGAAAAGTATCCGACGACCAGTTTGGTGAATTCGTAGTTGATTATTTTAATGAACAGGGAATTGATACATCCCGTATCAGCAAATGCACAAATGGCGAGAAGCTGGGACTGACTTTTACAGAAATGCTTTCTCCAAAGGAAAGCAGCATTCTTATGTACAGAAACTGTATTGCAGATTTACAACTTTCTGTAGATGATATTGATGAAGATTACATCAAACAGACAAAAGCAATCCTGATTTCAGGAACAGCATTGGCAGAAAGTCCTTCCAGAGAAGCTGCAATCAAAGCAGTTATGCTGGCAAAGAAAAACAATACAAAGATTATTTTCGATATTGATTATAGAGAATATAACTGGAAAAACAGTGATGAAATCTCCATTTACTATTCAATCGTGGCAAAAGAAGCTGATATCATCATGGGCTCCAGAGAAGAATTCGACCTGACTGAGAAACTGATCAAACCAGGTATGACAGATGAAGAATCTGCTGCATTATGGCAGGGATACAACGCAAAAATCGTAGTGATCAAACATGGTATGAAAGGTTCTACCGCTTACACCTGCGATGGACAGAAGTTTTCCATCAAACCCTTCCCGGTTGAAGCAAGAAAAGGATTTGGCGGTGGAGATGGATATGGTTCCGGTTTCTTATATGGTTTATACGAAGGATGGGAAGTCATTGACTGTCTGGAATTTGGTTCAGCAGAAGCATCCATGATGGTAAGAAGCAACAATTGTTCGGATTCTCTTCCGGGACCGGATGCCGTACATGCATTTATTAAAGAAGAAAAAGAAAAATTCGGCGAAATGATTGCGAGAGTATAAGAAGGGAGACAACAAAAATGGCAGACACAACAAGAATGACCGTTGCACAGGCAATTGTAAAATTTTTAGATAATCAGTATGTTTCTATGGATGGAGTAGAAACAAAATTTGTAGAAGGTTTCTTTACAATCTTCGGACATGGAATTGCAGTAGGACTTGGAGAAGCACTGGATACAAACCCGGGACAGTTACGGGTTATGCAAGGAAGAAATGAGCAGGGTATGTGCCATGTGGCAATTGCTTTTGCAAAACAGAACAACAGAAAAACAATTATTCCCTGTGCGTCTTCTGTAGGACCGGGTGCTGCAAACATGGTAACCGCATGTGCAACTGCTACTGTAAATAATATTCCTCTTCTGGTATTCCCGGCAGATACCTTTGCTTCCAGACAGCCAGACCCGGTTCTGCAGCAGCTGGAACAGAGCAACAGCCTTGCTACTACAACTAATGATGCATTCAAACCGGTATGTAAATACTGGGACAGAATCACACGTCCGGAACAGTTGATGACAGCACTGATCAGTGCAATGCGTGTACTGACAGATCCGGCAGATACCGGAGCATGCTGCATCGCAATTCCGCAGGATGTAGAAGGGGAATCTTATGATTATCCGAATTATTTCTTTAAGAAACGCGTACATAGAATTACAAGACCGGTAGCGGTGGAAGAAGAACTGGAAGATGCTGCAGAAATCATTGCAGGTGCAAAGAAACCGCTCTTGATTGTAGGCGGAGGCGTGAAATATTCAGAAGCAGGCGAAACCGTTGAGAAATTCTGTGAAGAATTCCATATTCCATTTGGGGAAAGCCAGGCAGGAAAGAGTGCCTGCAAGTCAGGTCATCCATACTGCCTCGGTGGTATCGGGGTAACAGGAACCCTGGCTTCCAATGTAATCGCAAAAGATGCAGATGTAGTAATCGCTGTGGGTTCCAGACTTTCCGACTTTACTACAAGCTCAAAACATCTGTTCAGAAATGAAGATGTAAAATTTGTTACAATTAACAACAATCGTTATCACGCATATAAGATGGATGCTGTAAAAGCAGTGGGTGATGCAAAAGTTACTGTAGAAGCACTGGCAGAAAAACTTCGTGCAAGAGGTTATGTTTCTTCATATGCCGGAGAAATTGAAGCAGCAAAAGAAGCATGGGATAAAGAATGGGATCGTCTTGCAGGAATTGAATATACAGGCGATGACTTTGAACCGATCATTAAAGCAAGAGACCCACGTACCGTGCCGGAATTTGTAAAACTGACAGATGGTAAGATCACACAGACAGCAGCCCTTGCAGCAATCAATAAAACAATCGACAAAGATGCAACGATTATTACAGCAGGCGGCTCTCTTCCAAGCTGTATGCAGCGTATGTGGAGAACAGACAAGAGAGGTGGCTATCATGCAGAATACGGATATTCCTGTATGGGATATGAAGTAGCAGCAACTCTGGGTGTGAAATTTGCAGAACCGGATAATGAAGTATATTGTGTGGTTGGTGATTCCAGCTTCCAGATGCTTCACAGCGAAATTATGACTATCATGCAGGAAAGAAAGAAAGTAAACATTCTGATTTTCGATAACTGTGGATTTGGCTGTATCAATAACCTGGAAATGAATCATGGAATCGGCAGCCTTGCAACGGAGTTCCGTTATACAGACGGCAAGAAACCAACAGGAGATCTGATTCCTGTAGATTATGCAAAAATCGGTGAAGGATATGGTCTGAAAACTTATACCTGTAAGACGATTGCTGAACTGGTAGCTGCTCTGAAAGATGCAAAGAAACAGGAAATTGCCTGCCTGTTTGATCTGAAGGTTATTCCGAAGACTATGACAGACGGATATGAGTCCTGGTGGAATGTAGGTATTGCTACCACATCCGAAAAAGAAAGCGTAAGAGAAGCTTGTGAAGGTGTTATGAAGGGCCGCAGTGAGTCCAGAGAATATTAATTCAGAAGGGAAGGATTGTACAATGAGTAAAGTATTTGGATATCCGGAATTTGATGCCAATGGGGAAAAAATCCTGACAACTTATGACAATGAATATAAAGATATGATGATGGATATTCGTGTTTATCAGATGAAAGCAGGAGAAACAAGAACGTTTCTCAGAACCGGAGAAGAAACAGCAGTGCTGCTCTTCTCTGGAAAGATCACTTATGAATGGGAAGGAAACAAAAAAACTGTAAACAGAAAAGATGTGTTTACAGAAGGTCCCTGGTGTGTACATGTATGTACAGGAAAAGAGGTGACTGTAACAGCAGAAACAGATGCGGAAATCCTGGTTCAGTGTACAAAAAATGACGCAGAATTTGCAGGAAAACTGTACAAACCGGAAGACGCTCCATGGGGATATTCCTGTGTTGGAAAATTCGGAAATGTTGCAAAGAGAAGAGTGAATACGATTCTGGATCATGACATTGCTCCGTATTCCAATATGGTTCTTGGAGAAGTATTGAATGACAGAGGAAACTGGTCCGGATATCTGCCACACAGACATCCACAGCCGGAAACTTACTATTTTAAATTTGATCGTCCGGAAGGCTTCGGAGCAAGCTTTGTAGGAGATCAGGTATTCAAAAGTACAGATGGAAGCTTTTCAGCTATTCCTGGAGGTGAACTGCATCCACAGGCAGTTGCACCGGGATTCCAGATGTATACATGTTGGATGATCCGCCACATTGACGGCAATCCATGGCTGCAGACAGACCGTTGTGAAGATGAAAGATATAAATGGCTGCATGACGCAGAATTCTAAAATAACAGAGATTATACAGAAAGGAAGAGGTTTATTATGGCAAGAGAATTTATCGTACCGGGACAGATTATTACAGGATCCGGAGCATTGAATATGGCAGAAGAAACTTTAAAAGGACTTGGAAAGAAAGCCCTCATTGTAACAGATAAAGTAATGATTCAGTTAGGCAACTGTGCAAAAGTGGAAGCAGCTCTGAAAAATCAGGGTGTAGATTACGCAATTTATTCAGAAATTGTAGGAGAACCTACAGACGTTATGATTGAAAACGGTCTGAAGGTTTACAAAGAAGAAGGTTGTGATTTCCTGGTTGCACTTGGTGGCGGAAGCCCGATCGACTCCATGAAAGCAATTGGTTCTCTTGTTGTAAACGGTGGAAACATTTCTGATTACATGGGCAAGATTATTGACGTGGAAATGCCTCCTCTGGTAGCGATTCCCACTACAGCAGGTACCGGATCAGAAGCTACACAGTTTACAATTATTACAGATACAAAGAAAGATATTAAAATGCTGTTAAAAGGCAAAGTACTTATGCCAAGCCTTGCAATTATTGATCCGCAGTTCACTATGACAGCACCTCCCAAGATTACAGCTGCAACCGGTCTGGATGCACTCTGTCATGCAGTGGAAGCTTATACATCAAGAAAGGCACAGACTCTTTCCGACACCTTTGCGATGTCGGCAGTAAAGAGAATTTTTAAATATCTTCCAGTTGCGTTCAAAGATGGGCAGAATGAAGAAGCCAGAGTGCAGATGTCTGTTGCGGCTCTGGAAGCAGGTATTGCCTTTAACAATGCATCCGTTACCATTATTCATGGTATGAGCCGTCCAATCGGTGCTCTGTTCCATGTGGCACATGGTCTTTCCAATGCCATGCTGTTAAAAGAATGTCTCACATTTGCACTGGAAGGTGCTTATGATCGTTTCGCAGAACTGGGACGTGCAGTTGGAGTGGCTTCTGATGTAGATTCCGATAAAGAAGCAAGTGAAAAATTCCTGGCAGCAGTAGAAGCAATCGTAAAAGAACTGGAGACACCAACACTGGAAGAATTCGGTATTGATAAGGATGAATTCTTTAAAGTAATTGATAAAATGGCATTTGACGCAATGGACAGCGGAAGTCCGCAAAATACCATGCGTGAAGTGACCGAGGAAGATGTAAAACAGATTTACAGAAACCTTTGGGAATTATAAGTTTGCTAACATATATACCCCCTCTTTATAAACAATTATATCCTCTGAAATCGGAGATATTTTGGCTGTTTCCGATATGGGACTCCGGGAACTTCTGTTTCCGGAGTCTTTGCATATGGAGGCAACAGAATCTGCGCTTGCAGAGAAAATGGATCGTATGATATGATGAAAAAAGAAAAATAAAGGGGCTGAAAGCTTATGAAAAGATGGGAGAAAAGGCTTCCTTTTATACTTTCCGGAATCTTTTTTTCGGGAATTGCAATTTTCGGGTGCGGACAGAAACATATCGATAAGAGGCAAGAACATTACACCATTGGAGTGGTTACAAAATCAAAAGACAGTGAATACTGGATGTCTGTCTGTTCGGGGATGGAGAAAGCAGTACAGGACCGGAATGCGGAGGTAGTCATATTATCGCCGGATTCTGAGACAGATGAAAAAATCCAGAAAAAGATGATTGAAGACCTGATCAAGATGCAGGTAGATGCGCTGGCAGTATCGCCTGTGGATTCTTATGATAATCAGGATTATATTACAAAAGCTGAAGAAGAAGGGATTCCGGTCTATTCCTACGATACTCCTGTATATGATTGTGAAGTGCCTTATATTGGTATTGATAATGAAAAGACGGGATATCAGCTTGCAGAGGTTATGGCAGAATCTATAAATTATAAAGGGAAGATTGCTGTCATAGGAGGAAGTATGAGACAAGCATGCCACAGGCAGCGGATTGAAGGATTTCAGTCCTGCATGAAGGCTTATCCGGATATTCAGATTGAAACAGTAAAAAGCGGATACAGTAATCTGCGTGTGTCAGAAAAAGAAATGGAACAGATACAGAAAGATTATCCGGATCTGGATGGGATCATGACAACCAGCGCAGTGACCGCTCTTGGGCTGGCAGAAGCTACAAAAGGAACCGGAATTGCCATTGTATCCGTGGATGAACAGGAAGATGCAGTCCGGGCAGTGGAAGATGGAAGAATTCTGGCACTTGGAGCCCAGTCCGGCTATCAGATTGGATATGAAACCATCGGATATATACTGGATGCTCTGGGAGGAAAAGCGTTGGAGAGGGAAAAAATTTTGGGAATTGAGATTCTGACCAGTGATAAAATCCTAAAATAGTACCTGAAAAAAAGACACAAAAATAAAAAAAGAACAACAAAATCCAAAGATTTTCTTACTGGGTTTTTTCCTGCAAAAAGGTAAAATAAAATCATCAAAGAGATGATATTTTATGAAAGGCAGGGAAACAAAATGGCAAAAGAAATGGTACAGGGAGCGGCAACAGGAAGTGTCTCCTGGGGAGCAAAAAAACAGGTGGTTTCCGCAAAAACATCCGGAAAACTGGGATGGGGAACAAGAGTATCTTATGCAAGTGGAGATGTGGCATGTAATGTAGTATTTGGAATGATCGGAACATTGCTCACATTGTTTTACACGGATTATGTTGGAATCAATCCGGCAACGGTAGGTCTTATGATGCTTCTGTCAAGACTTTTTGATGGTGTATCTGACCTGGTTATGGGATTGATCGTAGAGAAGACAAATTCAAAATGGGGAAAATCAAGACCCTGGATCCTGTGGATGAGCGTGCCCTTTGCGCTGTCAGCCGTTTTACTGTTCACTGTTCCGCGAACAACCGGTATGCTTCAGTTTTTGTATCTGTTTGTAACTTATAACTTCTGTACAACCGTATGTTATACAGCAATCAATCTTCCTTATGGAAGTCTTTCCGCAATGATGACAAGAGAATCTTCTGAACGAGATATGCTTAGCGTAGTTCGTATGGGACTTTCTCCTATTGGTAAAATTGTGGCTGCAACCTTCACACTTCCAATTGTAAAAATGTTTGGAAATGATCAGGCTGCATGGGTAAAAACAATGTCAATCTGGGCAGTACTTGCTCTGATTCTTCTTCTGATCTGCTTCTTTAACTGTGAAGAAACCGTACATATTGAAGCAAGAGAAAAAGCAGAAAAAGTACCGGTAGGAAAATCCTTAACCGCTTTGTTTAAAAATCAGTATTTCTGGGCAGTTCTCGTTCTCTGGATGGTACAGAGTGTTTCCTTCAGTATTTCAGGAACCATTCTTCCTTATTACTGCAAATATATTTTCGGGAACGATACCTGGATGTACAGTGCGATGTTCTTGACAGAAACATTGACTCTGGTAGCCGGAATTTTTGCATGTACACCATTGATACGCAGATTTGGCAAAAGAAACATTGCACTTGCAGGGGCCGGAATCGCTCTGGCAGGACAGATCCTCTTCTTTCTGAATCCTTACAGTTTCCCATGGATGGTTATGAGCTGTGTGGCACGTGCGGTTGGTCTGGCACCTCTGAATGCAGTTGTATTCGGTATGGTAGGTGATGTAGTGGAATTCGGACAGTGGAAAACACACATCAGACAGGAAAGTCTCATTTTCGCAGGCGGTTCCATTGGAACAAAAGTCGGAGCAGGTCTTGCTTCTGCACTTATGACAGGCCTTCTTTCCTTTGCAGGTTATGTAAGTACTTCAGCAGGTGCGGCAGCACAGCCGGAAACCGCATTGAATATGATTATGAACATTTATAAATTCGGACCGATTATTATTGCACTGGTTGCTTTTATTACACTGGCACTTTATAAACTGGACAGCGTATATCCGGACATTATGAAAGAGCTGATGGAAAGAGAAGCAAAAGGAGAATTATAAGATTGGTCTTTGGGGCACCGGTGTTTTCTGGTGCCCTAAAGTGCTATATTCAGAAGAAAGGAATTTGATTATGCAGCAGAGCATCGGAAGAAAGGTACTTCTTGCCATATTGGCAGTAACGATCATAACAGCGTGTTCCATAACAATTGTATATTATTTTCGAGTTGCAGAGATGATAGAAGAAAATTATACGGATAATCTTTATGGAAGAGTACGTCAGACGGTTACTTCTTTGGATGATTCACTGCTGGAGATTTATTATACAAATATCAGGACGGCGAATAATGAGGAACTGATTGCATATATTCAGGAATATAAAAAAACCGAAAGCAGGGAAATTCTGGATGAAACAGCAGAGTTTCTTCGCAGCAGCAGAAATGGAGAAAGGGATCTGAGCTCTCTTTATCTGGTGCTTCCGGAAGAAAAAATGGTTATTACATCCGAGGATTATCCCGTATGTAAAAGAGAAATTTTGGAATCGGATTTTGCAAAGATCGAAGAAGCAGAAAGGAAGTCATCCAGACCATTCATGATGGAGGATATTGTGCATGAGAATGGGAAAAAACTTACCTGTATTCAGCCGGTAACCGGACAAGAGGGAGAAATACTTGGATATCTTCTTGCAAACACAGAAGAACGAAATTTATTTTATGAGTATCTGGAACCGGTATTGGATGAGAAAGTATCGGGTGCACGGATTCTGGATGAAAGTTACAGAATCGTGTCCGATGAAGAATATGAGCAGGTAGGAACAGTTTACGAAGAGGAAAATCTTCCTGTAAAAGATGGCATTTTTAATGAAAAGAAAGAGACGAGTATCCGAATTCTATATGCTGGAGTTTTTTCCGGATGCAGACTGTATCTTGAGGTTCAAAGGGGAGAAGTCCTGAAAGAATTGCGACAGATGCAGCTCTTTCTAGTGGTGATTTTCTTTTTGTTTCTGCTGCTTGCAGTGGTTCTTGCCGGAGAAATTACAAAGACCATTTACAGACCCATTAAAAAGCTTATAGATACAGTAGAAAAAGTAAGCGAAGGGGATCTGGGTCTGCGGGCAGAAGTGGAAACAGAAGATGAAATCGGAACCTTGTGTCAGGAATTTAATATTATGCTGGATGATATTCAGGATTTGATTGGTCGTGTGATTGAGGAAGAGAGACAGAAAAAAGACGCAGAGCTGGAAGCACTGCAGTACCAGATTACACCGCATTTTATGTACAATACCCTGAATTCCATTAAATATGCAGCATTGCTCAGGGGGGAAAAGGAACTTGGCGGTCTGATTGGAGATTTTGTAGAATTGCTTCAGGCAAGTATTAACAAAAAGGGAACGTTTATTACAGTGGCAGATGAGCTGCATATATTGAAAAATTATATTCATTTGCAGGAATTCCGTTATCAGGGAAGTTTTTCAGTGGTTTATGATGTGCATCAGGAAACCTTTGGCTGTTATATTCCAAGACTGATTCTTCAGCCTTTAGTGGAAAATGCATTGCTTCATGGGATTAATATGAAGGGAAAAGAAGGACAACTGATTATCCGGGGAAGTGTAGAAGGGGAACGGTTGATGCTTTCCATTATTGATAACGGAAGAGGTATGACACAGGAACAGATTGATACGCTTCTTAACAGTAAAGCGAAGAAAACCAATGGATTGAGTGCAATCGGAGTGCCCAATGTGCGGGAGCGGCTTGAATTGTATTATGAAGAGAATGGCGGTCTGATTTATGAGAGCAGCGAACATGGGACGACAGCCAGTATCTTTCTTCCGGTTCAGCGGGAACAGGAGTAAGGGAGGGAAATATGTTTCGGACATTATTGGTAGATGATGATTTTTTGGTAAGGACTTATCTGAAAACGCTTTCTTCATGGGAACGTGCCGGATATGAGATCGTGCAGGATGTGGAGGATGGAGAAGAGGCATTGGAGATAATGAAACAGAAAGAAATTGATGTGGTCGTTACCGATATTTCCATGCCGGTTATGGATGGAATTGAATTGATTCGACACATTCGTCAGGCGATGGAGAATGTATATATTATTGTTTTGAGTTGCCATGATGATTTTGAATACGTAAAAGAGGCCATGCGTCTGGGTGCAGATGAATACGTATTGAAAAATGCGTTGGATGAAGAAAATCTGCATGAAGTATTAAATAAGTCAAAGAAGCAGATTGAAAACAGAAAAGAGAAAACGAATGAGCAGATTCGGAATAAAAAGCTGCTGAAAATCGGAAGTCATACCATGAAATACCATTTCTTTAATGGGATTCTTTCCAGAACACTCAGTGGAAAAGAACGGGAAGAAAAAAGGAAAGAAGCAGGAATTATTGGGAAATATGGAAACAGTGCAGTCATCGTTATGTTTATGCACGATTGGAACAAAAAAAAGAAGGAATGGTCTCCGCTGGAGGAAGAGCAATATTCCCAGACATTCCGTCATGGATTGACAAATATGGTACAACAGTATTTCCCGGAGGAAAGGGATTACGGAGAGATCATCTATCTGGGAGCTGGCGTATTTTGCTGCTTCCTGGATTTATCTTTGCTGTGCCGGGATTCGATTATGCGTCAGAAGCTTATGGATATGGCCTCCATTTGTTTTCGCTATTGTACAAAAGAACCGTATTCTTTTGGAATCAGTGTGAGCAGCATCTGTATGGGGGAAGATGGAATTTGTCAGGCTTACCAGCAGGCAAGAAAGATGATGAAATACAGTTTTTATGATTCTTCCGATATCCTTTATTATGATAATATGTTGGAAGTTACCCAGCATTTGCCAAAAGAGGCAGAGCGGCTGTATGAGCAAATCGAGCTGTGGAAAAACAGCGGCAAAAAACAGGTGGTGGAAGATGCGTGGGAAAGAGTAATCGAAGAGTGCAGACGGGAACATACGGACGGCCGGATTCTGACTCAGTGGCTGAAACAACTGGATAAACGTGTAGGGATTGAACAGGAGTCAGAAGTATACATGATGATTTCTTCTCTGGAACAATTAGAAAAAGCAGGCAAAAATTCAGTGGCTCAGATGTTTGCAGAAGAAGGATTGTCTGTGCCTGAAGGTGTGTGTGGTACTGTGAAAACGGTATTGGATTTTATCCATTGTAACTATAAAAATCAGATCAGTCTTCAGGATGCTGCAGAAGCCGCCGATGTAAATCCTACTTATCTCAGTTATCTGTTTAAACAGGAAATGCAGATCGGATTTGTCAATTATCTGCAGGAATGTAGGATGAAATGTGCAAAAGAACTTTTGCGAAATACAAATTATAAAATTAAAGATGTGGCATCTATGGCAGGATTTAATGATTACCATTATTTTTCAAAGACTTTTAAAAAACTGAATCACTGCAGTCCTGCAGATTACAGAAAGCAACAGTAGCCCAAGAGAAAAAGCCCCGGTCAGACCGGAGCTTTTTCTCTTGGGTTTATTATTTTTTGAGGATTTCTTTCAAAGAGTGCAATACTTCGTCTACATCTTTTTCATTTGCACTTTCACCCATGTGACCGATACGGATGAGTTTTCCACCAAAGCATCCAAAGGAACCGGCCAGAAGAATGTTATAATCTTTTCTCATTTTTCCCAGAATTTCTTTATCTGTAAATCCTTCCGGAACCTGGAAAGTAGTTACTGTGTTGGAATAACCGGAGTCCGGATACAGCGTCAATCCCATTTCTTTTAAAGCAGTTCTTGTTTTTTCGGCGACTCTCGCATGACGATTCAGATGGTCCGGATCTGCTTTAATATTTTCAAGGGCCTGACGCAGACCATAGATATCGCTGGCGGGCATGGTGTACGGGAACCATTTTTCTTCGTAATAATGCTCGAATACTTTCAGGTTTGCGTAGAAAGAGGCAATGGGAGTTTTTCTGGCTGCCATAACGTTCTTGACATCCTGACTGATTGTTACAAGAGTGAGTCCGGGAGGTGCGGAAATTGCTTTCTGAGAACCACCACAGAGAATGTCAATCTGATAATCATCTGCCCGTACTTCCTCTCCAAACATGGCGGATACAGAATCTACTACCGTGAGAATTCCATAGGATTTTAAGAGCGGGCAGATTCTGGAGATATCGTTCAGCATACCGCTTGGGGTATCACAGTGGACAACCGTAGCGTATTTGAAATCGTGATTGTCTTTTAAATATTCTGCAAGTGCATCCGGGTCAATGGGATGGCGGTAGTCAGTCGTATATAAAACAGGTTCTCCGCCGTACATAATTACGAAATCCTTGAAAGATTCTCCGTAGAGTCCATTGTCCAGAACCAGAACTTTGTCTCCGGGTTCCGTGATAGAGGCACAGGCGGCTTCCAGTCCAAGAATGCCTTCTCCGTCAAGAATAAGAGTTTCGTTCTCGGTATGAAGAAGTTCACTGGCCAGAAGGCAGGTTTCTTTGTAATATTCGCAAAAATCCGCATCCAGATCCGGATTCTGAAATTCCAGGCTTCGTGCCATTCTTACGTTTTCCCGTACCTGAGTAGGTCCGGGAGTCATCATTTTATACATAATGTATCTCCTCTTTTACCATTTGATCAGTTTCTGAAGTCTTCCGATGATAGCAAGGACAATCACGGCAGCGACTCCTATCTGAACAAGATTGCCCGGGATGGAGGTGACAGGCGCCAGCCAGTTACCATAGAGAATGACTTCTGCAATGTAGTATCCCACAATTTTAATCACGCAGGCAACAGCAATTGCGAGTACGTTCCATCCAAATCCTTTGTGTTTTTCCGTAATAGCACCTACAGAAAAGCCCATCAATGCTACTATGATAAAAGTGAAAGGTGCCCAGGAAGTCCAGCCGGATAAGAGATCAAAGAGACCCATTCCTACGCCGCCGCAGATGGCTCCTGTTTTCTTGCCAAAGAGAATGGCACTGATAAAGAGCGGTACATTTCCCAGATGGATCAATCCCCCATTAGCTGCAATTGGCAGACGAATATTGACAAAAGCAGTAAAGACATAAGTAAGAGCAATAAACATTGCAGTAATAACCAGTTCCTGAATCTGTGTGTGAGCAGCTGTGTTTTTCATGACAGCAGCAACTGTTCCCTGATTTTTTTCATTCATAATTGTTCTCCTGTTCTTATAGATTTCCTGTATCATAACTGAAAAGTAGTATGGTTTAAATAGCCAGTTTTCAAAAAAAACACCAGTCCAGTTTGAAGCTTGATAAGAAAATTGTCAATAGGCGGGATTCGTGCTATAATGCCATCAGGAAATATGCATGGTCAGGAATGCAGAGTTTCAGGAGACGGGCAGGCATGAGAAGGAGAAAGGCATGGGTGTTACAATCAGACAGATTGCGGAGGCGGCCGGTGTGTCCAGGGGGACGGTGGACAGAGCGTTGAACAATCGCGGACGAATCAAACCAGAAGTGGCAGAACGGATAAAAAAAATAGCAGAGGACATGGGGTATCGGCCTAATCAGCTGGGGAGAGCCCTGTCCATGAGTAAAAATAATATAAAGATCGGAGTGATTCTTCAGGCTTCGGAAACACCTTTTATGCATGAAGTACTTCTGGGTGTAGAAAAGGCAAAAGAAGAAGTGGATAATCTGGGCGGAACAGTACTTGTGTGTAAGATTCCCCATATCAGTGTAAAGGATACACTGGAAGCAATGGATGTCATGCGGGAACAGGGAGTCAGTGCCCTGGCTATGGTTCCGGTGGAAGAAGAGGCAATTAAGGAAAAAATCAGAGAGTTTTCCATGGAATGCGGGATTCCGGTAGTTACCTTGAACTCAGATGTACCGGATACGGGGAGGTTGTGTTTTGTGGGACAGAATGGTTTCCAATGCGGGCGTGCGGCAGCGGGACTCATGGGAGAACTGGTAAACGGAAAAGGACAGGTGGCGGTGATCTCCGGTTACAGTACCAATCCATCTTTGAGCAGCCGTGTACAGGGATTTTCATCGGAAATCCAACAGAAATATCCGCAAATCCAGCTTCTTGGACCGGAGTATTGTTTTGAAAATAATGAAAAATCAGAAAAGATAACAGACCGGCTTCTGGAGCAATATCCGCATTTAAAGGCGATTTATATTACTTCGCATGGAGAATCCGGTGTTTGTAACTCTTTATGTAAACATGAAAAAGCTGGTAAAATTAAAATGATCGCCAATGATTTCATGGGAGAAAATTATGAACTCATGCGAAAAGGATATATTAATTTCCTGATCGGACAGGACGCTTCCATTCAAGGATACGAGCCGGTCATGATTCTGTTTCGTCTGTTGTTTAACGGGGAAGAACCGAAAAAAGAGCGAATGTACACAGAAGTTTATATTCGAAATGTATATACGATTCCGGAAGAATAAAATATTGTGAAGAAAAAAGTGTCTGTAGAAATTTCAGGCACTTTTTTGGTCCTGTTAAGTATCAATTTTGGAAATGCGTTTTGCGTTTTCTGGTTTGACCGTGAAAATTTCCCCTCTTGTTTTTGTATAAGGTTATTATACTGTATGTTCACTGGAGTCACAAGATATTCGGGAATAATTGTAAAAAATAAAGTGGTATGATATCATAAAACCATAAGAAGGTTTGAGGAGCGATAGAAAAGTCGGCGGGAATTTGATACGCAGGAAGAATTTGGACGTGGACCGCAAAAAATTAAGAGGAAAAAGGAGAAAAGATATGGACAAAAAAGCATTTTACAATCTGACTTATGGAGTTTTTATGGTGGCATCAAAATCAGGAGAAATTGTTAATGGATGTATTACAAATACCTGCATGCAGGTAGCAAACAGTCCGGTACGAATTGCGATTTCGGTGTTAAACACCAATTATACCTGTGAATTGATTAAAGAGAGCGGACGTTTTACTTTGAGCATGCTGGATCAGACCTGTACTTTTGAAACTATTCAGCACTTTGGTTTTCAGTCCGGAAGAGACGTGAACAAATTCGGTAATATTATGGCACCGAAAGATGGACAGGGAATTCCATATCTGGGCTGGCAGAGCTGTGCAGTAATCAGCGCAGAAGTAGTGAGTAGCCAGGATCTTGGAAGTCATACTCTTTTCATTGCGGAAGTGACAGATGCAAAAGTGCTTAGTGAGAACAAACCCCTTACTTATGCAGATTATCAAAATCATGTAAAACCAAAAACAAGTGTAAAAACTGACAACAGAAAAATCAAAGGATGGAGATGTAAAATCTGCAAATATGTATATGAAGGAAGCGAGCTTCCAGAAGATTTTTCCTGTCCATTGTGCGGTCATGGACCGGAAGACTTTGAGCCGATTTACCAGTGAACAGAATAAAATATCTGAATTTCTGCTCCTGTTATGCGTCTTTGTGCAGAAAAAAGTACAACTTGTGTATGCCAAAAAGAACAGAAGAGTAATTGACAAAAATATGACAAACTGTTATCTTTTAATTGTTTCTAAAATTTTAATAAGATGCAGTGAAAATGCAGGAAAATTCTGAAAACACAGACGAAAGGAGCGAATCTATGAGAGGTGTCTACACATCCGTAAACGACATCCGTAAACTGGTTTTTGCGGAGGTTGCGAAACTATCTTATGACTACAAAGACGGAGATTTGTCACAGATGGAACAGATTCCTTACCGTATTATTCCGGGTGAGGTTTCCACTTATCGGGAAAGTGTATTTCTGGAGCGCGCCATTGTAAAAGAAAGAATGCGTCTTGCAATGGGACTTCCTTTGAGGGAAGTAACGGAGCATGCACCAGTATCAGACGGTGCATTGGAATGTGTAAGGCCGGAGAAATATTATCAGCCGCCGCTGATCAATATTATTAAATTTGCCTGCCATAAATGTCCGGATAATCAGGTAAAAGTGACAGATGCATGTCAGGGGTGCCTGGCACATCCGTGCAAGGAAGTATGTCCGAAAAAAGCTATTTCCTTTGTAAACGGCAGATCTGTAATTGATGAAGAGAAATGTATCAAATGTGGAAAATGTATCAATGCCTGTGCTTATGGAGCAATCATAAAACTGGAACGTCCCTGTGCAAAATCATGTGGTATGGATGCCATCGAATCGGATGAATATGGCCGTGCAGACATTGATCAGGACAAATGTGTATCCTGTGGAATGTGTTTGGCTAACTGCCCATTTGGAGCAATCTCTGATAAGGCACAGATATTCCAGACTATTCAGGCGATCAAGAGTGAGGTACCGGTCTATGCGGCAATTGCACCGGCTGTAGCAGGACAGTTCGGTCCGAAGCTTACCCCGGCTAAACTTCGTTCTGCTTTTCAGGCACTTGGTTTTACAGACGTTGTAGAGGTGGCAATCGGTGCAGATTTATGTACGATTGAAGAGGCAAAAGACTTTGTGGAAGAAGTACCGGAGAAGCTGCCGTTTATGGCTACTTCCTGTTGTCCTGCCTGGTCTATGATGGCGAAAAAACTGTTTCCTCAGTACAGTGAATGTATTTCCATGGCACTGACCCCTATGGTACTTACAGGAAGATTGATTAAAAAGCAGCATCCGGGAAGCAAAGTGGCATTTATCGGTCCCTGTGCAGCAAAGAAACTGGAAGCCGGAAGAAAGAGCATACGCAGTGACATTGATTTTGTACTGACTTTTGAAGAAGTGATGGGAATGTTCGAAGCGAAGGAAGTAGATTTTGACAAGCTGGAAGAACAGCCGGCTATGCATGGAGCCAGCGGCGACGGACGTGGATTTGCAGTCAGCGGCGGAGTAGCTAATGCAGTGGTGAACTGTCTGAAGGAGATGTATCCGGAGCGGGAGGTAAAAGTAGAAAGTGCGGAAGGACTTGCAAACTGTAAAAAACTTCTCACTATGGCAAAAGCAGGAAAGTACAATGGCTATCTGCTGGAAGGAATGGCATGCCCGGGTGGATGTGTGGCAGGCGCAGGAACCCTTCAGCCAATTGCAAAGTCTGTAGCAGCCGTGAATCTGCGTAAGAAAAAATCGAGCAATGCGCATGCAATGCAGAGTGATTACAAAGAACTTCTGGAAGAACTGGAAGAAAAAGATGTCTTTCATGTAAACTAAGCAGAAGCTGTTCTTGACAGAAGAAAGGCATTATGCTATGGTCTAAGTGTGTATAAATTTCATATCAGTTTGCTGAGTGCATCATGAAACCATTTTCCCCTCTTTTGGGTTCGTGATGAAAAGGGAATCAGGTGGAATACCTGGACGGTCCGGCCACTGTAAACAGGGAGCAAAGCGCGATATACCATTGTACAGATGTATGAGAAGGTGCGCCGAGTGATGAGCTGTGAGTCAGGAAACCTGCTCAGATGAAGTAAAGGTTGAAACTTCCGGTCAAAGTTTCCATCCATTTTGTATTTGATATGGAATGCCTTATGAAAATCCGCAGACCGGCAGATCGTGATAAGGGTCGGTTTGGGAGTGCGACAGAGGAACCTGTGTACGGAATTTATGCATCTTATAACGAGCAGGAGAATTTTCAGATGTGTGTATCTCATGTACATATTATAACCTCCGCAATCAATTATGTATAACTGGTCTGAGATGCAAATAGATGGAAAGGTCTCCTGTGGGAGAAAATACAGAGGGGCTGTCCTGAAAACATAATACACGGATAACATATAAACAAGCATACTTAATAAGCTCGCCTTTGGCGGGCTTATTAAGTATGCTTGTTTATATGTTATCCGTGTATTATGTTTTCAGGACAGCCCCTTTTTGCTTATGGGAAAATCGCCGGTCGTCTAAAATGTGAATATTAGTTTTAGTAAAAATAAACAGAAAGATTATGGTGAAATTGTACAAAATTCCGAGTTGCGTTTTCGGGCACGCAATGCTATTATAACATCATAAAGGAAACGTGCTCGAGCACGCAAAAGAGTTGCAAGGCACGCAAAGGAATCGCAAAAAAATAAAAATCAAGAAAAAGGAGAATGTAAAAATGGTAAAAGTAGGTATCATTGGAGCAGGAAGAATCGGAAGAGTTCATATTACAAGTATTTCTACAAGAGTAAAGGATGCAGTAATCAAAACAGTTGCAGATCCATTCTTAAATGACGAGACAGCAGCATGGGCAAAGAGCATGGGTGTAGAACACACAACAAAAGATTACAAAGAAATTATTGATGATCCGGAAATTGATGCAGTGCTGATTTGCTCTTCCACAGATACACATTCACCAATTTCTCTGGAAGCAATCAAAGCAGGAAAACATGTATTCTGTGAAAAACCAATCGATCATGATGTAGATAAAATCAAAGAAGTTATCGCAGCCCTGGAAGGCACAAATCTGAAATACCAGGTAGGCTTCAACAGAAGATTTGACCATAACTTTGAAGCGGTTCAGCAGGCTGTTGCAGCAGGTAAAATTGGTAAACCGGAAATCATCAAGATTACATCCCGTGATCCGGAACCACCAAGTGCTGAATATGTAAAAGTATCCGGTGGTATGTTCCTGGATATGACCATCCATGATTTTGATATGGTTCGTTTCCTGGCAGGATGTGACGCAACAGAAGTATATGTACAGGGCGCAAACCTGGTAGATCCTGCAATCGGAGAAGCAGGCGATGTCGATACAGCAGTTATCACATTACAGATGGAAAACGGTGCGATTGCAGTAATCGATAACTGCAGAAAAGCAGTTTACGGATATGACCAGAGAGCAGAAGTTTTCGGTTCCGAAGGTATGGTTGCAATCAACAATGACAGCCAGTCTTCTGCAGTGATCAGCAACGCAGAAGGTGTGACCGGTGAAAAACCACTGTTCTTCTTCCTGGAAAGATACATGGAAGCATACGGAAAAGAAATCACAGCTTTCATTGATGCAATTGAAAATGATAAAGAAACTCCACTGAATGTTATGGACGGTCTGAAACCGGTACTTATGGGTCTGGCTGCAAAGAAATCCTGCGAAGAACACAGACCGGTTAAGATTTCTGAAATTATGTAAGAAGAGCAGATAGGAGAAAGAAAAATGTTTGACAAAAATAAAGTAAAATTGGGCATTGCTCCAATCGCATGGACCAATGATGACCTGCCGGATCTTGGAAAAGAAAATACATTTGAACAGTGTGTCAGCGAAATGGCACTGGCAGGATTTACAGGATCTGAAGTAGGAAATAAATACCCGAAAGATCCGGAAGTTCTGAAAAAAGCACTGGAACTGCGCGGTGTGGAAATCTGTAATCAGTGGTTTTCCTCTTTCCTTATCACAAAACCATTTGAAGAAGTAGAAAAAGAATTTCGTGCACAGCTTACTTTCCTGAAAGCTATGGGCTCAAAAATCATTGGTGCTTCTGAGCAGAGCCACAGTGTACAAGGTATGCAGGATACTCCAATCTTCGGACATAAATATGTAATGAACGATGAAGAATGGGAAACATTCTGTACCGGTATGAACAAACTTGGTAAGATCGCAAAAGAAGAGTATGGAATTTCCCTTACATTCCATCATCATATGGGAACCGTTGTACAGGATCCGGATGAAGTAGAACGTATGATGGCAAACACAGATCCGGAATATGTAAGCCTTCTGTTTGATACAGGACACTTTACATACTGTGGAGCAGATCCTCTGGAAATGGTGAAAAAATATGTAAACAGAATCAAACATGTACATTTAAAAGATATCCGTCCGGAAGTAGTAGAAAAAGTAAAAAATGAAAACTTAAGCTTCCTGGAAGGGGTACGTATGGGTACTTTTACTGTACCGGGCGACGGATGTATTGATTTTGATCCGATCTTCAAAGTACTGGAAGATGCAGGATACGAAGGATATATGCTGGTTGAAGCAGAGCAGGATCCTGCAAAAGCAAATCCATTGGAATACGCAATGAAAGCCAGAAAATTCATCGCAGAAAAAACAGGATTATAAAAAGAACACAGAGAGAATATGAGGAAAGAGTCTGCCCGGCAGACTCTTTTCTGTTTTTTTCTTATTTGTTGTTCTTTATGATTTCAATCTGTTGTTCCTCTATTAACTGCTGGATCAGTTTTTCTTTTTCCTCTTCCCATGCATCATGAACGGAACCGTCTTCTCCATATGAAATCAGCTCTTCACCTTCATGTGCTTCCCGATATTCTTTTTCTTTCTCATTGATGTACTTGGAACAGATTGCAGTTTCACGTTTTATCTCACGAATGTATTCCCAATATGCCTCTTCTCCACCAAATCCCTCATACAACTCTTCTGCCTGTTCTTTTACATCCGGATCTTGAAGATTCTCTTTTTCTTTCTCTATGATTTGATCCAGTTCTTCATCAGAAACTTTATACCCAGCCTGCAATGCAGCATGAAGTAATGTCTTTCTTCTCACAATGGTATCATATGCTTCTTTATAAGCTTCTTCTCTTTCTCTTCCTCCGGCATTGATGAGGCGTGCTGCATGATCGTTCAGTTCCTTTTCCGTTATCTCGATGTCTTTGCCTTTGGCATAGATAATATTTTCATCTGAACGTGAAGATTTATTATTCAATTGTGAAATAATTGTTCTACCCAACCAAAAATTTGGACCTTTATTATCTCCTTCTGCTTCTGCATATATACTAATAGAAAAAATCAGCAAAGCTAAACAAAGCACTGAAACAATTATCTTTTTTTTCATAATCATACCTCCTTAAATCATATCCAAAAAACTTTTATACAATCATGTTTACTAAAGCGTGTTTGAAAAATCATTCACGTCACCTGCAAGCCCCATTTTGTGTGATATTTGCTCCGCATTCAGTTGATGTAGCCCGCTACGCCGCTCTCATTTGGAGCATATCTCCCACAAATTGTGGCATGCAGTTAACATAAAGCATTTTTCAAACATGCTCGAGTACTTCATTGTAACCGCAATACATATGCCCCTGAATACGATGGCTGTATATATCCACCTCCGCTATTTACAATCCAATTCACACGCAAACTTCTTGTCAAATCATTAGCATATTTTACAAATTTCTTATTACTTCCTGTAATACAATTTTTTCTATAATTTGTAATGACAGAAATGGGAGTAAAATCTACAGAGTTAAATGAATTAACTGATTGTGAACTTGCACTGCTTCCATTAACGTGTGCAATTGTAAAATTTCTAATTGATGGAGCCCCTGCTGTAGAAGTATATTCTACATTATAGCGTAAAGAAACCTCTCTATAAGGATATCCTATATATCCATATTCATCAGATACACTTTTTTCTTTTAATACACACTGAACATTTACAGAGGCCGTTTCCCCATACGAAGAAACAAACAAGTATCTTTCTTCTTTATTTCCTGACTTAATAGTTTCACTTTGCATTTTACCATCTTTTTTTAAATAATAATATTGATTTCCATCAAAAAACCAACCTGTTATCATTGCTCCAGTATTGGAATCTAAGGCGTACCAATATCCATCTATTTTTTTCCATCCAGTTTGCATTACACCTGATGAATTCATGAAGTACCATTTTCCGCCAACTGAAACCCATCCTGTTACCATTACACCACTTGATTTAAAATAATACCATTTTCCATCCAACTTTAACCATCCTGTTACCATAGCACCGCTTCCACTTAGATAGTACCATTTTCCATCTACTTCTAGCCATCCTGTCTGCATCCAACCTTCCGGATCAAAATGATACCATTTTCCATCAATATACTCCCACCCGTTTTTTGTATATGTACCGTCATCATGCTTATACCACCAACGTCCATTTGAAGATTTAATCCAAGTTCCGGGTTTAGTTGTTGTTCTCATACGTTCAGATATTTCATATGGTTCTTTTTCACCCTCGG
>JBJENG010000007.1:0-76429 GCA_051880075.1 Blautia sp. | reverse complement strand
TCGCTTCACGGAAATTCCAACACCTACTTTTCCAAGAAATATCAGGCCTGTAAGAAGAATGGCTGCCAGGAAAAAGACGCATAACGTAGTGGCTATACATTGTTTTACCCGGTTGAAATCCTTCATGCCCGTATATTTTCCGATCAAAATGGTACTGCCCAGTGTCAGACCTGACACCAGACTTGTAATAATCTGGGTAACCTGTGTGCCTGTGGAAACAGCTGCCACACTCCTGGCATTGCAGTATTTGCCTATAACAAATAAACTTTCCTGTTCATATTACATATTCTCCTTTATCTGAAACTCATATTATTATAAGGTCTGCAATTATTGTAGAGTCAACCCGATTATCTTCTTTTTTTACAGGATGCCTCTTGCCCTTACTGAATTTTTGTTATATACTTCAACTCAGACATAAGGTTGTTTACATGCTGCCTGATTTCAGAAAGGAGATTTCCATGAAATTTTTATATCCTGCGGTTTTCCGCAAAACAGAATCTGGAAAATACAAAGCACACTTCCCGGATCTTGAATGTTGTTACGCAGAAGGCGATACACTGGATGAAGCCATTGACAATGCCAATGAGGCTGCCTATGACTGGCTAAGTCTGGAACTGTCCGAACCGGACTGCTCACTTCCTTCTGTATCTGATGTAAATGATATGAATCTTCAGGAAGGCGATGTGGTGAGAACCATATCTGTAAATATACGATTCACAGAAGGCTGGGATGAATAATCATCCCAGCCTTTATATGTTCTTATCCACAAGCAACTGCAAACTGGCCGGAAAATCCTCATCCGAATTCCAAAACCGGAAAATGACCGGTAAGAAATTTCATATTCACAAATTCCCCTGACGGACAGCAGCCTTCTTTTGAATAGCACAGAACATCGTATATGGTCATTGCTTCATTATAACCTGCCTCTTCCGAAGTCACAAAAGCATCTTCTGACCATCTGATTTTTCCATTTTTCCGTTGTATCTGATAACTCTTCCCCAAAAATTCCATGAAAATGTAATTGAAATCATGCTGAAGGTGGAACTTCTGTATCATTTTTTCCTAAAATTCAAACTATATTTTTCACTCTAAAACCACTCCTTCAGCCAGAGAACGCAGATGTTCACAGGCTTTACGAATGTCCGACTGTCCGTAGATACCGGACACAACCGCCGCACCGGCAATTCCGGTTTCTTTCAGCTCCGGCAGATTGTTTTTATTGATTCCGCCGATTGCCACTACCGGAATGGACACACTTTTACAGATTTCTTTCAGTGTATTCAGGGACATGTTTTTTGCATCTTCTTTTGTAGTTGTGCCGAATACTGCACCGGAACCCAGGTAATCGGCTCCCATGGCTTCTGCACGTTTTGCCTGTTCAACGGTTTTTGCCGTAACCCCGATAATTTTATCTGGTCCCAGAATCTCCCGGACTTTTCCTGCTTCCATATCATCCTGTCCTACATGAACGCCGTCCGCATCGATTTCCAGAGCAACCTCCACATTGTCATTAATGATCAGCGGCACATGATACCGGGCTGCCAGAGCTTTCATTTCTTTTGCTTCTGCCAGAAATGCCTCTTTATCCAGACCTTTTTCCCGGATCTGAAGCATGGTAATCCCCCCTTCCAGAGAATCTTTCACCTGCTCTGTAAAGGTCTGCTTTCCAACCCAGGAACGGTCTGTGACTGCATACAGCAAAAGCGCCGCTCTTATTGTCTCTTTCTTCTCTTCTGCATTCATTATTATTCTCTATTCCTTTTATTTTTTCTCTTCACGGCCATACAGTCTTTACGCATCCAGACCCAGTTTTTCCAGCCATTCCTTTTCTTTGAATCCGGTCACTACAAAGTCATCCCCTACCAGCACCGGTCTTTTTACCAGCATACCGTCTGTTGCCAGCAAATCCAGCTGTTCCTCCTCACTCATTTCCGGAAGTCTCTCTTTCAGCTTCAGTTCTTTATATTTCATGCCACTGGTGTTGAAAAACCGTTTCAGAGGAAGTCCGCTGGCATGATACCAGGTTTCCAGTTCCTCTCTGGTAGGATTTTCCTCCACAATATGGCGGTCTTCAAATGCAATTTCATGTGTCTCCAGCCATTTCTTTGCTTTCTGACAGGTGCTACATTTCGGATATTCTACAAAAAGCATCTTTCTGTCCCCTTTCTTTCTGTTCTTTTGCCTTATTTTATCATTAACCAATCGTTCTGTAAAGTTCAGTCCGTGCTCTGGATATATGCTTTAAGGAATTCATACATCTCCGTTTCTGTAGGCGGACATCCTTTCAGGCTGTGTCGGAATTTTCCTGTACAGCTTCCGATTCCCAATTCTCCCGTCTTTCCACGGAATCCCTGTCCGATACAGATTTTTGTTTTCAGTTCTTTCAACAACCCTTCCCCTTTCAACTGATTGAGGGCCGGCATCAGATATCCATAACATGCACTGCAGGATTCCACTTCTTCTACCGCATCTGCCAGTTCCACGATTTTCCGTTCCACCGGCATTTTTAATATAGTTTCCTGCCCGTCACAGGTACGGATTACTGCTTTTGAGAAATCTGCACATCCCACGCCCAGTTCTTCCGCCATGACAACATAAGGTACTTCCTGTACTTCATAATTCAAAAAATGACACACATAGGCATCACACAGCACCGGATCGGCTGCGGCCAGGATCCGGTTCATGACAACAGGGTTGCCCCCGTCTTCAAAATCCAGATCTCCGCATATATTATCCACTACGATAAAATCCTGATGAATGTAACTGTTCAGATGTGCAATAGGTTTATGAAGACCCATGGTATGAAAATGCCGTTTTTCCCTGTTTGGAATCAGTCCCTTCATATTTTTCAGGGCGCAGGTAATCTTCGTCTGACAATGTCCTTTCAGAACCGGTACATTGATCAGGAAATGCAGCTGATCTGCACTGTCACATACAGCCAGTTCCATCCCCTTACAGTTATGGAGAGAAACACTGTCTTTCTGTGTGTCCACAAGGGTGACTCCATAAGTCTCTGCCAGCCGGTTATATCCGCATACCTCAAAAGACTCTTCTGTTCTGTCACCTACCCAGGAACCTTCCAGTATGATAAGATTCCGGTAATTCCGTTCCTGAAGATATTCAATAATTCCTGCAGCGATTTCCGGATGGGTAGTGGCACCATAAGAAGCATCACCTGGAGCTACCAGATTGGGTTTGATTCCGATTTTCAGGTTTTTTCCCCGCCCTCCTGCCTTCTCCCGGATTCGCTCTTCCAGATCGGCTTCTTCCAGAAGTTTTTTTGTCATGGTTTTATATTCTGTGCCATGTATAATCAGTATTTCATTATCTGTCATCATTCTGCTCCTGTCAGCTGTATATAATTTACTCTATATGAACATATTATCAGTCGGCAGATTCTTTTTCAAGAGAAAAAGCAGGCCTTTACTTCGGTTCACACCGGATCAGAAGCTCAGTCACGTACTCATCCATATTGGTGTTCAGAGTTTCGTTCAATCCCTTTTCAAAGGAAAATCCTGTCAGCCTGTACCTGTGCTTTTCTGCATAATCCACAAGTTTTTCGTACGCAGCTGGCAATTTATCCCAGCTTCCCTTTTCCACGATTCGCAGATAAGTGCCTCCTGGCTTCAGATAAGGGGTTCCTTTTCGGTTTTTCTTTTTATCCGGCTTAATGTATATGTGGTCAATATACTTCGACCTTCCTTCATACACCTTCTCACTGGACACCATGGTTCCGTAATTCTGATTAAAAATACGGGTGCCCGCATCATGATCAGCAAATTCCTGTATCAGTTTATAATAAGAAACGGTTTCCTTATCTCCAATGGAATGACTGATATAGATAAGTTCTTCTTCGCATACCACTTCTTCTACTTTTCCCAGTACTGCCTGTTTTGCCGCTCTTGCCAGATTCTGCTTCTCTGTCAGAAGCTGTTTCATACTCTGCAGATGTCGGATTTTATCCTGAATCTCTGCAATTTTATTATCCAGAATCTGATCTACGTCTTTCGCTTCACAGTGAATGGCCTCTTTTGTTTCTTCGATGGACATACCCAGTTCCCGAAATGCAAGAATCAATTCCAGATCCTGACTCTGCTCAATGGCATAATAGCGATAACCGTTTTCTTTACTCTTTATGATCGGAGAAAACAATCCGATTTCATCATAATAGTGCAAAGTCCTTCTGTTGATTCCGTGAAACTTTGCCATCTGTCCTGCCGTCAGTCTTTTTCCTGTTTCCTTCATAAATATCAGATCTCCCATTGACATTACAGTTACTGTAATGTTTATAATCACATCATAGCATGGAAACAATGTAAATTCAAGAAGAAAGGAATGAATGATATTATGAATAATCGTCTGAATCAGGACTATAATACAACTCAATTGTTCAGATATACGTTTCCCAGTATTTTAAGTCTGGTCTTCATGGCAGTCTACCAGATGACGGATGCCATATTCGTTTCCAATTTTATCGGAGAAAATGCACTGGCTTCTCTGAATATTGCCTATCCGGTCATCAGTGTGGCTGTGGCTATCGGACTGATGTTTTCTACAGGTGGAAGTGCAATTACTGCAAAAAAAATGGGACAGGGAAAAACACTGGAGGCGAAAGAGGATTTTACCTGTATCGTTCTTGCAGCTTTTTTCTGCGGCTGTCTCATTGCAGTTTTTTGTTTTATTAGTTTTGAACCTCTTCTGATTTTTATAGGTGCTGCGCCTTCTCTCTACAAGGATTGTGCCGATTATCTGGGAGCACTGCTTCCCTTTCTGCCGGCTGCTGCACTGCAGATGGTATTTTCTTCTTTCTTTATAGCAGCAGGAAAACCGGGACTGGGATTTTTCCTGACATCCCTTGCAGGTGCTGCCAATATTATTCTGGATTATGTTTTTATCGTTCTTTTTCACATGGGAACCCGCGGTTCTGCCCTGGGGACTGCTGCCGGCTATCTGATTACAGCTCTTTCCGGTCTTGTTTACTTTTTCTTTTTCCGGAACGGAAGCCTTTATTTTGTCCGTCCACGCCTGCGCATAAAAATTCTTGCCTTTGCATGTTTTAACGGATCTTCGGAAATGATCAACAATCTGTCTGTAGCTGTCACTACTCTTCTTTTTAACAGACTCTCCCTGAAATATATGGGAGAAGATGGAGTTGCTGCCATCACCGTCGTTCTGTATGCCCAGTTTTTCCTTACTTCCGTATACATGGGCTATATCGGAGGAGCGGCACCACTGTTCAGTTTTAATCTTGGCATGAAAAACCGGAAGCGGCTCTCTTCCTTATTCCGGTCCAGTCTGCTTACGGTATCTGGTATCACACTTTTTGTCATAGTGATTTCATTTACCTTAAGCAACTATATGGTCTCCATCTATATCCGTCCGAACAGTCCCGTGTTTGCTCTGGCCAGACGTGGATTTCTGATTTTTGCTGTCAGTTATCTGTTTGCAGGATTTAATATTTACACATCCGGACTGTTTACTGCCCTCCAGAACGGAAAACTGTCTGCCTTAATCTCTATCCTGCGCACTTTCCTTTTTCTGATACTCTTTTTGTTTCTTCTTCCTCTTCTGTTTGAAATGGATGGTGTGTGGATGGCAGTTCCTGCTGCGGAATTCTGTTCCATTCTTATCAGCGGAAGATTATTGCTGAAATACAACGTGGCCAACAGATGAAAAAAATGCCGGTATCTGCAAATAATAGCAGATACCGGCGTTTTTCTTATTTCGTCATTTTCTTTATTGTTTTACTTTTTTTGCCCATACAAAACCATGCGGCGGCAAAACATAATCTTTCATCTGGAATTTCTTTCCTGTCAGAAGATCTTTAAATGTACCCTCTTCCTGAATCCATGCTGTCTTTGTTTCATTGCTGAAATTAAAGATTCCCAGGAATCTTTCTTCTTCTTTCATACGGATAATGGCAAGAATACTGTTATCTTTTACATCATAAGTATAGGCATTCGCATCTGCATCAAATACAGATTCCGTTCTTCTTACTTTTTCCAGTTTTGACAAAGTGGTAAATATCTTACCTTCCACTGTATTCACTTCTCCGCATTTCTCCGCTGCTTCCCATTTGAAAGCACCTCTGTGCAGATAACGGGAATCCACTGCTTTTGAAGGATTTTCTCTATAAGTATAATCGTTAAGCTGTCCTACTTCATCTCCGCTGTAGAGCATAGGGATACCGGACTGAATCAGCATATAGGCATGCAGCATCAGATCCATCCGTATCGCTTCTTCCAGTTTGTACTGATCTCTTTCATAAATAGCAGATTCAATTCCACACATAGAGGCAGTAGTTCCACAGAAACGGGCATCCATGGTTACCGGATCGTCATTATAAAGTTCTCCTCTGCTGACACTTCCCTGCACTTTTCCTGTGAAGAAATCGTTAAGATAACGTTTATGAGAAACTTCTTCCAATCCCCAGCTTCTCAGAGTCGGATAATCCAGTCCCCAGCCAATATCATCGTGACATCTGAGGTAATTCAGAAATACATATTCTTTTGGAAGACTATTTACAATATCCATCTGTTTTTTCAGAAGACGAGCATCATTGGTTGCTACGGTATGCCATGTACTTGCCATAGTTGTTACATTATAAAGCATATGGCATTCCGGTTTTTCAATGGTTCCAAAATAAGGAACTACTTTTTCCGGCTCCATGACTACTTCACCCAGAAGAATCACACTTGGACATACAATCTCTGCAATCATACGCATCATACGGACAATCGTATGAACCTGAGGAAGATTCCGGCAAGGAGTACCCAGTTCTTTCCAGATATATGGCACGGCATCAATACGGATCACATCGATTCCCTGATTTGCCAGATAGAGGAAATTGTACATCATCTCATTGAAGACTCTTGGATTTTTATAATTCAGATCCCACTGATAAGGATAGAATGTAGTCATCACATGATGATCAATTTCCGGCAGATATGTAAAATTACCGGGAGCAGTAGTAGGAAATACCTGCGGTACAGTCTTCTCGTATTGTGCAGGAATATCATAGCTGCCATAGAAGAAATAACGGCTCATGTACTCACCCTCGCCGTTTCTTGCGCGTTTTGCCCATTCATGATCTTCTGAAGTATGATTCATAACAAAATCCATGCAGACATTCATATTTTTTCCATGACATGCATCCGTAAGTTCTGCCAGGTCTTCCATGGTTCCAAGCTCTGGTTTTACTTTTCTGAAATCGGCAACCGCATATCCCCCATCGGAGCGTCCTTCCGGAGAATCAAGAAATGGCATCAGATGAATGCAGTTTACATTGCAGGATTTCAAATAGTCCAGTTTTTCACGGACACCCTTCAGATTTCCTGCAAAATTGTCAATATAAAGCATCATACCCAGCATGTCTTTTTTTCTGAACCAGTCCGGATCCTGTGCTCTTTTTTCGTCACGGTTATGGAGCTTCTGTCTGCGGGCTTTATAATATTCATACATCTGTGAGCAGAGTTCTGCGAACATATCACTGTTTCCGTACAGTTCCATATACAACCATTTCAGCTCATCATGATGACGGTTCATTCTTTCCTGAAAAACAATCTCTTTCTTACCCATTTTTTCCTCCTGTATTTCGGTTCCTACCCCGTATGATTTTATTGTTTGTTTCGGTTACATAACCGGTTACTTTCTGGTTTTATAATAGCACAAGAATCTCTAAAACACAATTACCAAAAGGCTTTTCAGCATTTTTCATTAATAAGGTTTTCCATTTTCATCTATTTTTTACAAAACCGGTTACTTCCCATTTTTCTCATTGAGAACCATTGAGAGTTTTTCGTTTTTCTGCTATAATTAAAAAAATTATCCTTTAACAGATGGTGAACATTATGGCAGAAAAGAAAAAAAACATAACCTTTAATGATATTGCAAAATTTACCGGTTTTTCCAAAACCACCATATCCCGCTATTTTAACAATCCGGACTCTCTCACACCGGAAAATCAGAAGATTGTATCGGATGCACTGGAAAAGCTGGATTATAAAGAAAATAAGGTGGCCAGAATTCTGGCAAACGGTCAGACCGAATTTATCGGAATCCTCATTCCCAATCTCTATCTGGCCTACTATTCCGAAATGCTGAACCAGATTCTCGCCACTTATGAGACTTTTGGATACAAATTTCTGGTGTTTATCGGAAATAACAAAGAAGAAACAGAACGAAAATACATTCAGGAACTGATGGCTTACAAAATCGAAGGACTGATTGTTCTCAGCCACACCCTTCCTTCTCTGGAACTTGCCAGTCTCCAGATTCCGGTTGTAGCTGTGGAACGGGAAGATCACTATATTTCCAGTGTCAACTGTGACAACTATTCCGGTTCTCTGCAGGCGTGCCGGCTTCTGGCCTCCCATAACTGTCAGATTTTTATTCACATTAATACCCCTACTGATAAACAGGTTCCTGCCTACAAACGCATGGAGGCATTTCAGGATTACTGTAGAGAACATGCGAAGAAACATGAAATTTTTGTTCATCATCTTGGAAACACTTACGAAGAAATAAAAGAGAATCTGGAAAAGATCCTGGATTCCATTCATGCACAATACAAAGGCTGCCGGACAGGTATTTTTGTTTCCGGTGATACTTATGCCAATATTTTTTTAAACCTTGTAGTCCGCAAGTATGGCCATCTGCCGGATGACTGGTTTCTGATCGGATTTGATGATTCTCCCGTTTCCAGGGAAGCCATCTTCCCCATCAGTTCTGTAAGTCAGCAGATTGAGAAACTTGCATACGAGGCAGTAAAACTTCTTGTAGAACAGATTTGTGAACATAAAAAAAGAAAAGCGGTTCCTTTATCGGAACCGGTTCACAAAATGATTTCCCCTGTTGTCATTCCAAGGGAAACGACAGAAAAAAAACACTCCGGAATTTAAGTCTCCCGGAGTTTCAGATCCAGCGCAATTCCTTCCAGAAAAGGCACCAGATAATTTTTGTTCCGTTTCAGGAAAAAGGCAGGATTCAGTTCCGTATACTTAAAATGTTTCGGACCTCCTTCCTGCCCCCTTTTCCAGAAACGGAGCATTTCTTTATAGGTCATATAATAAATTTCATCTCTGTGTGTGAAAAACAGAATCAGAAAAGCAATTCCTTCCTGCTTTTCAAAATCCCCCATAAATTCCACCTGATGGGCATGAATATTCTGAAGGGGAAATGTGTCTGTTCTGCACTCCTTCGCGTCAAAACAGACAGGAATCCCCTGTACCACTCCAATATAATCCACTGTACTCTTTTTTTCAAAATAGGCCAGGGTAATATGACGGCTTTCCTTGTCAATCCGCACCGGTGTAATGGGTGTGGGAACTTTCTGAATCAGAGCCAGTTTCTTTTCTCTGTACTGCTGACAAGTCTGATTGATAAATTCTTCCAGTCCGGATCCTCTTAAGCCTCTTGAATTCCAGGTCGCCATAGTTTCACCTATTTCAGCCGTTTTGGAGATGGAAAATACCGCAGCACTGCTTTTCCCAGAATTTTATCTTTCTCTACAAACGTATTGATCCAGTATCTGGAATCTCTGGAACAGTTTCGGTTATCTCCAAGTACAAAGTAGCTTCCTTCCGGAACCACATAAGGTCCAAAATTTCCCACTGGTGTTTCTGCTGTAAAACTGTCATCCAGAGGAGTGTGGGATCCGTCAATATAAACTTTCCCATCCATGATCTCCACAGTTTCTCCCGGGAGACCGATGATCCGTTTAATAAAAAGCTGACTTTCATCGTCCGGGAATTTAAAAATGACAATATCAAATCTTTCCGGATCATGATTCAGATAAGCCAGCCGGTTTCCAAAAATCCTGTCTCCTGTCATAATGGTATTTTCCATAGATTCAGAAGGGATTCTGGCATTGATGAGAAGTACATTGTTTATAACAAAAACAACAGCCACCACAAAGATGATCATTTTCACATATTCCCAGAGTTCTTCCATAATCGAGGGTCCTTCATATTTTTTCTCCATTTATTTTCTCCCCTTTTATTACTTTTGCAAAAGCTTCCGGTACCGGTGCTGTAATTTCCAGACCTGACAGATTCTCCAACTTGCCAGCAGGCAGAATCAGTTTCCAGGAATGAAGAAGCTGACTTTGAATTCCGTATTTTTCTCTGTATTTTCGGTTCAGTTTATTGTCTCCGTATTTCCAGTCTCCTGCTACCGGATGCCCGATACTGGCTAAATGACTTCGAATCTGGTGGGAGCGTCCTGTAAGCAGTTCTACTTTCAGAAGTGTGACGGTTCTGTCTTTAGAACAGGACAGGGGTGTATATCTGGTTTCTATTGGAAGGCTGTCTTTCATAGGTTTTCCGGTTACTGTAACCTTATTGCTCTCTTTGTTTTTTATCAGGTATCCCTTTATGTATGCCGGTTTTTCAATCACGCCTCCCACAATTGTCAGATAGTATTTATGCAGACTCCTGTCACGAAAAGCCTCGGAAAGGCTCTGAAGTCCTGCCATAGTCTTCCCGGCAGCCACGATACCGCTGGTATTCCGATCCAGACGATTACATACAGCCGGATGAAAGGTCCGCATGTCTTCTCTTGTCATAGCACCGGATTCCAGCAAATAGCCTGCAAGATATTCCACCAGAGACACATCTTCTTTTTCGGCCTTCTGGGAAAGCATTCCCACCGGTTTATTGATAAACAGCACATTGGTATCTTCATAAAGGATTTCCAGAGGACATACTTGCACTTCTTTTTCCTGACCCGTGAATTTTTCCAGTGTTTCATTGGAAAAAAACAATTGGACTTTGTCCTCCGCCTGAAGTTTTTCACTGCCGTCCGCTTTTTTTCCGTTTAATGTAATATTCTTCTTTCGCAGCATCTTATAGAGAAAACTTTTCGGTGCTTCTTTCAGATATCTGGCAAGATACTTATCGAATCTCTGACCGCTTTCTCCCGGTTTTACTGTCAATTCTTTCATTTCTGTCTCCTAAAGAGTGATTGCAAAAATCGTATGCATAATCAGTTCATTTCTGCTCAAATCCGGATACTTTTCATCCGGTGTAAACCGGATTCCTTCCTCCAGGGACTCATGATGCTCCCACATGGAATCCAGACGATTCAGATAATCCGGCAGACGCCGGAATATTTTCACGGTTACATAATACCCGTTCTGCCGAAGAATGGACTGAATGTGTTTTTCCACAAAAGGAATGTCTGATTTTGCTCTGCTGGTATATCCCACCACATTATTTCCGCATACTGCAACCGAATCAAGAAATGTCTGTTTCTCATATGCGGAAATCGGCAGTTCGTAAGCACAGACCAGCCCTTTTTTGTGTTTTTCGATTTCTTCATAATCGGCAGGATTCATGGGTTTTTCCAGAAACATCATAATCATGCTTACTGCAAATTTACAGGCAGGAAGGCAGGCTACCACCGCCACTACCGTAAAAACAGAATTCCTGTCTCCCTTAATAATCAATCCTGTAAAAAACACACTGAGCGGCGCGATAAAAGTCAACAACGTATACAGGACTCTCTTTTTTTTCTGAGATTGGATATATCCATAATCCCCTTTTCTGATTTTTTTCTTTTTATCCATCTGATTTTTTCTCCTCATACAGTCTGTTTATGAAATCCGATCTACAGCTTTTAATAATACTCCATGAGGCACAATTTTGCAAAGCATAAAAAAACATTTCATAGAAAATCCATAAATGGATAATTCTTTTCCTTTTTTTGCACATTTCAGAGCACAGGCCACTACTTTATCAGGTTTTGCGATAAAGGGCCTTTTGATTGCCGGTATTTTTTCTTTTCCTCCGATGGAGTCAAGAAAGGCTGTATCTACCGGTCCCGGACACACAATTGTTACGATGATACCCCTCTTTTTCACTTCCATGCTCAATGCTCTGGAAAAACTGAACACATATGCCTTGGATGCTGCATAGATGGCAAAACCGGCCTGCGGAAGAAATGCCGCTGCTGAAGCCACCATAAGAATCCGACTCTTCTCCTGACAATAGGGCAAAATGATTCTGGTAAGCATGGTCAGGGCCCGGCAGTTTACATCCAGCATCCGGCTGCAGTCTTCCGGAGAGATTTCTTCTGTTTTTTTATTCACCCCACATCCGGCTGCATTGACCAGATATCTTACACACGGCTTTTCCTGTTTCAAAATCTCCTGTATCTGCTGCAGACTTTCTCTTTTCGTAATATCAAGAGCCAAAATCCGGAGAGGAATCCTCGTCTGTTTCTGCAGCTTTTGAAGTGCTTTCTTATTTCTTGCCAGAACCCAGATTTCATCCGTCTCCCCACGGAAATTTCCAATCTGACGGACAAATTCTGCTCCCATTCCTGAGGATGCACCTGTCACAATTGCAATGTTCATGTGCGGTTTCCTTTCTTTTTATGTACATTCCGAATGGTTTTTTTCTTTTTGATCATGTTTTCGGAAGAACTTTTCTGATTTTTACGAATTGTGCTTTCTTTGATCAGACATTTTCGATCCGGCCCGATCAGGTCTGCTCTCCCTGCTTTCAGAAGAGCTTCTTTGACCAGTTCCCGGTTTCCCGGATTTCTGTACTGGATCAATGCCCGCTGCATGGCTTTCTCATGAGGATTTTTCGGCACATATACAGATTTTCCGGTTTTTGGATCAATTCCGGTATAATACATACAAGTCGACATGGTAGACGGTGTCGGATAAAAATCCTGTACCTGTTCCGGCATAAATCCCATATCTCTTACGTATTCTGCCAGTTTTACCCCATCTTTCAGGGTGCAGCCCGGATGCGAAGACATAAAATAAGGCACTGCGTATTGTTTCAGTTCTGCTTTTTTGTTCGCCTGTTCAAAATCCTTCCGAAATTTTTCATAGACTGCATGTTCCGGTTTTCCCATATAATGAAGCACTGTATCGGATACATGTTCGGGAGCCACACGCAGCTGACCGCTCACATGATACTTTGCCAGTTCTTCCAGAAACTTCTTATCCGGATCTGCTTCCACATAATCAAAACGGATTCCGGACCGGATAAAGACTTTTTTGATTCCCGGCATATTTCTCAGTTTTCTCAGAAGTTCCAGATAATCTGTGTGATCCGCCTTTAAATTTTTACAAGGTTTTGGAAAAAGGCACTGCCGATTGGTACAGACCCCTCTTTTCATCTGCTTTTCACAGGAAGGATGACGAAAATCCGCAGTAGGACCTCCAACGTCATGGATGTAACCTTTAAAATCTTTCTCTTTTACATAGGATTGTGCTTCTTTTAAAATTGATTCATGACTGCGTGTCTGTACGATTCTGCCCTGGTGAAAAGCCAGAGCACAGAAGTTGCATCCTCCAAAACAGCCCCGGTTGCTGGTAATACTAAATTTAATTTCTTCAATTGCCGGAATCTTTCCCAGTTTCTCATACATGGGGTGACAGGCTCTTGTATAAGGAAGATCATAAACTTCATCCATTTCCTCCTGTGTAAGGGGTCTGGATGGAGGATTCTGTACCACATATCCCTGTGTTCCGTAAGATTCTGCCAGAACCTTTCCGGAAAAGGCTTCCATATTTTCATACTGAATCCGGAAACTTTCTGCATACTTTCTTTTATCTTTGCACATTTCCTCATAGGAAGGCAGTAAAACCCCGGAGGGGACTTCTTTGCTTCGATAAACCGTACCCGGAATATTCCGGATCTGATCGACAGGCTGTCCTTCATTCAAAGCTGCAGCAATTGCCAGTATGCTCCGTTCTCCCATTCCATAGGAAATCAGATCCGCCCCGGAATCCAGCAAGACAGAACGTTTCAAACTGTCCGACCAGTAATCGTAATGAGCAAGTCTGCGCAGGGAAGCTTCAATCCCGCCGATAATGACCGGCGTATGTTTATAAGTTCTGCGAATCAGATTTCCATATACTACAACTGCCCGGTCCGGACGCAGTCCCATCTTTCCTCCCGGTGAATAGGCATCTTCTTTCCTGTGTTTTCTGGAAACCGTATAATGATTGACCATGGAATCCATATTACCCGCGGAAACAAGAAAGGCCAGTCGTGGTTCCCCGAACACTCCGATACTTTCCGGATTTTTCCAGTCCGGCTGAGGGATAATTCCCACACTGTAACCATAATGCTCCAGAAGTCTGGTAATAATCGCCATACCAAAAGACGGATGATCTACATAAGCATCTCCGCTGATATACACAAAATCCGGGCGGGAGATTCCTCTTGCTTCCATTTCTTTTTTTGTAACCGGCAAAAAATCTATACTCATGACAGCACCTCATATGTATGATCTAAAATCTGATAATAATTGTCTATGTAATAATCTGCCAGCTTCTTTTTTTCTTCTCTCTGAGTGACACTGTATGGATCTTCCACGGCGCAGACCCTCATACCCGCATTTTTTCCTGCCAATATGCCCATTGGAACATCTTCAAAGACCAGACAGTCTTCCGGAGAAACCTGAAGAGCTAAAGCAGCGGCCAGATATACGTCCGGTGCAGGTTTACTTGCAGACACATCACAACAGGTAATCATATGCGTAAAATACTGCTTCACTCCGTGTGCTTCCAATACCATCTGAATCAGCTGTATACTGTTGCTGGAACAGATGGCAGTAGGAATTCCTCTTTCTTTTAAATAAATGAGGAATTCCCTTACTCCTTCTTTCAGCGGAACTTCATTACAATATTTATCCTGTGCCAGTTCTACCCATCGTTTTTTGATGGTCTCTACAGAATCCTGAATTCCGAATTTTTCTCTGAAAAATACAGCCGTATCTGTAAATCCCATTCCTTCCAGTTCTTTCTGAAAGCTTTCTATTTCCGAAACAGCAATTCCCTTCTCTGCAAAGTATTCCTCATCTACAGCTGTCCATAGCCACATAGAATCCACAAGGGTACCATCAAGATCAAATAAAACCGCTTTTTTATTATTGAGCATTTGTTTTCAACCTTTCTATTTCTTCCTCTGTAAGAGCCCTGTATTCTCCGGGCATAAGATTTTCATCCAGTTTCAAGGTCCCCATAGACATTCGTTTCAGAAACACCACTTCATTGTCTGCTGCCATAAACATCCGTTTAATTTGATGAAATTTTCCTTCTCTGATAGTAATCCGACACGCCATTCTATCTTCCTGGCAAATCTCTATTTTTGCAGGCAAAGTCCGTGCTTTTTCTCCAATATCCACACCATTTTCCAGCAGATGAATCTTGTCATCTTCCAGAGGTCTTGCAAGTCTTACAAAATAAACCTTGTCTACGTGTTTCCCGGGAGCCAGCAGTCTGTGCGCCAGCTCTCCGTCATTGGTGATCAGAAGCAGTCCTTCCGTATCCTTATCCAGCCTTCCCACTGGAAATAGATCCTTTCTCTTTCTGGAATCCACACAGTCCAGCACGGTTTTCTGAATCTTATCTTCCGTAGCGGAAATCACACCCTGGGGTTTATTCAGCATATAATATTCATATTCTTCATAGGAAACAGGAATCCCGTCCACAGTGACCCCATCTTTATGCGGATCTACTTTTCGTTCCGGTTTTTTCTCAGTTTCCCCATTTACACAGACACAGCCTTTTTTCAGAAGTTTTTTTACTTCACTCCTTGTACCAAGTCCCATGTCTGCCAGATATTTATCCATTCGTATATTTCCCATTACTGCCATCTCCATCCGGCATAATATTTATTTTTCAGTTTTCCCCCGGACAGTTTTCCGAATCCCAGCGGATATGCTCCCACACAGACCAGCTGCCATCCCTTTTCATTTCTGCAGGGCAGATCCGATACATCCAGCGTCTCTCCCTTCAGATACTTCACTGTACGGACATCCTCCGGATCCAGATGGATACAGGAGGCAAATTGCTCCGGCCGCAGCGCCATAGCCAGTGCCTGGGCAGGCTCAAACCGGTTTTTCCTGATTTCTCCAAGGAAAAGTCCCGTCCGAAGATATCGGAGTTTTGGCATTTCCGGTCCTTCCGGAAGAAGATACAGCCTGTCTTTTTCCAGTTTCAGATGTTTTCTGTCCAGAGGAAGCAAAAGAAGGGAAAGGAATTCTTCTGCGCAATCAGGCAAAACTATCTGCTTCTTTTCCCTGCTCACTCCTGACTTTTTCTTTTCCGTCTTCTGCTCTTCTCTTTTCTTTTTTCCGAGCAATGCAAGAAAATGTCCTTCTCCGTCCATTTTATGAGGAAAAATCCGTACACAGGCATCCAGTCCCCGTCCCGCTTCAAATCCTTCATAAGGTTTCACAGGAAGCAGATACATATCCGGCTCCCGTTCCAGAAGCCACTGGATAATTTCTTCGTCTTCTTTTATGGAAAAAGTACAGGTGGAATAAAGAAGCCTTCCTCCCGGTTTCAGCATACGGGCCCCCTGAAGAATCAACTCCCGCTGAACAGGTACATATGCTTCCGGTCCCCGCTCCATCCAGTATTCCGCCATTTTCGGCTCTCTGTGAAACATTCCTTCTCCGGAACAGGGTGCATCGATAAGTACTTTGTCAAAAAATTCCGGAAAGTGCTTTTCCAGATTTTCCGGTTTCTCGCTGGTTACATACAGATTGGGAATCCCTGCCATTTCCAGATTTTTCAGAAGAGCCTTTGCCCGGCTGTTGCTGATATCATTGGCAAATAAAAGTCCCTTTCCTCTCAGGCGGCTTCCAAGTTCCGTTGCTTTTCCTCCCGGAGCTGCACAGAGATCCAGTATATAATCTCCCGGTTCTGCTTCCAGACGGTTTGCCGGTGTCATGGCACTGGGCTCCTGCAGATAATAAAGCCCTGCAAAATAATAAGGATGCCGGGAAGCTCCGGAATCCTCTGAAAGGAAATAACCATTTTCAATCCATGGAACCTGCTCTTTCGCAAAAGGGCAGATTCCTTCCCATTTTTCCTTCTCCACTTTCCAGGTGTTTACCCGACAGCCCTGCCTGACAGGAAGAGACAGGCTCTCCCTGTAGGCTTCATACTGATCTCCCAGTAGTGCTTCCATTTCTTTTTCAAATTTTTCAGGCAGTATCATATTCTTTTCCTCTGTTCTTTTTCTGTATATCACAGAATTTCTTCGGTTGCCACTGCCTGGGCCCGGTAGCCTTCGGCAATAATATCCAGTTCCCTGTGAAAACGTTCCAGCCGTTCCAGATTCTTTGTCTCATAAATCCGATAAAACTCATCCTGTATCTTGGCCACTTCTCTGGCATTGGAATAATGATACAGATTTTCTATATTATTCAGAATTTCTTTTACCAGATTGGACTGATGGAGCATGGAATTCTGTGCATCCATAACTTCATTTCTCACAGAAGACATTTCTTCATCCAAAGTAAGTATGGACTGTGCCGCATGGTTCAGCCTTTCCCGCAGATGATCCGGCATATTTCCTTTATATTTATACTGAAGGGAATGTTCAATAGTAGCCCAGAAATTCATAGCCAGTGTACGGATCTGAATCTCTGCACGGATTTCCCGGGGACCGTCCAGAGTCTCCACATGATATTGAATGATCATATGGTAACTGCGATACCCGCTTTCCTTCATGTGTGTAATATAATCTTTTTCTTCCAGTACTTTCATATCCTGACGTTTTCGGATAATATTTGCAACCTTCTCAATATCCTCGTAAAACTGACAGATAATGCGAACCCCTGCAATATCCTCCACTTTATCTTCCAGTTCTTCCCAGGAGATATTTTTTCGCTGCATTTTTTCCAGAATACTGTTGATTGATTTTACTCTCCCGCTGACCTGTTCAATGGGGCAGTAAATCTCCCGCTCTCTGTGTTCTTTTTTCAGATGCTTGAACTTGATCACCATTTCTTTTACAGCAAGTTCATAGGGAATCAAAAGCTCATGCCATAAACGTATTTCCATAAATCATTACTCCTTGTCACTGGGCATTCCATATTTGCGGCTCGCACCCGCACATATTATTTTATGAACCACCCCGTAAAAATATTACTTTTCTTTTATCCTTTGATTCTTCTCAGGACTTCAAGGAGATACTCATACACTCTTTTTGTAGAGGAAATCGAAAGTTTCTCTTCGGAAGTATGAATATTCTTCATATCCGGCCCAATGGAAATACAGTCCAGACCGGGTATGCTTTCATAGAAAATTCCACATTCCAGTCCGGCATGAATCACCTCTACTGCCGGTTCTTTCTGATACATCTCCCTGTATACTTCTGTCATCAGCGGACGAAGGCTGGAATCTTTCACATATTCCCATGCCGGATATTGGCCTTCTTCCAGGTACTCACCTCCAAGAAATTCTGTAAGATAACGAATCTGCTCTCCAAGAGCGTTTTTTTCCGTTCCTACAGAACTTCTCACATTTGTGCAGCAGGAGAGTATTTCTTCCTTCAGATGGGTAATACCAAGATTACAGGAAGTTTCCACCAGTCCCTCAATAAATCCGCACATTTTACGGATTCCGTTCGGATAATTCATAAGGAAAAACAATACCTTTTCCTGGCTTACCGGATGCAGCACCTGACAGGATGCTTCCCCTTTTTCTACCACTTCTGCAGTGATTCCTTCATCCGTTCCTGTATACTCGATTCTCAGTTTCCTGGTAAATATTTCTGCAAACTGTTTCAGTTCCTGTAATTCTTCTTCTTCCAGAAGGATTCTGGCTTCTGCCTGACGGGGAATGGCATTGTCTTTTTGTCCTCCCATCAGAGAAACCAGTGAAAAAGCATGCTCCAAACCAAATTCATGAAGAAATCTTGCCAGAATCAGAGTTGCATTTCCACGTATTTTATGAATCTCCGCTCCGGAATGTCCGCCCTTCAGTCCATGGATTTTTATTTCACACAAAGTACCTGATGCCGCAGCACGGCGAACAGGAAGTTCACTGATGCTTTGCATTCCTCCTGCACATCCGCTCCATAAATATCCTTCTTCTTCTGAATCCAGATTAATCAGATACTTACCTTTCAACAAAGACTTGTCAAGGGAAGCAGCACCCAGAAGACCAATTTCTTCATCTACTGTAAACACCACTTCAAGAGCCGGATGCTCCAGTGTCCGGTCTTCCAGAACTGCCAGACCATAGGCCACAGCAATCCCGTCATCTCCTCCCAGCGTGGTTCCTTTTGCAAAAACAAAATCTCCCTCTACCTGTAAATCCAGAGGATCTTTTTCAAAATCGTGACTGCTTGAAGGAAGTTTTTCGCATACCATATCCATATGTCCCTGTAAAATCACAACGGGAGCCGTTTCATATCCGGGGGCAGCCTCTTTATAAATAATCACATTATTATTTTCATCCTGAATATATCTGAATCCCTGTTTTTGTGCAAAATCTGCCAAGTAATCACTGATTTGCTTTGTATTGCCGGAACCATGCGGAATTTTACAGATTTCTTCGAAATAATAAAATACTCTTTCCGGTTTCAGTCCTTCTAAAACTGCCATAACGTATACCTCCAATACTCTGACTCTTTTGTCTTCTATTGTGTCACATTCCAGATGAAATAGCAAGGGATAATCCCGGATCCCATGCATATATTAAACTGATATTTCTCCGTCGGAGTGTGCCATGAAACGTTTTCTTTTTTTTGTATGTCTTCTGTCTATAACCCTGTTTCTTCTCCTTTTTCCGGAAGATGCTTTTCTCTGTGCTTCTTTGGGTATCCGCCTCTGGTTTTCCACTCTCCTTCCCACACTGCTGCCTTTTCTGATTCTTTCCGGCGTCCTGATTCGCTGCCATGTGACCGATTGTTTGCCGGAATCCTCTGCGCCTGTGTGGAAATATCTGTTTTCCCTGTCTTCTTCCGGCACCTGTGCCCTGTTTACCGGTCTTTTGTGTGGTTTCCCTATGGGTGCCAAAATAACTGCCGATCTGTACAAAGAAAAGAAGCTTTCCAAAGAAGAAGCCATGTATCTTCTGACATTTTCCAATTTTCCCAGTCCTTCTTTTCTGGCATCCTACCTGTGCATTCATACTTTTCATAACCAAAAGCTGCTTCTCCCGGTTTTTCTTATTACCTATCTGTCCGGTTTTCTGTGCAGTCTTCTTTTCCGCAGATACTTTCCTGCTTCCCTGGAAAACCCGTTTGTTTTTTACGAAAGAAGCACAAAAAAAGAAGCACCCGCATCATTTCCTCTGGGGGAAATACTGGATGCCTCTATCATGAACAGCTTTGAAGCAATCACCAAACTTGGAGGTTATATCATCCTTTTTTCCGTTTTTCAGGGAATCCTGAAAAAACTGTTTCATGGATGTACACCTCTCCTGATTCTCCTTTGCAGCATAACAGAACTGACCACCGGAATCTCTCTGCTGAAAAACTCCCAATGGCCCGCCTCTGTCCTTTTTCCTCTTATCCTGGGACTGACTGTATCCGGCGGATTATGTGTGGCAGCCCAGACAAAGTCCATGCTTACAGGTACCGACCTGCCCTTCTGGCCCTATGTATCCGGAAAAATTCTCTGCTTTCTGATTGCATCTGGACTTTCTTTCTTATTCGTCGTCTTCTTCCAGGTCATCTAACTCATCTACATCATCAAGATCCAGAGATTCTTCCTGTGTCTGCACCGGAGCCTGGCTCTGACCGGAAAGCTGAGGAGCCAGCTCTGCTCTGTTTTTGTTCACTACTTCTACAGCAGTCTGAAGAGAACGAACAAACTCACTGTATTTATTGCCTGCATCTTCCAGTGTGCTCTGAATCATCTGACCCATATTCGCCATCATCTCATCTGTATAGGAAATCGCACTGAGACGCAGATTGTTTGCATCTGCTGTTGCAGCATCAATAATACTCTGTGCCTGTTTGTTTGCATTATTTACGGTTTCATTTGCCTGCGCATACGCCTGCTGCATAACTTCAGATTCTTTTACCATTTCCTGAACCTGTGCTTTTGTCTCAGCGATAATTGCATCGGATTTTGCCTGTGCATCAGCCAGAATCGCATCCTTATTGCTGATGATCTTCTGATATCTCTTGATTTCATCCGGTGTTTTCAAACGAAGTTCACGAAGCAGTTCTTCCAGTTCTTCTTTATTCACAACGATTTTTGTTGTAGATAATGGCTGATATTTACAACTCTCGACATATTCTTCGATTTCTTCAATAATCTGTTCAATTCTGCTACTCATAATTACTCTCCTTATTGTATTCTAATTTTTCTCTTTCTGCGAAAATTTTTCTCTGACCTTTTCCACTACATATTCAGGAGCAAATTTGGAAATATCTGCGCCAAAGAAAGCAGCCTCCTTCAAAGTAGTAGAACTCAGATATGCATACTCCAGACTTGTGGTCAAAAACATAGTATCCACATCTTTGGCCAGGACACGGTTGGTCTGTGCCATCTGAAGTTCATATTCAAAATCCGTAATTGCCCGCAATCCGCGGATAATCACCTTTGCATTACAGCTTCTGGCAAAATTTACCGAGAGTCCGCTGAACTGCGTCACTTTCAGATTCGGTATATCTGCCGTCACTTCTTTTAATATATTAACACGTTCTTCCACAGAAAACAACGGACTTTTTTCAGAATTGTACAAAACACCAACAATTACCTCATCAAACAATTCCGCTGCCCGCCGAATTACGTCAAGATGTCCAAAAGTTACCGGGTCAAAGCTTCCCGGATATATTGCTCTTACCATTTGCAGTCTCTTATACCTTTCTCAGGAAAATATGCCGATTTGTCTTATACTTTTTATCCTTGATCATCTCAAATCCAAAAGATTCCAGATAATCAAAGGATGTATCCAGGGATGCTTCCACTACGATCAGTGTATCACGATCCACACAGGATGCAGTTCTCAACAAAGAAAGCACCTGTTTCTCCAGTTCTTTATTATAGGGCGGATCCATAAAAATACAGTCAAAGGGCTCTCTGCCGTCTAACATAGAAAGAGCAGTAAACACATCCAGGTTCATAACTTCCGCCTTGTCTTCCAGGCGGGTAAATTTCAGATTTGCCCGAATGCAGTCTGCTGCTTTTCTGTTTTTTTCTATTAAGACACAGGAAACGGCCCCTCTGCTCAAAGCCTCAATACCAATGGCACCACTTCCCGAAAACAGGTCCAGGAATCTGCAGTCACAGATTCGGGACTGCATCATATTAAACAGCGTTTCCTTGATTCTGTCCGTAGTGGGTCTTGTGTCCATCCCCGGTATTGTCTTGAGGGGCATTCCTTTTGCACTTCCTGCAATTACTCTCATACTCTTCTTCAGTTCCTCTTCTCTACTTGTTCAGTCTCCAGTCCAGATCTCCCCAATCAAGGCCAAGGATCAGTGACTCTGCTGTGGCTATATTTGTTGCAATGGGAATATTGTACTGGTCACAGCAACGGGAAATCTGATAAACATCCGGTTCTTTTGGATTGACCATGGCCGGGTTGTAGAAAAATATCACCATATCAATATTTCCCCTCTCGATCATTTCCGTGATCTGTTTATCTCCACCCATACTTCCCGGTAAAAACTTGTGTACATGAAGGTTTGTAACTTCCTCAATCCTTCTTCCGGTAGTTCCGGTGGCATAGATTTCATGCTTTGCCAGAATATTCTTATATGCAATACAAAAATCTTCAATCAGAGGCTTCTTGCTGTTGTGTGCAATAATACCAACATTCATTTTCATCATCCTCTTTCTTTTTATCAGAACTATTATAGCAAAAATGACAACTATCTGCAATTATTATTTTCATATTTATACATTCTATACAATATTTTTCTTTTTGAACTGCTGATTTTTCCCATAATTTTCCTCGGTTACTCATTGTAATACAATTATCAGATTTTGTCAAAACCTATACACTTATAAACAGATAAAAAGAAGTTCTGACCAACACTACATGTGACATTAGTCAGAACTTCTTTTTGTCTGTTTATTATTGTTGTGTTCGCAACATTTCTTCATCGCTGATATTTCCACTATTACGGATATACTTGAATATGGTGAACTTTTAGTTGACAAAAAAAAGACTGATAAGATGTGGCTTCTATAATTTAGCCACAACTTATCAGTCTGTATACGTCAATTATTGAAAGCACTGTATACGAGAATCGTACGTACAGTGTTTGAGAGGTCAGCGATCACTTAACGCCTCCTACTCGATTGCTTTTCGGTCTGTTACATCTGGCTCATTCCGCCCTGCCCCTGAGACATCTGTCTTTCCTGGGCTTCAATCATTTTTTTGACCATATAACCTCCAACGGAACCATTCTGCTTTGACGTAAGATTTCCGTTATAACCGTCTGTAAGGGGAACACCTAATTCATTGGCTACCTCATATTTAAAACGGTTTAAGGCGCTTTTGGCTTCAGGTACTGCAGCAGTATTAGAAGAATTCGTATTAGACATTTGTTCTTCCTCCTTTTCGTTGGTTTTTTGTTACAGTGATAGTATATGAAAAAATAAAGTTCTTACGCTAGAAGTTTCTTCATAGAATGGAATAATTTGTCCACGTGAAATCTAAACAATTACGTCTGATTTTTATTTTATTTTTTTACGAATCTGCAGGATATTCTGCTTGTCTTTGTATTCATAGAACATGGCATCCATACTTTTTTTCACCATATAGATGCCAAGCCCTCCGATCTGCCGTTCTTCCGCAGAAAGCGTTACGTCCGGATCCTCTTTTGCAAGAGGATCATAAGGAATGCCTTTGTCTGTAAAGGTAATCTGCACCATGTCAGCATTGTCCGGATTTTCCAGCCGAATTCGGACAGTCCCGACTGCAGGTGCATAGGCATAATGGGCAATATTAACAAAAATTTCTTCCACTGCGATTGCAATCTGCATCTGTGCTTTCATGGAACAATCCCATGCTTCCAGATTTTTCTCAATAAATGTCAGTACCTGATCCAGGTTTTCAATTCTTGCTTCAATTTTCAATTCCGGCATTTGGATTCCCTTCCTTCCCATAATATTTCAGGCACATCATGGTAATATCATCAAATTGTGGTGCAGTATTTACAAATACATCAATTTCCTCTTTTACTGTCTGCAGAAGTTCCGTCACATCTGCCTTCGGATTCCGGTTCAGAGCACGCAGCATTCGATCCGTGCCAAACAGTTCTTCTCCTGCATTCGTAGCTTCTGCCACACCGTCTGTGTAGACATACAGGCTGTCACCGGGATGCAGTTCAAATGTATGCTCACGGAATCGCATCCCTTCCATAGCTGCCACAGCCAGAGAATGACGATAAACCACCAACTCATAGATGCCGTCTGCTCTGCAGATAGCCGGATGCTCATGGCCCGCATTTGCTGCCACACCCTTTCCTGTGGAAATTTCCAGAATTGCCAGCCATACGGTAACAAACATACCGGATTCATTTCCTTCGCATAGCTGATTATTTACATAGCCGAGAATCTCAGAAGGTCCTCCGCCCATCTGTGCTCTGTTTTTGATCAGGGTTTTGGCGATTACCATGAATAATGCTGCAGGAACTCCTTTACCAGATACATCCGCCATGACCATTGCCAGATGATCTTCATCAATCAGAAAGAAATCATAAAAATCTCCGCCTACCTCTTTTGCCGGATTCATAGTGGCATAAATATCAAATTCTTTTCTCTCCGGAAATGCAGGAAAGATACTTGGAAGCATATCTGCCTGAATCTGCGTAGCCACATTCAACTCCGTACTGATACGTTCTTTCTCAGCCGTCACTTTTGTAAGATTGTCAATGTAATGATTCAGATCAATTTCCATTTTATGAACAGACCGGGCAAGAAGACCAATCTCATATTTTCTGTGTATAGCCCTTAATTTTTTGATTTCATGATGATTTTCCGCAAATCGTCCGGCTTCCAGCGCAATTTCCCGAATAGGCTGAATCAGCGTTCTGTTCAAATAAAGCGTATAAAGAACCAGAACCAGAGCAATAATTACCAAAGACAACATTGCCACATGAAGTACATAGGTAGCTCGTGCATTTTCCAGCACATCCATAGATTTTTCTACTCCGATTACCGCCACGACCGTTCCCTCGGAATTTTTCACTCCAAGCCCTGCTGTGGTATGGGCACCGGATTCTGTATAGGAGTACAGATATTGCTGTGCTCTTCCTCCTGTCGTTAATATATGTTTCAGATCCTCTACATATTTTGGATCCGTATCCTTGGACTCATATCCGAAAGGATACCGGCCAAATCCTGTTTTCGGATTGACCGAATCATAAATATAAGTGGTAGTCATATAATCCGTTTCATCTATTTTTGCCACATAAATGAAATTACATTCTGAAGAAATCACCAATTCATCCAGAAGTCCCTGAATCCTGTCATACTCTTTATCTGTCTCGCCTGTTTCCAGATATTCTTCAAACTTATCCGGATTCAGATAATTTCTTGCTGTTTCTGCCACCTCATATGCCGTATCATTATACTGTTTTTCCAGAACTGAGGTAAATTCTCTGTAGCCGATCCATTCGGTCAGTCCGCTCAGAATCAAAATAATGATCACAATACTGAGAATCAGCTGCCTTGCCAGTCCATAATTTTTTTTCATTCCCTCTCCATCCTCTCATTTAAATTTCTGAAAAAATTTTTTTGTTCTTCTGTTATTAAAATCCGAAGAGGCTTTCTCTGTTCCATTCTCCTGCCTCTGTTTTTCTCCCATTTTTCATATGCATCAAAAGTACCGGAAGGAATCATGCAGATTCTTGCCTTGGAAAGTTCCCGGATTTTCCTGGCACCTTCATACCCGTGACTTTTTCTCATAAGACACTGATCCAGTCGCGTTTCCGCATCTTGCGGTAATTCCTCCTCTGTTTCCAGATACAGTCTGTAAAAAGGCCGGCCATCCTCATAACATCCGTCTACGCAATACCCTTTTGCCTGAAAACAGCCTTCTTCCTGAAACTGTTCCATTGCACTTTCAAACTGACTTAAATCCATTTTTTCATCTGCCAGATTCAAAATCTGATTTTTCCGGTAACAGATGCGGATTATGGGAGCCTGTCCGTAAAATCCTGTCACTTCTACCACATCTCCTATACGGTATCTGTACAGCCCGGACAAAGTAGTTATGAGCAGTTCATACTTTTTTCCTGTTTCCACCTCTGCAAATGTCATCGGCACAGCATCCGCTTCCTTCTCCGGAAGAAATTCAAAAAAGCACATATCAGCAAGTAAAACATACTGATCCGGCTGGTTCACATATGGTCCGATTCCAAAAATGCTTTCGGAAGAGGCATACGCAAAACAATGTATCGGAATTTCCCCTGCATATTCTTTTATCTTTTTCATATAAGGCTGAAACAGTTCTCCGCCAATCACGCGAATGTATTTCAATTTCGGCCAGATTTTCCTTATCATCTGATTTCCCAGTTTGGTCTTTTGAATTTTTCTTAGATTTTTTGCTCTCTCCGGATTCGGCAAAAGCTTTTCCTGCAGATATGTTTTCCACTCTGGTTTTACCATAAATTCTTCACTGACTGTACCACATTCCATATCATGCAGAAGCGCATCCCAGTGTTTTTCAATAAAATAGAGAATCCCTGCCAGCCGGTTAGGAAAAACACAGTGAATACCTGTGAGTGTTTCCTGTTCCAGAGCAAAACGTATCTTTACATACTGCATGTCTTCCAGTACCGGAGGAAACAATACTTCCCCGGGAGCAGAATATCCGGAAATATCCAATAAACCACTCTCCCTGGCATATCGAAAATACGCACCGGAACGGACACCGTTCATTATTCCGTTTTCCATATAGGTACAAAAAAATTCTCCGGTTTCAAACACCGTTCCGAAAATCTCCTGCCAGGAAAGTTCCGGCATACTTTCTCTTATTATTGCACATACTGCTCCGTCTTCGTAAATGTGCTGTTTCTCCACATCTTCTCTGCAAAGAGGAATATATTTGGGAATTCCGGTGCTTCCGGAACTGATACAATAAAAAACCGGTGCTTCTGGAAACAACAGACCTTCTTCTCCCTGAATCTGACGTTCGATTATCTGGTCGTAATCGGAAAATTCACTGACAGGTACCTTTTTCTGATAATCAGCCAGAACGCGAATCTGTGAAAATCCATACCTTTTTCCCAGTTCTGTTTGTTCGTTTTTTTTCAGAATCCGGCACAAAAATAATCTCTGTTCCTGCAATGCTTGCTCCGATACACGCCGAAAGTGTTCCAGACACTGTGTAGCAAATTTTTCCTTATCCATATCTCATATTTACCCAGATTCAGATCAATACCATCAGTGTATTCATACCGAATGTTCTCTGGTAGAGAACTTCTTCCACCATTTTCTGAATCATCTGTACTCCCATATATTTTTCATCCTCTGTGTCTTCGTTGATCAGCGGATTAAATTTCTTTCCATCGTATCGGATACGGATTCCGATTACATCCTGAAGGGAAAACACACGGATATCAAAGGATACCTGAATCGGCTGATTCAGCTGTGTAATCAGAACCATCAGTTCCTCAAGCGCCAGACTGACCCGCATAACCTGCTTCCTCTGCATTCCGTTTACTTCACAAAATGCAGTAATTTTTTCACTGGCATCACAGATAGCCGCCTCATCACTCATAATTGAAAAATTGATTACCTTCCCGGCAGTTTCCAAGGTACGATCCATCAACAGAAATCTGCTGGTTTCCTTATTTTTTCTGTGCACAATTCCGGTAACCCAGACCCACAGAAGTATGGTTAACAGCTCACCAATGCTCAGAAACAGCCATGGTATCATCTGTGCCTTCAGAAGGAGAAGCAGACTTGCCACGGAAAAAACAAATACTTTGCAAAATATAAGGAGATTGGCCAGAGAAGCATGACCGGACACATTATAATAGGACGATAACACATTGCTCCACATGGCCGGAATCAGACTCACTGCAATGCAAAACATGGGAATATACATAGATACGTCTATACCGTATGCTGTGCGAATCAGACCTGCTCCTGCTACGATACAGATGCCAAACACAATGCTGTAAAAAATTCCGCTGCGCACTTCACATCGTATTAAGATTCGTGCACTTTCGTTGTCATGTTCTCCGTGATATACTCCCAACATTGCTGCTCCCGCCTGAGAGACTCCTGATGTAACTGCCTCTGCAAATGCGCCTACACCATTGATCACCGTAAAGACCGCAACCAGCTGATTTCCTCCATATTTCATAAGCAAGGCATTGATACAGAGAAGCCGCAGGGTCTGGAACAGATTATTCATAGCTGCCGGACTGCCTGCAGCTGCAATATTCTCAAGGCATTCCCTGTCCGGAACTGAAAAAGAACACCGAAAAGAGCTTCCTGTCCCATGAAGTCTCGCAAATCCCAGTATACAGGCTGCTGCTGTTGCAATCACACTGGCAAGGGCTGCTCCGAATACTCCCATCTGGAACCAGAAGAGGAAAACCATATCCAAAAGTACATTGCCTGCTCCCATAAGTACCATCATTGCTGTTACCGACTTATTTTTTCCTTCCAACCGTAAAAACCAGAAAGGTATGTAAATCATAATTTTCGTAATTGCTCCCACAAGTGTTACCCTTGTATAATCCAAAACCATTGGACGAACTGCCTCATCCGCACAAAGCAATGCAGCAATGGGACCGGAAAACAATATACCAAGAACAGCCATGAGCAAAGAAGCCACAAGACAAGTCCAAAGTGCTGCTGAATAATATTTCTGAGCCTGTTCCTTTTGATTGTTTCCGATTTCCTGAGAACAGCAGATAGCCCCTCCGGAAACAAAAAAGGAACCGATAATACACAAAATCAAATAAACAGGAACGCACAGATTAATGGCCGCCAGACCTTTTGTTCCGATTTTCTGTCCTACCAGAATACCGTCTGCCAGAATGTTAATACACCCGCTCAAGATGGAAAGCATACATGGTATCACTGCAGCACGGTAAGCTTTCCTGAGAAATTCCTCATTTTGTTTCAGCTGTATATCTGTTTCTTCTTTTTCCTTCATTTCATTCCTCCTTTATTGCTCCTGTTTCTATTATACCTGAACAATAGATTTATGCAAAATATTTTCCATTAAAACACCTGAAAATTATGTAAAATAGCTGTTTACGAAAGCGTTTCCTTTCTCAAAAAAAAGACGCTTCTCTGGGAAGCATCTTTTTTTCGGAATTATAATTCAATTTTTCTGCCGTTTTCTACATATTCTCCATTGATTACGTAGTACGCAGCATTTTCTTCCGGTTTTACATAGATTTCAATTTCAGTAATTTCACTTTCAGCTTTACCTGTTTCTTCCATCCATGCAGCCTTTACTTTTGCCTCGATATCATCCATTGCAATATCTTTTCCTGCAAACTGAAGATTCACTTTTTTTGTGACAGCCTTTACTGCTTTTTTCGCTGTTGTCTTTCTGGCTGTAGTAGTTGTTTTCTTTGTAGTTGTTTTCTTTACAGGTGCTTTCTTTCCTGTTTCTTCTGCTTTTACCGGAGTTGTCTTTACTGTTTCTTCAACAGTTGCTTTTGTTGCAGCAGCTGCTTTTGTTGTAGCTTTTCTAGGCATAATAAATCTCCTCCTTTTATATACCTTTGAAGAAATTTGATTCTTGTTAATAATATAACATTTCCTATTTTTTTTCAAGTTTTACTCTACACTTTTCATAGATTCTACCATATTGACCTTTTTTAACCGGAAATGCATGAAAAAATTGACAATTCCAGAGAAAATAAACGTGAGGATCACACTGATTCCATAGCTAAATGGTTTAATTTCCCTGGCAAACATCATAATATCTGTCTCTGCAGTGAGTATAATAAAGCGATGCAGAACCTTTCCAAATCCCAAACCCAGCAAAGTGCCAAAGAAAGTCAGGCAAATATTTTCCCTTAGTACGTATCCGGATACCTCTTTATCATAGAACCCCAGTACCTTCAAAGTAGCAAGCTCCCGGATCCGTTCGCTGATATTAATATTATTCAGATTATACAGTACCACAAAAACAAGCATACCGGCTGCAATCACCAGCACCCAGATTACTGTATCCATACTTTTCAGCATATTGGCAATCTTTGCTGCATTTTTGGTAATAAAAGATACCTGCGTCACCTGACTGCAATTCATATATTTTTCCTGCATGGCTTCCTCAAATATACTTTCTGTTGAAGTATTTATAGTAAGATAACGGAAAAATTCCGGTTTTTCTCCATAAATTTCTTTATATAACTCCGGAGACATGTAAATATAGTGAAGGAAATAATTCTCCGTGATATGAGATACGGTTACTTCCCGGTCATCTCCTTCTTCTTTTTTCAGCACAACCGTATCCCCTTCTGAAACATCCAGAAGTTTTGCCAGTTTTTCTGAAAGAATCACTCCGTCATCTTCCAGAACATAGGCTTCTCCAGTATTCCGGTTACGAAATTTTACATACTCCCGAAATTTCTCCGAGTCTTCCGGAACTGTCACATAGGCACTTTTTGTTACATGATTTTCCGTATTTTCTATGTCCGAAGAAGTTTTGTATACTGCTAAAAAATCTACAATGTCCGGATCTTTCTCCAGCGTGGTTTCCAACTCTGTTTTTTCTTTTTCTCCTGCTGTTTCATCCAGAACAATTTCCGCATGATAACACATCAGATCATTATACTGAATTTCACCAATGGAGCGAATGGAATCTTTCAGTCCGAATCCTACCATCAAAAGTGCCATGCAGCCTCCAATTCCAAGAATGGTCATAAAAAATCGTTTTTTATACCGGAACAGGTTGCGGACGGTAGACTTATTCGTAAAGCTCAGGTGCTTCCAGATGAAATTCACCCGTTCCAGAAAAACACGTTTTCCTGATTTTGGAGCAGCAGGGCGCATAAGTGCGGCCGGTGAGGCCAGCATTTCTTTATAGCAGGCAAAACCAGCTGCACCGGTAGTACAAAGAATGGCCAGAACAGTAGAAGTAAAGGAATAGCCCAGATGAAGCGGCACTACCGGTTCCGGTAAATTCACATATAAAATTCCGTATGCATTCATAATAATCGGCGGAAGTATCTTCTGTCCCAGTATACAACCAAACACACTGCCTGACACAGTAGCCAGGAAGGCATACATAAGATATTTGGCCGCAATCTCTCCTTTTCCGTAACCCAAAGCTTTCAGCGTGCCGATCTGCGTTCTCTCCTCTTCCACCATTCTTGTCATAGTAGTCAGACAGATCAGTGCAGCTACCAGGAAAAATATCGCAGGAAACACATTACCGATTGCCTTGATTCTCTGAGAATCCTGTTCATATTCCACGTAAGTTTCAATATAATCCCGGTTCAGAATATACCATTTTGGCACTTCCAGTTGATCCAGTTCTTTCTGTGCATCCGTAATCTGCTGATTTGCATTTGCAATCTTTTCCTCTGCTTCTACCCGTTTTTCTTCATATTCCTGTTTTGCATCCTCCAGTTTCTTTCTGTTTTCTTCTAATTCCTTTTCCCCTCTTTCGTATTCTTTTCTTCCCTCTTCCAGTTCCTGTTTTCCTTTTTCCAGTTCTGACCGGGAAGCTTCCAGTTTCTGTTTTGCATCTGCAAGTTCATTTGTCTTTGTGACCAGCTGGTTTCTGACTGTCTCCAGTTCCTTTTCTCCTCCGGCGATCTGACTGTTCCCCTGTGTCAGCTGGGATTTTGCACGGGAAAGCTTTTCCTGTTCTCCATACAGCTGTTTTTCCGCCTCTTTGATCTGTGCTTCTCCACCGGCAGCTTCCTGTTCCTTTGCAGCCAGCGTTTTTTCCTGTTCTTCCAGTTCTTTTTCTTTTTGCTTCAGCTGTTCCAGCTGCTGGTTGATTTCTTCTTTCTTACTTTGAACCTGACTCAATCCTTCCTCTACAAGGGTTCTTTTTTCCTGCAGTTGTTCCAGTTCCTGAGACAGTTTCTCTTTCTGTCCGCTCAATTCTTCTATCTTCTGCTCACAGGTATCCACCTGTTGCTGCAGTTGGGAAATTTGTGCCTGTATCTGCTGCCTGTTCTCCTCATCTGTTTCTTCCCCGGATAGTTGTGCCTCCAACTCCAGGATTTGCTGCATGCATTCTGTTTTTTGGCCTTCCAGCTGTACAATTACCTGTTCCAGCTGCTGAATTCCTTCCTTGTATTGCCCGATTCCTCCGTCGATTTCAATAAGGCTGTTCTGTAATTCCTTTTCTTTCTCATCCAGCTGTATCTGTCCCTCTTCACATTGGACAATGCCTGCCTGTACTTGCTGCTTCCCTTCTTCCAGAGCAATACGTGCTTCTTCCAGCTGTTTCTTGCCTTCCTGAAGGGTGTTTTTTTCCTTCTGCAGTCTCTTCTGCCCTTCTTCCAGCTGTTTTTCTCCTGTCAAAATCTGATTCTGTGCTTCCTTCAGTTCCTTCTTTTTCTGATTCAGTTTATCGGATCCGGTATAATAAGCATTCCAGCCTTCCTGTATCTGTTTTTCCCCGTCTGCAATCTGTTTTTCTCCAGATTGCAGCTGCGACTCTCCATCTGTGAATTTTTTCTGTGCTTCTTCCAGATCCTTCTTTGCCTGTTTCAGCTCAGCCTCTCCTTCTGCCAGTTTCTCTTCTCCATCCTTAAGCTGGTTTTCGGCATCCTCCAGTTTCTGTTTATTTTCTTCCACCTCTTCCCTGGCTTTTGAAAGCTGTTTTTCTCCGTCTCCCTTCACAGTCTCAAACCGGATTTCACACTGCCCCTCTGACAAATCTTCCAGACGTTCTTCTACTTCTTTTACCAGTGTTTCGTATTCCTCGGAACCGGAAAGCAGTTCTTTTGCTCCCTGGACTCTCAGCACTGCTTCTGTATACACATCCATCGAAAAGCTTTCCGGAAGCACGATCAGAAAACTGCTTCGTTCTCCGTTTCCAATAGTACTGGTACCTCTTTCCATATTCAGATATATGGAGCTTTTTCCTGTACCGGTTATTTTATACTCAGTTTCTGCCAGAGTATCTTCAATGGGATCCCCCGTTCCTGATTTCACCTGAATGGTGTCCCCAATCTGATAGCCCGAAAGCTGCAAAAATCTTTCATCTGCCAGACATTCATTTTTCTCTTCCGGCATCCGTCCCTTTGTTACCTGCACTTTATTAATTGAATCGGAAGCCGACATCATAGAAACAACCATCTGGGTATCTTTTGTATCACACAGCACATCCAGGCGGTATGCTCCTTTTGCCTGCTCGATTCCTTTTATTTTACTGACTGCATCCAGATCTTCCTGTGTAATCCCGAGCGTCCCAAGAATCCGGATATCCATCAGATTCGTATTATCATAAAAAGAATCCGCTGTCAGATTCATATCCGGTGCAGTGGCACGAATTCCTGCAAAAAAGGCAACACCAAGGACAACAATCACAAATATTGACAAAAAACGTGTTTTTGTCTTTCTTATCTCCATAAAAAACTCTTTGATCAGTGCTTTTTTCTTCATATTCTCCACCTGCCTTATGACTTCTTATCCATCGGTTTCCGGACGATTTCCCAGTCTCTTGTTTATAGTCCCGGCAACTCCATTCGTTCTTTTGCATAGTCCCATAGTTTTTCCCGCAGTACCCGGTTCTGTTCCAGTTTCAGATCCGGATCCAGTTTCAGTATGGCCCCTGCAGCTTCACTGGCCTCTTTCAAGATATCCGCATCCTGATAAATATCTGCAAGTGCAAATTCCATCAATCCACTCTGACGAATACCGAACAAATCTCCCGGTCCCCGAAGCCTCAGATCTTCCCCTGCGATTTTAAATCCGTCATTGGACTCCACCAGAATATTCAATCGTTCCTTTATCTCCTGCACTTCCTGGCCTTGCATAAAGATACAATAGGACTGATGTTCTCCACGGCCCACTCTTCCTCGCAGCTGATGCAGCTGCGCAAGTCCGAACCGCTCTGCATTTTCAATCATCATAACGGTAGCATTTGGAACATTGACCCCTACTTCTACCACTGTAGTCGATACGAGAATCTGTATCGCATTTGCAGCAAATTCCTCCATGATTCTGTTTTTCTCCGCCGGTTTCATTCTGCCATGGAGTGCAGCCACTTTCATATCTTCCGGCATAATCTGTGACAGGCGTTTTGTGTAATCCAGCACATTCTCCGCATCCAGCCCTTCACTTTCTTCTACCATAGGACAGATTACATAGACCTGCCGTCCCTGCCGGATCTGTTTTTCCATAAAACTATATGCCCTGGGCCGGTATGACACATCCACCACACAATTTTTAATTGGCAACCGCTTTGCCGGTAATTCATCCACAACGGAAATGTCCAGATCCCCGTAAAGAATAATGGCAAGAGTTCTGGGAATCGGGGTTGCACTCATGACCAGTACATGAGGTCTTTCCCCTTTCTTTGACAGATTTTCTCTCTGGTTCACCCCGAAACGATGCTGTTCATCAGTCACTACAAGCGCCAGATTGTCATAAACTACCTTTTCCTGAATCAACGCATGGGTTCCGATTACCAGTTTTGCCTGACCGGATTGTATTTTTTCATAAATTTCCCGCTTTTCTTTTCCTTTCACGGAACCGGTAAGAAGCACCGTCTCATAATCCAGATGCTGTTCATGCAGAAGCTTTTTCAAAGATTCAAAATGCTGGGCGGCAAGCACTTCTGTAGGTACCATAAGTGCCGCCTGATATCCATTGGCTGCTGCCAGTATCATGGCAAGAAATGCAAGAATGGTTTTTCCGCTTCCCACATCTCCCTGAACCAGACGGGACATAAGTGTATGTCCTGTCATATCCTTTTCCATTTCACTCCATACCCGTTTCTGGGCATTGGTAAGAGGATACGGAAGATTCTCAATGACTGTTTCCGTTTCCCATACCGGTTTTATAGAGAAATGATTCACAGTATCTTTTGTTTTTTCCTTCATGATACCTACCGCAAGAACAAAGAAAAGAAATTCATCAAACACAAGACGTCGTCTTCCAATTAACATACTTTCCCTGTTTTCCGGAAAATGAATCTGTGAAACTGCATAATTGTATTCTGCCAGATGATAATAATTCCGGAATTCCTCCGGAAGATATTCCCGACGAATCTCACTTTCCTCCAGTACCTGATGCATAACTTTAATGACTGCCTTATTGGTAAGCCCTTTAGTAAGCCCATATACAGGAATCAGGGTATGCAGCATTTCCTCATACCGGGCAGGTGTGAAAATTTCCGGATGTTCCATGAGCATCTTTCCCTTTTTTTCCGTCACAGTTCCTCGAAATACATAATATCCTCCAGGAAGTAAGGTATTTCTCAGAAATGGCATATTATACCAGATCAGATCTAGCTCGCCGCTCTCATTCCTGACTTTTGCTGTGATCACAGTCATCCTTCCTGTATTTCTCACACCTGTTTTTCCTGCCATTTGTCCCGCGACAGCCGCTTTTTTCCCGGGTACAAGCTTTCCGATTTCTTCCGGCTTTCTATATTCTTCATAATCTCTGGGGTAATACCGAAGTAAATCTCCCACTGTCTCAATCCCCAGTTTCTGAAACAGCTTTTCCGTTTTTTCTCCGATTCCTTTTAATGTACGAATTGACTCTGCATCTTTCATAATTCCAATTTAAAATAAGAGGTGCCTGACACCGGCACCTCTTTTTGTCTCCTGATTATTCTACGGATACCACATAATAATAAATGGGTTGTCCGCCTTCATTTACTTCCACATCAAAATCCGGATATCTCTCTTCCAGCTTTTCTCCCAGTCTGTGGGCATCTTCATCCTTCACATCCGCACCATAATACACACTGATAATCTCAGATTCTTCATCAACCATAGCATCTACGGTTTCCAGAGTGATTCCCTCCAGTTCCTGTCCCACTGCAAGAATTCCGTGATCTCCGATTCCCATATAATCTCCCTGATGAATTTCTTTCTCATCGATTTTGGTATCCCGAACTGCATAGGTAATCTGTCCGGTCTTTACGTTTTCAATGCATTCCAGCATCTCCTCCGTATTCTGCTCAACGGTCTTTTCCGGAACATAATTAATCATCGCAGTAATTCCCTGCGGAATTGTTTTCGTAGGGATGACAATAATATTTCTGTCTTCTGTTAAATCTCTTGCCTGATTTGCCGCAAGAATAATATTCTTATTATTCGGGAAGATAAAAATATTCTTTGCATTAACTTTCTCAATTGCCTGCAGTACATCTTCTGTACTTGGATTCATAGTCTGTCCGCCTTCAATCAGATAATCCACACCAAGATCACGGAAAATGCCGCTCATACCTTCGCCTGCTGATACAGAAATGAATCCCACTTCTTTCTCAGGCTCCTGTTCTTTCTGCATAGCTGCCATTTTTTCCGCTTCTTTAATTACTTTTTCATGATGCTCCAGACGCATGTTATCAATCTTCATCCTGGAAAGCTGCCCAAAAGTAAGGGCTTTCTGAATGGCAAGACCCGGATCGTTGGTATGTACATGTACCTTAACGATCTCATCATCTGCCACTACAACAAGTGAATCTCCGATAGACATAAGAAATTCTTTAAAATCATGCTCGTCTTTTTCAGAGAACTCTTTTTCCAGCATAATGATAAATTCGGTACAATATCCGAATTTAATATCACTTTCTTCTGCCGGTGCAGGTTTTACGATACCGGAAGCCTTAGGTGCTTCAAAATCCATGCTGATTTCTTTTCCAAGGTAGCCATCATATGCCCCTCTCATAACCTCCAGCAGTCCCTGTCCGCCGGAATCCACCACTCCGGCTTCTTTCAGAACCGGCAGCATATCCGGAGTCTGTGACAGAACCTTATCTGCATACGCAATAACCTCTTCAAAGAATATATTCAGATCTTTACAGTCATCTGCAATTTCCTCCGCTTTTACTGCGGCGCCTTTTGCAACTGTAAGGATAGTTCCTTCTTTTGGCTTCATTACGGCCTTATAGGCAGTCTCCACACCTTTTTCAAATGCTTTGGCAAATGTAGGAGCATCAATTTCATCATACTGTTCAATTACTTTCGCAAATCCTCTCAGAAGCTGAGAAAGAATAACGCCGGAATTTCCTCTGGCACCTCTTAATGAACCGGAAGAAATCGCCTTTGCCAGCATTTTCATAGATGGATCCGTAAGTGCATTCACCTCGGAAGCAGCTGACAGAATCGTAAGTGTCATGTTTGTTCCTGTATCTCCATCCGGTACAGGAAATACATTTAATTCATTTATCCATTCTTTCTTAGCCTCCAGATTTCTGGCACCTGCCAGAAACATCCTGCCAAGCATCTTCGCATCAACGGTATTGGTATTCAAAACAAGTTTCCTCCTTAATTAATCAATTACTCTTACACCTTCAACAAGAATATTTATTTTTTCTATTGTCAGGCCGGTAAATTCTTCCACTTTGTATTTCACATTACTGATCAGATTGTCTGATACGGCGGAAATACTCACACCATACGCAACGATCACATGAAATTCCAGTGTAACTTTATTATCGGCAATCGTAACATTGATTCCATGTTTCAGGCTATCTCTCTTAAGGAGCTTTACAAGCCCGTCTTTCATACTCACAGCAGCCATACCGACGATTCCAAAACATTCCACCGCTACACTGCCTGCATAAGTTGCAATAACATCTGTATCAATTGTAATTTTTCCTAACCCTGTATCCACAAGTCCTTCCATGCACGGACACCTCCATACCTTTTTATAGAAACATTCTATCATATCTTTCACAAAAACGAAATAATAATTTAAAATTTTTATATTTTCACTTGCAAAACCAACAGTCATCTGTTAAAATAACTATTGTTGTGAGTTTGTATACACGGACTTATTTTAATTCAAGGAGGTGCTACCATGGCAAAATGCGCAATTTGTGAAAAAGGTGCTCATTTCGGAAATAATGTGAGCCATTCTCATAGAAGATCAAACAAAATGTGGAAATCCAACATTAAATCCGTTAAAGTTAAAACAGAAAACGGAGCTGCAAAAAAAATGTATGTTTGTACTTCCTGCTTAAGAAGCGGCAAAGTTGAAAGAGCGTAATCACGTAGAGAATGAGAGTCTGGTTATCCAGACTCTCTTTTTTGTGCGGAATCATTCGATATCGCTTTCGGATTTAACGGCAAAACAGATTATATCCAATCAGCATGCAGAGCGCTGCAAAAAGTACCAGAAGAAAGCATTTCGGAAAAATCAGGGCAAGAAAGATCCCCACTCCCATCCAAAACAGTAAAAATCCCAACAGACGACCCACGATTCTCTCTTTCCCTTTTTCTTTTACTATATGCAGAAAGCTGCCGCAAATGAACATTCACGACAGCTTTTTCTTCAGTCTTCTTTTGCCATTTCCGCAGCAACAGCTTCCACGGCTTTTTCTACAGTATCTTCCTGCTCCTTTTCCTCGTTTTTCTTATCCAGAAAACGATTCAAGAAATCAGGAACCATATCCAGAATCTTGGTCAGTCCGTCCTGGTTTTTAATATTCACCAGTTTTGTTGTGCCATTGGAAATAACCAACACAGCACTTGGAGAAACTTTTCCTCCCATTCCTCCGCCTCCGTTGTTTTTCTTATCTTCGGAAAAGGCTCCTGCTCCTACACCAAAAGATACATCCACAAATGGAACGATAATCGTATCTCCTACGGTAATCGCTTCTCCTACAACAGTCTTTGTGGTAATGAAACTGTCCATTCCCTTAAAAAGGGATTCCACCGTACTTTTAAAATCATTTTCTGACGCCATTTCTGTCTCCTCCTTAATTCCTCAATTTTTTCCATAACGCTTTTATATTGGAATTCCTGAATATCCGCCATGCTGTTTTTGCGAACAGGATTCCCCTCATTCTTCCCCGAAATTCCACTTTTCCTTCCAGTATCTTCCGGTCAAAATAAGGATAAATTGATAAACTTTTTCCATACAGAGGATAAAACACACCTGCTGCTGCCAGAATTTGCCCCGTAAGAGCCGGATCTTCGCAGCCAAACCGAAGTTCCCCTTTTATTTTTCCCGGCAGGATATGCAAAAGAATACATTTACATTCTCCAAGCAAAAATGTTTTTGCCTCACGGAAAGAATCGGAATCCAGTATTTTCTTCATTTGCTTTATTTTATCACAGATTTTTCTCACTGCTAACCGGAAATTCCTGATTGACTTTAAAATTCTGCCCGGCAAAGAAAAAATTTTTCTGATCCAGGATTCCCCTTTCTTCTTTTTCTTTTCTTTCTTTAACGAAACAGTTTCTTCTGTCATCGTCTTTCCTGTTTTTGTCTCATCCGTTATTGTGTCATCTGTTTTCGTCTCATCTGTTTTCGTCTCGATGGTATCCAGATTCTCTGTTATCTCTGACCGGGACCTTTTCTGAGAAACTTTTTTCTTCTTTTTTCTGTTTTTATGCCCTGAGGATCGTTTTATCAAAATTTTCTTCAGCTTTTCGAGAGGGATTCCCAAAACACGGACAGACAGCTTCCATCCTTCACTGTCTGCACCGAAGCTTCCCTGAACCCATATAAGATGAAACAGCCAGGAAACCGTGATTTTCCCTTCATACCCATCTTTGTCTTTGTATCCTTTTCCGCAATACCGGACAGGAACAAACAGCAGAGATAAGACCAGCAACAGGAAAAGTCCCAGAACTGCCAGAAGCAAAATTCCGATTATTTTTAGTATACCCAGAATTATATGTATCAGCATTCCTTACCACCCGTTATTTTCTGTGATTCTTTCCAAAGCAGCCAGTTTCTGATTTCCATTCTGCCTGTATCTGCATACACATCTTCTGCAATCTTCTGCACAATTTCCACTGCTTCTTCATATCCTGCTCCTAATCCTACGATCATAGGGCAGTTTTCCCGCAAGATTTTCTGCATCAGCTGATTTGCAGAAATAATTTCAAGCGAATTTTCAGGATTGACTGCAAGAGTCACCAGATAAACATCCAGGACTCCTGCTCCCTGATTAATTTTTTTGATCAGTTTTTTTGATTTCTTTTCTGCATTATGACCAATATACAGATTTCTATACCAATTTAACATAAATTTTATCCACGGTCCGTTTATTTCAGCCTGCGTTCTATGGCATTGATTACGGATTCCAGCACTTTGATGCGTGCATAGTATTTATTATTCCCTTCTACAATAATCCAGGGTGCATAGGAAGTAGAAGTCCGAACGATCATTTCATTTACTGCCTCCTCATACTGCTCCCATTTTTCCCTGTTTCTCCAGTCTTCATCTGTAATTTTCCACTGTTTTTCCGGATTTGCCATTCTCTCTTTAAAACGACGCTCCTGCTCATCCTTATCAATATGCATCCAGAACTTCAGTACAATGGCACCGGAATGAGCCAGATGCGACTCCATATCATTGATTTCTTTGTAAGCTCTCTGCCATTCTTCTCGGGAGCAGAATCCCTCGATTCTTTCCACCATTACTCTTCCATACCAGGTTCTGTCAAAAATTGCTACATGACCGGCTTTTGGCATATTCTCCCAGAAGCGCCACAAATAATGGTGATTTTTCTCCACAGCAGAAGGTGCAGCAGTAGGATTTACCACATATCCTCTGGGATCCATGCATTCTGTCAGACGCTTAATGGCTCCTCCCTTACCTCCTGCATCCCATCCTTCAAATCCCAGCACTACCGGAATCCGTCTTCTGTACAATTCGCTATGAAGAATGGTCATTCTGCTCTGCAGTTTTTCCAGTTTTTCTTTATATTCTTCTTTTGTATAAGCCAGAGTAAGATCTGCTTTGCTCAAAGTGGAAGATTCCAGCAGTGTAATGGTTTCCTGTGTTTTTTCTTTTGCTTCCCCGTTTGCTTTCCGGGCTTTCTTCTGTTTTATTTCTTCTATTTTGTCCTGAATCTGCCGGATTACGGAAGCATAAATCTTCACAGTGGCAAACCGCCTGTCTGTAGCCTCTATAATCGTCCACGGAGCACATTCTGTTTCTGTATGTTCCAGCATCTCTTCTGCCATATCTTTGTAGATGCTGTAGTCTTTATTTCTCTGCATGTCTTCTTTGCTGACTCTCCATGCGGTTTCAGCAGAGTCCATCAGTTTATCAAAACGTTTTTTCTGCTCTTTTTTACTGATATGCATAAAAAACTTAATGAGCACTGCTCCGTCATCGGTCAGTGTACGCTCAAAAGTATTGATCTCCTGATACGCATACATCAGCTCTTCTCTGGAAATCTTTTCCTCAAAACGATCCACGGACACTCTCCGGTACCAGCTTGTATCAAAGATGGCAATTCTTCCTTTTTCTGGTGTTTTGGTCCAGAAACGCCACAGGAAAGGATACATTCTTTCCTCTTTTGTCTCTTCTTTGATTGCAAAAACCTTAAATCCCCTCGGATCCAGGGGATGGATCAGTTTATTGATCTGTACTCCCTTTCCGGAAGCATCAAATCCTTCAAACACTACGATAACTGGAATCCCCAGTTCTTTACATTCTCTCTGAAGCCGTGCAAGACAAGGTTCAAATACCTCCATTTTCTCCTTGTACGCTTCTTTCCCCAATGTTTTTGTTAAATCAATCTGTTCCAACATAACCAAAACCTCCTCCTTTTTATCTTTTAACCCTTTGGTCATTTTTCCCTGTAAATATCTGCTTTATAGCACAGAAGAGACTGGAATTCCAGTCTCTTCTAAAATTACCCGAATCAAATTTCTAGAAATACTTCCTGTTTCCCCACAGATTTGCTTTTTTCAAATCCAGGTACTCATTATAAGCCTTTTCCAAAATCTGCTTCTCATTTGAAAACCGTAAAAGATGGTAAGCTTCATGGAATTTATAAAAGCCGGAATCTACAAAATATTCCTCTCTCTGCGGTTTGCTGTAGTAGCTGTTTGCAGACATAAGATACCAGTGTACATCCTTCTCTACCGTATCTTCGGGCACACAAAAACTATACTGGCTCTTTCCCACATATTTAATTATGTTAGCCGTAACACCTGCTTCTTCCTTCACTTCTCTGAGTGCTGTGTCTTTATAGTCCTCCCCTTCTTCTACTGTTCCCTTTGGCAACACCCATCCTTCATATTTGTGTTTGTAGGATTTGTACAAGGTCAGTATTTTTCCGCGATATATTACCACCCCGCCACAGCTCGTTGCTTCAATCATTTTGCAAGTCCTCCTGTAAAACCCTTTTCCGGGTCAGCGTTGTGTTTCATTAATATCAGTATACCTCTTTTTAAGAACCTGCGCAAGGTAATCTTTTTTTAATAATAATACTCGTTAAAAATTTCATGAGCAATGGGAACTGCAACCGCACTGCCGGTTCCTGCTCCCTCTGCGATTACCGCTACCACGATTTCCGGTTCCTCCACACCGGAAAATCCCACAAACCAGGAATGCGTCTGAATACTTCCGTCACTTCCATAATATTCTGCGGAACCGGTTTTTCCTCCCACAGAATAGTTCTCTCCACTGAGAGAAGATGCAGTACCTTCTGTAACAACCGCTTCCATCAGTTCTTTCAGTGTATTCGCTTCTTCTTCCGTCATAAGACTTTTGTATTCGGATGATTCATAAGTTTTCACCACATCTCCGTTTACATTCTGCACCTGTTCCATATAATAAGGTTTCATAAGGACTCCGTTATTGGCAATGGCACTTACAATCAGAGCCATATGCATGGGAGATACCAGGGTGTTTCCCTGGCCAATCGAAGTCTGCATAAGCAGCGGATTTCCCGGATGATCCCCCAGCTCAAATTTACTTTTTGCATAGTTTACAGATATGGGCAGTTTATTATTAAATAACAGGCTTTCTGCTGTTTCTGTCAGTTTCTTTCCGCCAAGATTCAGACCAATCTGTGCAAAGGCACTGTTACAGGACTCTGCAAAAGCGCTCCTGAAATTCTCCGCACCATGTACTTCTCCTGCATAACAGGTAATCGTATGATCATCTACTGTAATACCACCCTGGCATTCATAGGAGAATCTATCCAATGTTCCTTCACTTCGCAAATAAGAAAGGGCTGTTACGATCTTAAAAACAGATCCAGGAGGATAAGCTCCCTGTGTGGCTCTGTTCAGAAGACTGCTGTTAGAAGAATCTCCTGTCAGATATTCCCAGTCCCGGGCCACCGTATTGGGATTGAAATCCGGTTTGCTCACCATGGCAAGAACCGCTCCTGTTTTTGGATTCAAAACTACTACAGCTCCACGATGCTGCCCCAGTGCCTCATAAGCCCGTTTCTGAAGAGACACGTCCAATGTAGTCACTACACTATCTCCCGGATTTTTTTCTTCTTTCATTTCATTTTTTACCTGGTTGAGATATCCGTCATGAGATGTCATCAACTGAAAATTTGCAAGAGATTCCAGTCCATTTTTACCATTTGCATCATACCCTACAATATGCGCAAACATATTTTCATAGGGATAAATCCTGGTCTCACTTCCATCTTCGTTGACCTGTGTATAGGCCAGTGTCTCTCCTCCGGAAGCCAGAATACTGCCTCTTACCACCCGGTCTTCAAACTGATCCTGGCGGGTATTATAAGGACTGCTGATCACACTGTCCCGTTTTTCCACTTCAAAATAAACCATATAAGCGATCAGAGAAAGAAAAATACCAACAAAGAAATAACTGACTATGGCATATTCTCTGTTTCTTGCTTTTTTTTCCTTCTTTTCTTTTTTTCTAAGCGCTTTTTCTTCCTGCAGACGTCTTTTTTCATCTTGCCGCCTGCGCTTCTCTTCGTTTCTGCTTTTCAAGTTCTTCATCCTCGTCTTCTCTTAAAATATACAGTCCCTGAATAATGGCAAGCATAATAATGGTACTCAGGACAGAACTTCCTCCGTAACTGACAAGTGGAAGCGTAATACCTGTCATGGGAATAAACTTTGTTACGCCGCCTATGGTAAGAAATACCTGAAAGGCATATTCTGTACCAAGTCCAAGGGCTATAAGCTTATAAAAAGGTTTCTTGATCTGAAGTGATATATTCACCACCAGAAGGAACATGCTCATACAGATCAGTATCAGACACATGGCAAACAGTCCGCCCAGTTCCTCACAGATTGCCGCAAACATATAGTCCTGTTTTACAAAAGGAATCATACCCGGGGATCCCTGACATAGTCCCATGCCGAACAGACCGCCCGTACCAATGGCAAACAGTCCTTGTACGATCTGATATCCGGCACTTTCATATACGGAAAAAGGATCCTTCCATGCAATTACCCTCTGACGCACATGACCGAAAAGGAAGTAGGCAATGACTGCCGCCAGAGTTCCGGAACCAAGACCTGCCAGCAGATACAGCGGTTTCTTTGTGGCTACATAAAGCATGACCACATACGTAATAAAAAATACCACTGCACTTCCCAGGTCTCTGGAAAGTACCAGAGTCAACACATGAACAGCTGCAACGATCGTAGTGATCACATGATCTTTGAACTCCGCTTTTTTTCTGTAAAGTCTGCAGGCCACAAAAAACACAAAAATAATCTTAACAAATTCCGATGGCTGAAAAGCAAATCCACCCAGAGAAATATTGATCTTTGCACCGTTTACATTTTTCCCGAGAATCAGAACCACTAACAAAAGCAACAATCCTGTTACTGCATAAAACCAGGTCCACTTATTCAGGAAACGCATTTTCCGGATCATAACCGGAATCACCATGGCAATGACAGTTGCTACAACCACAATCTCAAACTGCCGGATGGCAGATTCCAGATCCAGTCTGGCCAACATAATAAAACCAATGGACAGCAGCATACACATATGATTCAAAAGAAGCAATGATGCTTTCTTGTAAAAGATTCTGTACAAAATCTGCACTACAATAAAATAAACAAGCTGGGCACCAAAGAAATAAATAATTTTAATATCTTCCTTCTTCAGAAAGATGACAAGAAAAGCCATAAAATCCATAAAGAAAATCAGCATCAGCTGTTTACGGAGAATATACTGCTTGTCTTCCTCTCTTTTATACCCGAAGACAGTAAAACTTTCCAACGTATATAAAGCTGCTAATATCAGAAGAAAATATTTGGAAAGGGTAACAATTAAATTAATCAATCTCTCACCTACTCTACGCCCCGTCTGAAATGTCCTTTGGTAAATGCAGGAATTTCATCGGGTATTTTTTTCTTTTTCTTGTATACATCCAGAAACAGATCCAGAATCTGTCCGGTTTCCGCCCTGCCTTCTGTAGTAAAATTCATTCGAAGATGGCGGATGTTCATCTTGTAGATTCTATCTCTCTCAGACAGCAATCCGGCAGGAATGCTGTTATAAATTACATTGTAACAAAAAGGGCACACCGTTTTCGTCAGGAACTCATTGCCATACCGATCTCTTAACTGCATAATACCAGATTCTTTCCGGCATTTGTTATAAGTTTTCTTAAGACATTGGGCAGATATCATCATAGGATAATATCCATAAACCAGAAGTTCACTGTCATCCGGATTTCTCCCTCTTATTTCTCCTTCATTAAGTTCAAGTGGAATCGTTGTCCTTTTTACTCCCAGATGTTCCAGAAAATCTTTCGCTGTGTCATTCATGGAATAAAGCCCAAAATCACAGACTGCCTTGTGCAGCAGATTTTTTTCCTTCATAAATGCCAGGCTTTCCAGATTTCTCACAAGAAAACCATCCACGCAGTCCGTTGTACGACAAAGAGCTTCCTCTGCCTGCTCCAGAATATTTTTCCGCAGCACATAAGGCATGGCAAGATAACATTCTTTTCCGCTTCCATGAATAAATTCTGCCGTATATCTTATTTTCTCCTGCAAAGAATCTCCCCATACGAGAGACAAATCAAAGCAAATGCCGTCTATTTCCGTTCTTGCTGCCGCTTCTTTTATCTGATCCCAGGTTTCTGCAGACACATACAACTGTACGTCTGTCTGTGTCTTCCCTTCCGGCTCCCTCTTCTTTTTTCTTTCTTCTGTTCCTACTTGCTGTCTCTCTGGCAGTTTTCGGAAATAAGGCTGCAGACAGGCCTGCTTCAGAGCAGAAATGCCGTCTCTGCGCAATTCATTCAAGCTCTGCATGGATAAAAATCCCTGACCGTCCGTCTGGATATCAAGCTGTTCAAAAACGTAAGGCGTATTCCCTGTTTTTTCTACCTGTCTGCGAAGTCGCTCTTCCGACAATGGCTGTTTCATTGCCTGTTCCACTACATTTCCCTGTACCTGCACATGATGCTCTCCATATTCCAGATCCAGTATGGCCGGACTGCCTGCATACAAAATCAAACTCCCATATATTTTTTCCTGCAGCTTTTTATCGGTATACTCCTTTTTCAGATTTTCAAAAAGAAACTCATTTCTGGTCCGGACACCTTTTTCTTTGTTTTCCTGCTGTTTCAGATTCTGAATTGCTACCATTTCCCGGCCATTATGCTGTTTATAATACCCGGTACTGAAGCCATCCCGCTGGTACAATTCCAGCAATTCCTCTTTGTCTTCTTTTTCCACATGATAGTTCTGAGGATTTTCCGCATACCGATCCAGATATTTCCGGTAAATTCTCGTAACGCCTGCAGCATATTCCGGTTTTTTCATCCGTCCTTCTATTTTTAGAGAATATACCCCTGCCTCCAGTATTTCCGGTAAAATTTCAATGGTACACATATCCTTCAGACTGAGAGGATATTCCTCTTTCCTGCTTCCGGTTCTTTTCCCTTCCCCGAACACCTGATAAGGCAGACGACAGGGCTGGGCACATCTCCCGCGGTTTCCGCTTCTGCCTCCCAGCATACTGGAAAAAAGGCACATGCCGGAATAGCTGTAACACAAAGCTCCATGAATAAAACTTTCGATTTCCACCCCTGTAGTGTCATGAATATGCCGGATTTCCTCCAGAGACAGTTCCCGTGCAGTTACAATTCTGGAAACGCCGGATTCTTTTAACAATCCGGCTCCCTTTGCACCAGTCACAGCCATCTGTGTACTTGCATGAACAGGAAGCTCCGGAAATTCTTTTCTGATAAATTCCAGTACACCGAGATCCTGAACGATCACCGCATCCAGTCCCCGTTCATAAAAAGGTGCCAGATACTCATAAAGTTGTTCCTGAAGTTCTCTGTTTTTCAGTAAGGTATTCACTGTCAGATAAAGTTTTTTCCCATGAAGATGTACATAATCAATGGCTTCCTTTAATTCTTCCCCTGCCGGATTTTTTGCATAGGCCCTTGCCCCAAACAGGGATCCTCCCATATAAACTGCATCTGCTCCCGCAGCAACTGCAGCATGCATACCTTCCACAGATCCTGCCGGCGCCAGTAATTCTGTTTTCATTGTTTTTCATCCTTTCTGTTTCCGATGACAGAAAAAGGGCGTGTCTCACTACAAAGCGCGCCCTCTTCTCACCGAAATCTTTCTGCAGCTGATTATTTTAAAAGCTCATTCAGCTCCTGTTCCAGTTCTTCAATCTTCTTTTGTAATTTTTCCAACTGCTCATTTTTCAATGCTGCATCTTTTCTGAAATTTTCCAGCTGTACCTGACTGGCAATCAGATCATGCTTCAAATCATACATTTCTCTGTCCTTGGCTTCCAGATCCTCCTCAAAGATTTCCGCCTGACGCTTTGCCTTAAAATAATCATCTGCTACATTGAGACTCAAAAGTGTATGTTTGGTCTCCACAGACTGCCGGTTATAACCCGGCAATTCTCCCAGCTCTGTCATTTTATTATTTATGTAATATGCAACCTTCTGCAGATATTCTTCACTTTCATATCCACCAAGTGTAATAACCTTTCCTCCGATCAATACCTGTGCTGTATTTTTAACTGCCATATATGGCCCTCCCGATTCTTCCTTTGATATTCCTCTCATTGTCTATTATAATCGAAATACGCAGAAAAACAACTATTATTTTTCTCCAGCACTTATTCTGCATCAAGACCCAGATGTCTATATGCCAGTTCGCTGGCCACTCTTCCTCTCGGTGTTCTGAGAAGGAATCCATTTTTGATCAGATAAGGTTCATATACGTCTTCTATGGTTCCGGAATCTTCCCCGATGGCCGCCGCCAGAGTATCCAGTCCCACCGGCCCTCCAGCAAAACGCTGTATGATGGTGTTCAGAATCATCCGGTCTGTCTGATCCAGTCCATATTTATCTACTTCCAGAAGATCCATGGCAAATTCCGCCACTTCTCTGGTAATTTTACCGTCATAACGAACCTGTGCAAAATCCCGAACCCTCTTCAGCAGCCGATTTGCAAGTCTCGGGGTTCCTCTGGAGCGTTTTGCCATTTCCATAGCACCCGCCTGATCGATTGCTACTCCCAGTACACCGGCCGAATGCATGATAATCGTCTTCAGCTCTTCTTCTGTATAAAATTCCAGATGATGAACCACACCGAAACGATCCCGAAGAGGAGCCGTCAGAAGACCTGCTCTGGTAGTTGCCCCTACCAGTGTAAATTTCGGAAGATCCAGACGGATCGAACGGGCTGCTGTTCCTTTTCCAATCATAATATCAATTGCATAATCTTCCATAGCAGGATAAAGAACTTCTTCTACCTGCCGATTCAGTCTGTGAATCTCATCTACAAACAGTACATCATGTTCCTGAAGATTATTGAGAATAGCGGCCATCTCTCCAGGTTTTTCTATAGCAGGTCCGCTTGTCACTTTCATACGCACTCCCATCTCATTTGCTATGATTCCCGCAAGTGTGGTTTTTCCAAGACCCGGAGGTCCGTAAAAAAGCACATGATCCAATGCATCATTTCTCTGTTTTGCAGCCTCTATATATACTTTCAGATTGTTTTTTGCCTTTTCCTGTCCGATGTAATCATCCAGAAACTGAGGACGCAGACTGCTTTCCGACCGTAAATCTTCTTCTGTTACATCCGTAGTAATTACTCTTTTTTCCATATTCTGCTCTCACTAAATACTCATATTTTTTAAGGCCAGCTTCAAAATTGTCTCCACACTCATATCCGATGTGAGCGTAATCTGCTTCACTGCCCGTAATGCTTCACTGCCTGAATATCCCAATGCAGTCAGTGCTTCTGCCGCCTCTTTTCTGGCATCCATCAAATCTGCGTCTGCAGGAAGTATTTCCTGGGTCACATGCTCTGTTTTTCTTTCAAAAGCATCCTCCAGCGTAATTTTATCTTTCAATTCCAGAATCAGCTTCTGTGCCGTCTTTTTTCCGATTCCGGGAGCTCTCGACAAAGTTTTTACATCATCAGCCAGAATTGCAAAACGCAGTTCATCTGCAGTCAGACCCGACAGAATTCCAAGAGCGGCTTTCGGTCCGATTCCATTGACCCCCAGAAGAAGCCGGAAAGTATCCAGATCATCCTTTGTAAGAAAACCAAAGAGCTGCATGGCATCTTCTCTCACATTCAGATGTGTGTAAATCTTCACTTCCTGTCCCTGGCGCAGGCTTTCCAGACAAGAAAGAGGCATGAGAATATTATACCCCATATTTCCGGCTTCCAATATCAGCTTTTCTTCTCCTGCAGCCGCCACCCGGCCTTTTATATATGCTATCATGAAAAATCCTTTCTGCGTACGCGTTTTAATAATTCTCCTGCCAGTATTCCCATAAGAAATCCTGCCACAACTCCGGCGATCAGAAGTACCGGAAGATAATAAAATAAATTCACGTTTTCCACTACAAAAGCAGCCACCAGAATCTGTCCCACATTGTGAGCAACTCCACCGGCCACGCTGACACCTCCTGGCGAAAATCCTCCTTTTTTCTTCAAAAGCACCATAATGGCCAGACTAAGCGCAGCTCCTGCCAGACTGAACAAGATGGAAAACAGATTTCCAAAAAGAAATCCTGTCACAAAAATACGAACCAGTGATACCAGTGCAGCCTCTTTCCAGCTAAACTGGTACAAAAGAAAAACTGTGACCAGATTGGCCAGTCCCAGCTTAATTCCAGGAATTCCAAGAAATACAGGAAACAAAGATTCCACATATCCAAATAAAATAGCTGCTGCGGAAAAAAGACCAAGATAGGCGGTTTTTCTCATACGTTCTTCTTTTCCTTTCTTAATAAGCAATAGTATCCGGTGCGTCTTGACTGATGATTTCCAGAACTACCCGGTTGGGAAGACAGACAATAATTCCTCCTTCTCTTGTAATTGTCCGCTGATGAATGCATAACTGGTCCGGACAATTTGCCTCTGTCATTTTCACTTTATGGTCTTTGATCCGACACACATTGCTTCCTTCAATGTCAATGGTTCTGTCCTGAGAAAGAGGATAGGTTCCAAACACTTCTCCATTAACTGTAATCTGCAAGACTCCTTCCTCCCCGGATCCCAGTCCCTTTCCGGAAGAAATCAACCAGCACAGAACTGCTGCAAAAAGCACACTGCAAATCAAAATCATATCTTTTCTGTTTATTTTCATTTTTTCATTCTAACACAAGCTCTGCCAAAATGCAAATATACGTTCGTATCCCTGATAACGGAACAAAGACGGAAAGCATTGGAACCGAATGCTTTCCGTCTTTTATTCTGCCAGGGTAATCCTGCATCCTTCTGTATACCGGATTTCTCCGCCTTTCATCACAAATACTGCTTCTGTATCTTCCATGCCATCTATGAAGGCTCTGGCTTTTTCATAGCCCATCAGCAGGCAGGATGTACTCAGTCCGTCTCCTTCCAAAGAATTTTTCGACAAAATGGTCACCTGCGCCATATCCGTCTCTGCAGGATATCCTGTGTCGGGATCCAACACATGATAATACAGCACTCCGTCTTTTTCAAAGTATCTTTCGTAAATTCCCGAGGATACTATGGAACAGTCTTCCACTTCCACATAAGCACAGATTTCTCCATCTTCTCCAAATGGTTTTCGGATTCCGATTCTCCAGGGAACACCGTTTTCTTTTTCCCCTATGGTCAGCACATTGCCTCCAAGATTAATCCAGCCCTTCTCTACATTCTGAGATACCAGATATTCTTTCAGGCGGTCTGCAATATAACCTTTTGCCAACGCTCCGACATCCAGCATGGTATCTTGATTTTCAAAGATTATCCTATCCGGCTCCTGCAATTGCACCGATGAATAACCAACTTTCTCAAGAGCGGTTGTCAGATCCTGTTCAGCAGGAATCCTCCTGCTGTCTCCTTTAAAATCCCACAAATCTGAAAGAGGTGCCACCGAAATATCGAATTTTCCTTCTGTCCTTTCATAACAGATTTTCCCGTAAGACAGAAGTCGAAACAAATCTTCTGATACTTGCACTTCCTGTGTATCTCTATGATTCAGCTGATAAAGTTCGCTGTCTTTTCTGGTTCGGCTGAAGATTTTTTCATAAGTTTCACACATGGACCAGCATTCTTCCAGAAGCTCAGTTCCTCTGTCTTTCTCTTCCATGATCTCTATAGAAATCATGGTGTCAAAGAAGAAACCATTCTTTGACACCATTTCTTTTTTTTCCTGACCGCAGCCGGACAAGAGACTGATCAATAGAAGAAACAGAATTTCACTTGAAAGATACCGTTTTAAAAAATACACTTTCTTGTACATACTTCCTTGCACTTTCCGCAGCCGGTACATTTTTCTTTGTCGACATGCGCCACATTGTCAGTAACCGTAATGGCTCCGGACGGACATTCTTTTTCACATTTTTTACATCCGATACAGCCTGCTTTACATGCAGCCATAACATCTTTTCCTTTGTCTCTGGAACTGCATTGTACCTGCGGCTGTCCGTAAGGAATAATCTCAATGAGACGTTTTGGACATTCCGCAACACATTTTCCACAGGATTTACATTTCTCACTGTCAACCTTTGCAATGCCGTTCACAATATGTATTGCATCAAAAGGACATACTTTCACACAGTTTCCAAATCCAAGACAACCATAACTGCAGGATTTGGCACCGCCGCTCTGCATCAGATTGACCATCTTACAATCTCGTTCTCCTGCATAATCGTAAAGGGAAAATGTCAACTCACAATCCCCTTTACATTTTACAAAAGCGGTGGTACGAACTGCTTCTCCCACTTCCTGCCCCATCACTTTTGCAATTTTCGCTGCAACCGGTGCACCTCCTACCGGGCAGGCATTGACCGGTGCTTCCCCTTTTGCAATTGCCGCTGCCAGACCATCACAACCCGGATAACCGCATCCACCACAGTTATTGCCCGGAAGCTGCTCTCTGACTGCCACTTCTTTTTCATCTACTTCTACAGCAAATTTCTTTCCTGCAAGTCCGAGGAACACTCCGATAAAGAGGCCCACACCGCCTACTAAAACTGCTGCAATTACAATTCCTGTAACCATATCTGTGCCTCCTTAGATAATACCGGAGAAGCCAAAGAATGCAATGGCCATAAGTCCGGCTGTCAGTAATACCATAGGAAATCCCTGGAAATATTTCGGTATTTTATTATATTCCATTTTTTCACGCAGTCCTGCCATCAGAACAATGGAGATCGTGAAACCTACGGCAGTAGCAAAACCATTTATCGTACTTTGAATAATGTTATATTCCTTCTGCACATTGATCACTGCAACACCAAGCACTGCACAGTTGGTAGTGATCAGAGGAAGATATACACCAAGACTCTGGTAGAGAGCCGGCATGGATTTTTTCAGGAACATTTCCACAAACTGTACCAGTGCCGCAATTACAAGTATGAATACAATCGTCTGCAGGAACTGCATATTAATATGCGGATTTGCAAGCAGATACTTATAAATCAGACTGGTTACAAAAGAAGACAGCGTGATAACGAAAATAACTGCCCCGCCCATACCTGCTGCTGTTTCAATTTTCTTGGATACGCCAAAGAACGGGCACAGTCCAAGGAACTGACTCAGTACTACGTTATTTACAACTGCAGCACTGATTCCAATAATCAATAATTCTTTCATTGTACCCTTCCTCCTTTATTTCTTTCCTTCTGTATTATCATAAAATTTTCCGCTGCAGGATTTATTGCTGCAGGATGCGCAGGCACCTTCCATACAATGTACCGGATGGCGCTCTTTTTCCGGCTTCTTTTCCTGCATCTTTGCACGGATGGCAGCCAGAAATGCCAATACAAAGAACGCACCGGGAGCCAGAATAAAGATCGTAGCGGGTTCATATGCCTCCGGCATGACCTGAAATCCGAACAGAGTTCCTGCACCGATCAGTTCACGGAAAGAAGCAAGAATGGTAATAGAAAGCGTAAATCCAAGACCCATTCCGATTCCGTCAAAGATAGAAGAAACCGGACCGTTTTTGGAAGCATAAGCCTCCGCTCTTCCCAGAATAATACAGTTTACTACGATCAGAGGGATATAAATACCCAGCGCATCGTAAAGAACAGGAATAAATCCCTGAAGAAGCAGCTGCACCATAGTAACAAAGGATGCAACGATTACAATATAAGCGGGCATACGCACTTTATCCGGAATCACATTACGCAGAAGCGAAATAAAGAGATTAGACATCATAAGTACGACGGTTGTTGTAAGTCCCATACCAATACCATTGATTGCCGCAGTGGTGACTGCCAGCGTCGGACACATACCAAGTACAAGGACAAAAGTAGGATTTTCCTTGATAATTCCGTTATACAAACGTTCCACAGGTGTGTTAGCTTTCATCCTATTCTCCCTCCTTTACATAGCGAAATGCACATAAGCCTGCATTTACACCACCAGTCACAGCCTTGGAAGTAATGGTTGCTCCACTGATGGCATTGATCTGATTGTCCTGGGCTGCACCGGACTTGGTTACTTCCAGACTTTCCACATTTTTGTCTTTAAACTGATTTTTAAATTCATCTTTGGTTGCATTCATACCAAGACCTGCCGTCTCACCAATGCTTAAGATTTCAATTCCGTTTAAAGTTCCATCGCTCTTTACACCCAGTGAAAAAGTAATATCACCGCCATACCCTTCCGGAGTGGTAATATTAATGGCATATCCCAGAATCTCTCCCTGGGCATCTTTTGCGGTCATCACTTCGTTGATTGTCTGGGTAAATCCGTTTTCAGCCAGATAAGCTGCCAGATCTTCGTCTTCTGCTTCCACCACCGTCTCAAAGGAATCCGCATCTGCAAAAACTGCCTGATAAGCTTCTGTCTTTGCCTCTTCTTCCTGCTTTGCAATGGGATCTTTTGTCACCTGGTAGACAACGCCCAGAAGAAAACCTGCAACCAAAGTAATGATGGTAAGAATCAGGGTATCCTTAAAAATTGTGTTTTTCTTCATGATTTCTTACCTCCTTTGCCAAATGCAACCGGCATTGTCACGCGTTCAATAAGCGGAACAAGAAGGTTGCAGAATATGATTGCATAAGAAACACCTTCTGCAGAACCGCCGAAGATACGGAATAATCCGGTGAACACACCAAGACAGACGCCGTATACCAACTGTCCTTTTTTTGTGATCGGAGTGGTCACATAATCGGTTGCCATGAACCAGGCACCAAGCATGAGGCCGCCTCCCAGAAGATGAGCTGCCAGATAAGAAAAATCAAATCCATGTCCGCCAAACAGAAGTACAAATACAGCAAAGCTGCCGATATAGGTCAGAGGGATTCTGCAGTCAATGACTTTTGTTGCAAGAAGAATGGCGGCTCCCACAAGAATTGCCAGTGCAGAAGTCTCACCGATGGTACCTTTTGTATTTCCGATCAGCATGCTCATCAGATCTACGCTCTCTCCTGCCTTCAAAGCAGCCAGAGGAGTTGCACCGGATACGGTATCCACTACATTTCCCCATGCATTTTCCGGCACTGCAAAATTTGTCATTCTTCCGGTAAAGGAAATCAGAAGAAAACATCTTGCACCAAGAGCCGGGTTCATAAAGTTCTGTCCAAGACCTCCAAACAGCTGTTTCACTACAAGAATAGCAAAAACACCGCCGATTATCGGAATCCACCATGGAGCCGTCGGCGGCAGATTCAATGCAAGCAACAGACCGGTTACTGCAGCACTGCAGTCTTTTACCGTCAGTTTACTTTTAACGATTTTTTCATAAATTGCTTCCGTAGCCACACAGGATGCCACGGAAAGGATTACAAGCAGCAGTGCATGGGGTCCGAAATTGTAAATTCCAAATAATGTTGCCGGCAGCAATGCCAACAGAACTGTCTGCATAATACTGCTGGTGCTCACCTTCGACCTCACATGAGGGGAAGATGATATATGTAGTAAATCACTCATGTTTTTCTCCTCCTATTTCGGCTTTTTACGGTTTGCCAGAACGATTTTTCTCATAGACCGGATAGACTGGGTCAGATGGCGCTTTGCAGGACAGATAAAGCTGCAGCATCCACATTCCACACATTCCATACCGTTATTTTTTACAAACCGTTCTTCCTGCCCTTCTTCTGAATAGGTTGCCAGTCTGGACGGAACCAGACGGGCCGGACATCCGCTGACACAGCGTCCACAGTTAATGCAGGCGGTTTCTTCTGCTTCTGTTACAGGGTCTTTTTTCATACAAAGAATCGCAGAAGAAGTCTTCACAACCGGTACATGATAATCGTACATGGCAAACCCCATCATCGGTCCGCCGGAGATAATTTTTTCTACCGGTTCTTTCAGTCCGCCGGCTGCCTCAATCAGCTCCGCAAAACTGGTACCCGTCTTCACACGGAAGTTCCCCGGTTGTGCAATTCCGTCTCCGGTAACCGTCACAATACGATCGGTAACCGGATGTCCTTCCATAACCGCCCGGTATACGGCACATACAGTATCTACATTATCTACCACACAGCCGGCATCTGCAGGAAGCATAGAAGAATTGATCTCTCTTCCTGTAACTGCATAAATCAGACAGCGCTCTGCACCCTGTGGATATTTTGTCTTCAGTGGCATTACTTCAATTCTGGATTCATTTTTCACCAGTTCCTGCATACGTGCGATACAATCCGGTTTATTGTCTTCAATACAAATACAGCCTTTTGCATGATCAAAAAGTTTGAGAATGCATTTCAATCCTCCGATGACATACTCCGGCTGTTCCAGCAATCGTCTGTAGTCAGAAGTAAGATACGGTTCACACTCCGCTCCATTGACAAGAATATGATCGATTTTCTCCGGTTCTTTTGGAGAGAGTTTCACATGAGTCGGAAAACCCGCACCACCCATACCTACGACACCGCCCTGCCGGATCCGGTTCAGAATCTCCTCTTTTGAAAGACTGTCCAGAGATTCTGTTTTTTCTTCCTGAATACTTTCATACTGTCCGTCATTTTCGATGATAATGGCATCCACTTTATTTCCCACATTGTTCAGGACTCTCTTAATTCCCGTCACAGTGCCGGATACAGAAGCATGGATTGGTGCGGACACAAATCCCCCTGCCTCCGCGATCATCTGCCCTGCCAGCACATGATCTCCTTTCTGCACCACAGGTCTTGCCGGAGCACCAATATGCTGGGATAACGGATATACCAGTTCTTTCCCCGGAACAAAATCCACTATGGGCTTTTCTTTCGACAGTTCTTTTCCGTCATAAGGATGCACACCACCCTTAAAGGTTAAAAACGCCATTTTTCTTCCTCCTTTTCTCAAATTTGCTTCTATTTTTTACCGGACTTTCTTTCCATATGGTTTCTGAATTCCTTTTTCAGACCAGGGTAAGCATGAATCATACGCTTCTTCACAGGATTGATTTTCTTCCTGATTCCCAAATATCTGTCTTTGAATTCATCCATACGTCTTTCCAGTTCTGCACGTTTTTCTTCGTAGTTTTCCCCATACAGTTTTTCTTCCAGCCGGGATATGAATTCTTCTTTTCTCTCACTCAGCTGTTCGGAAATCTCTGAAAAGCTTCCAACCCGAAGTTCTTCCAGTTTATCTCTGATCTCCTCTCTCGTCTCATAAAGTTTTGTACTGTGGATATAGGCAGTGAGCTCTTCCATCATGTCTTCCACCTTTGCAAATGTTTTGCTCAGATTGAAAGCGGCAGCTGCTGATGTGCCAAAATCCAGTACATAAAGGATACTGACTACTGTAATCCCTATTTTTCCTGCGGATATCGGATAAAGTCCGGTAATCCATTCCACAAAAGGCTGCAGTACCTTAAACAACAGAACAGTAAAAACACCCCATGCAAGAGAACATCCAAGACAAATATATCCACGCACATTGAATTTGTTTTTGCTGTAATCCCACCATCGGGTATGGAATATGGTTTCCATAAGCCATCCGGTCACAAACTCCAGAATGGTGGCAACAACCACACCTCCAACGTAAAGGATCAGAAGATTACGGTCAAAATTTTTCAGAATCAGATAAACACTGACTGCTCCAAAACCATAGATCGTGCACAAAGGACCATTGATAAATCCCCGGTTCACCGGTTTTTTGGATTTTATGGACACATAACAAGATTCCCATACCCATCCCAAAAAACTGTAGATAAAAAACCAGTTTATGATATAATACAAAGAGACTCCTGCAATTTTAAATTCCATATTTCCTCCTAACATTCAACCTATATAATAATATAACATTTTTTTGAGCTTTTAACTATAAATTTTTAGTAATTTTACGTATTATTTTCCGTACAATCAGAAAGGCTTTCGTTAATATGCTGACAATCATTTCAGATACACAACACTTATACACAAATCATATAGCTCTGTTTTTTTCTGATCCGGCTCCAAAAGAATCCTTTCTTTTCTTTGACATTGAAACCACCGGTCTCAGTCACAAAAACAGTTTTCTTTCCATGATTGGTGCTGCCATTCCAAAAGAACATACAGCAGAGCTGTATCAGTTTCTGGCAGAAAAAGAAACCCCCGAAGAAGAACAGGCGTTGCTGCGTGCTTTTGCTTCTCTTTGCCGTGAAAAGACCTGCCTGGTACACTTTAACGGCACCACCTTTGATCTGCCTTATCTCCGGCATAAATACAGAGAACATGCCATCGCCTCTCCACTGGAAGATAAAACTTCTCTGGATCTTTACAAAGCGCTGCGTCCCCTGTCCTCATTGTTTCCCCTTCCGGATTTTCGCCAGAAATCTCTGGAATCCCTTTGCGGATACAAAAGAACAGACACTTTAAGCGGCAAAGAACTGATAAAAATTTATCATTCCTATGCAAATTCCGGAAATCCCCGGGAGAAAGAACTGCTTCTTCTTCACAATCATGATGATGTAGAAGGCATGCTTGCTCTCACTTCCCTGGGCGTGATTCTTGCCTGTCTCAAAGGAAGGTTTACGCTGGAACACACAGAGACTTTACAGACCAGAACACTGGAAGGTCTGTTTCAACAGGAGGTTCTGTTTTCCCTTCTTCTTCCTGCTTCTCTTCCTGTTCCTCTTTCTTTTTCTCTGAAAGATTCCTACATTACTATCCGGGAAAATAGCTGTAAAATAAAAATGCCTCTTTTGGAAGGCACATTGAAATACTTTTATCCGGATTATAAAAACTATTACTATCTTCCTCTGGAAGATGAAGCGATACACAAATCGGTAGGTATGTATGTGGACAAGGACTGCCGTGAAAGAGCAAAAGCTTCCAACTGCTGTAAGCGGATTTCCGGATACTTTCTGAAAGCAGACGGCACGCCTTCGCTTCCCCTGCTTAAAGAATCCTATGAAGCGAAACAGGTCTATATTCAATGGACAGAAGACTTCATTCATTCCAAATCCATGCAGGAAGACTTTCTCAAATCTTTCCTCTCTCTCTGAAAAAAAAAGACCGGCAGAGACTCCTTGCCGGTCCTTCTTTTTATTTCACTTCTGTTACTTCTATTACGCTTCTGTAGTTTCTTCTTCTGTTTCTTCAGCTGCCGGTTCTAATGCTTTCATGCTCAGGCTGATTTTCTTTTCTTCGCCGTTGAAATCAACAACTTTTGCTGTTACAACCTGTCCTACAGCTAATACATCAGAAGGTTTTTCCACGTGTGCTCTGGAAATCTGTGAAACATGCAGTAATGCATCCACACCTGGTTCCAGTTCAATAAATGCACCAAAATCTGTCATACGTGCAATTTTACCTTCCACTACGTTACCTGCAGCGTATTTCTCAGCAGCATGCAGCCATGGGTTCTGATCTTCGAATTTCAGGCTCAGTGCGATCTTATCACCATTAATCTCTTTGATCAGCACTTTAATATTCTCACCTGCTTTGAATACCTTTTTCGGATTTTCTACTCTGCCCCAGGACATTTCGGAAATGTGCAGCAGTCCGTCAGCACCGCCCAGATCAATAAACGCACCAAAGTCTGTCACATTCTTAATGGTTCCTTCCACAACATCACCAGCCTGAATTCTGGCAAAGAGTTCTTTCTGCATTTCTGCTTTTTTTGCTGCCAGAAGCTGTTTGCGGTCACCGATAATACGGCGTCTTCTCGGATTAAACTCTGTAATAACAAATTCAATTTCCTGATCCTGATATTTTGTCAGGTCTTTTTCATAGGAATCAGATACCAGGCTTGCCGGAATGAATACTCTTGTGTCTTCTACCAGAACACTTAATCCTCCATCCAGAACCTGTGTAACTTTTGCTGTAAGCACTTCTTTATTTTCAAAAGCTTCTTCCAGTCTCTTATTTCCTTTCTCAGCAGCAAGTCTCTTATAAGTTAAGAGTACCTGGCCTTCGCCGTCGTTCACTTTCAGAACTTTTGCTTCCATTGTGTCGCCAACGGAAACTACTGTAGTTAAATCAAGATTGGAATCGTTAGAATATTCATTTCTTGAGATGATGCCATCTGCTTTGTATCCGATGTTCAGGATAATTTCGTCTTCTTTGACACCGATGACTGTTCCTTCAACTACCTCTCCGTTTCTGATTGTTTTAAATGATTCGTCTAACATCTGTTCAAAACTTAATTCTGACATGTTTTGAAACCTCCTCAATTATTTTATTTGGGGTTGACGCCCCCGCTGTAATACCTACACATTGAATGGATTGAAAACGATCAGAATCCAAGTCAGCAAGTGTCTGTATATAGTATGTGTTTTTACATTCGCCACTGCATATCTCATACAACTTCTGTGTATTGGAACTATGCCTGCCTCCAATGACAATCATGGCGTCTACTGTCTTTGCAATTTCTGCAGCTTCTGCCTGTCGCTCATTCGTTGCATTGCAAATCGTATTTAAAACAAGTTTATCATACCTCTTTTTGGCTAAAATTTCAACTAATTCTTGAAAATTCTTGTAATTAAATGTCGTCTGTGAAACAATACACACTTTTTCCGGTGGATTTTTAAGAAATTCTTCTGCTTCTTCCTTTGTCCGTATTACGGTAGAGGGTCCCTCACACCATCCGCGGATTCCTTCCACCTCCGGATGAGTCTGGTTTCCGATAATCACAATGTGACGCCCCGCTTTGCTCTCCCGCTCCACGATTCGATGGATTTTCAGCACAAAGGGACAGGTCACATCCACATATTCCAGTCCTTGTTCCCGGATCTGGTTATAAATTCTTCTTGGCACCCCATGGGAACGAATAATCACAGTTCCCTCTTTCAGATTTTTCAGATCTTCCTCTGTTTCCAATACAGACACGCCTTTTTCTTCCAGATCTTTTACCACTTCCTCGTTATGAATAATGGGGCCGTAAGTATAAACCGGACCGTTCTTCCGGTCAGCCACTTCATAAACCTTCTCCACTGCCCGCTTGACACCAAAGCAGAATCCTGCGCTTTTTGCTGTGATTACTTCCACTTTCTTCTTCCCTTCTTTACTGTTTTTTCTGTTCATAGAGAGAAATCATAGCATCGATCACTTCCTCGATTCCCATATCTGAGGAATCCAGAAGCACCGCATCTTCTGCCTGCCTCAAGGGTGAGATTTCCCTGTGCATGTCCTGATAGTCTCTTTTCTCAATATCCTGTTCAATCTGCTGCAGATCCGCTTCCTGTCCTTTTTCCAGATACTCTTTATATCTGCGCATAGCTCTTGTATGCACACTGGCTGTAAGGTAAATTTTTACATCTGCCTGCGGAAGTACGCAAGTCCCGATATCCCTGCCGTCCATGACCACATTTTCCCGGGCTGCCAGCTGTCTTTGCAGCTCCACCAGCTTTTCCCGGACTTTTCCGTTTACTGCACTGATAGAAGCCATATTGCCTACTTCCTCGCTCCGGATAAGGCTGCTGACATTTTCTCCATTCAGATATACCTGCTGCGTTCCCTCTTCATAAGCAATGGAAATCTCCACATCCTGACAGGCCTGCTCCATTGCAGGAATATCTTGTGTTGAAATCCCTTTTCGCAAAAGATATAGAGCCATCGTCCGATACATGGCGCCTGTATCTACATAAATAAATCCAAGTCGTTTTGCAAGTGCTTGTGCGATTGTACTTTTTCCTGCTCCTGCAGGTCCGTCGATTGCTATACTACATGCCATTTTCCTTTTCTCCTTGTAATTCATGATAAATGGACATTGCTGCCCTGTGTGCAGTACACCAGGCAATCTGCAGATTAAAACCGCCGGTCACTGCATCCAGATCCAGGACTTCCCCGATAAAATAAAGATTTTTTATCTTTTTTGACTCCATAGAACCGGGATTGATTTCTCCTGTCTTCACGCCGCCCTGGGTAATGATTGCTTCCTGAAATCCCCGCAGCCCTGTTATAGTAAGGGGAAATGCTTTCATTACTGAAATAAAATGCCTCCGTTCTTCACGGGTAATCTCATTGACTTTCTTATCCGGCAAAATCCCGGATAATTCCATCATAACCCCTTCCATCCTGGAAGGGAATAATCCTCCGATCACATTTTTGAACTGCTTATTTTTTCCTGCCTCAAATTCCCGCAGTAATCTTGCATCCAGTTGCTCTTCTGACAATGCTGCTTTCACATCAATGAAACCCTGCAGTTCTTTTTTTGCCAGCTTTTTCCCGATTCTGGAACTGGCAGTCAACACCAGAGGACCGGAAATACCAAAATGGGTAAACAGCATTTCCCCGAAATCATCATATAGAATCTTTTTCCCGTCTTTTACGGTAAATCTTACATTTTTCAGGGAAAGTCCCTGCATGCGGCTTACATATTCCTCTTTCACTTCCAGAGGTACCAGAGCCGGATACAGTTCTGTCACTGTATGCCCTGCTTTTTTTGCAAATTCATAACCATCTCCGGTAGAACCGGTGGCCTGGTAGGAACAGCCTCCGGAAGCAACGATCACTTTATCTCCTTTGAACACACTTCCGTTCTCAAAAAGAACACCGGTTACCTTTCCTTCTTCCAGAAGGATATCCTTTACAGGACACTTTAAGTGTATCTTTACATCCAACTCTTTCATCTTTCTTTCCAGTGACCGGATAATGTCCGAAGAATGATCCGATACAGGAAACACACGGTTCCCCCGTTCCGTCTTCAGCTTCACCCCAAGAGAAGTAAACTGTTCCATCACATCGACGCTGGTACATCCGTAATATGCACTGTAAAGAAACTTGGGATTGGAAATCACACTCGAAAAGAAGGTTTCATCGTCACACTGGTTGGTCACATTACATCTTCCCTTACCTGTAATAAACAGTTTTTTTCCAAGCTTTTCATTTTTTTCAAAAACATGCACCTCATTGCCCTGTCCTCCCAGGCATACAGAAGCATACATGCCGGCCGCTCCTCCGCCGATAATAATTATTTTTGCCATTGCAGCCCCCTTTATACGGTTTTAACTCTCCGCGTTCTCCGAATTTCTAATTTTGATATCATGGCCATCAGCCATGTTGATTTCATCATTTTTGTAGACCTGATATTCATCCCAGATTTTTTCCAGATCTTCCAGTGTTGCTATAACTTCCTTCTGTTTTCTCATACACAGTGCCACTACAAGTGCGTTGATCACACTCAAAGGTGCCACAAGCGAATCCACGATAGATGCCATATCACTCCTTGCGATCAGATTGCAGGAAGAATATAAATTCATGGGTGAATGGATACTGTCTGTAAGGGTAATCACTCTGGCATTTCGGTTGTTTGCAAATTCCAGGGCCTTCAGTGTGCGCATGGAATATCTGGGAAAACTGATTCCTATAATCACATCATCCGAACTGATATGAATCATCTGTTCAAACAATTCACTGGAACTGTTCGTATGCAGCAGATGTACCTGATCAAAAAGAAGATTAAAATAAAATCCCAGAAAACTTGCAAGAGGTGCACAGCTTCTTATTCCCACAATGTAGATACTCTTTGCCTTGAGTATGGTCTCTACTGCCTGTTCAAAAGCCTCATGATCAATATTTTCCATGGTCATCTTGATTTTATCAATATCCGAATGAAGAACCGTATCCAGGATTTCCGACTGAGGCACCTTTCCATAGGTCACTTCCATCCTCTGAATAGAATTCAGTTTATTGCGCACCAGTTCTTCCAGTGCCTTCTGGAATTCCGGATATCCTTTATACCCCAGATGAATGGCAAAGCGTACAACTGTGGATTCACTGACGCCCACGGTTTCTCCCAGCTTTGCGGCTGTCATAAAAGCGGCTTTATCATAATTATCACTGATATAGGATGCCAGCTTTTTCTGACCCTTGCTGAATTTCTGATATTTCACATTCATTTTGTTGAGTAGATTTTCTCCCTTGCCCATATCAATCCCTCTTTTGTTTCATCAATATACGCTATCTATCATAACACAATCTTACATAATTTTCACCTAAAATGTCCAAAAAACTGCCGTGCAAATAATTTTGCACGGCAGTCTGTTGCCTGAATTTCTTTTTTGATTTTATACCGGATAGGCTCCGTTTTCTGTATCTGCCATCTTTGGATCTACTTTTGTTTTCTGTGCTTCTCTGTATTTGAAGAACTCAGTAGCAACCTGTGGGAACAGCGCATAAGTCAGTACGTCTTCTTCCTGTTCGGACCACTGTGCCATCTCGTTTCTCAGAGTATCCAGCTCATCCGGAATCAGATCTGCAGGACGGCAGGTAATCGGCTCTGTATCACCGATACATTTTTTCTGTACCTCAGGATTAAACGGTTTTACAGTTGCACCATATTTTCCGCTTAATACATCTTTTGTTTCTTTTGTAACCATTTTGTAACGTTCGCCCATGATTACATTGAATACAGCCTGTGTACCTACGATCTGTGAAGAAGGAGTAACAAGCGGACATTCACCAAGGTCCTGACGTACCTTCGGAACTTCTTCCAGAACATCATAGAATTTATCTTCTGCATGCTGCTCTTTCAGCTGTGATGTCAGGTTGGAGAGCATACCGCCCGGTACCTGATACAGGAGTGTTTTAATATTAACGCCCATGTTCTTCGGATTCAGCAGACCGCTTTCCAGAGCTTCGTCACGGATTGGACGGAAATAGTCAGCGATTTCTGCCAGCAGATTCTGGTCGAATCCTGTGTCATAAGGAGTTCCCTTAAATGTTTCAACCATAACCTCTGTAGCAGGCTGAGAAGTTCCCAGTGCAAATGGAGACATTGCAGTGTCGATTACATCCACACCTGCTTCTACGGCTTTCAGATAAGTCATGGAAGCAACACCGGATGTATAATGAGTATGCAGCTGAATCGGAATATCAACTGCTTCTTTTAATGCAGTAACCAGTTCGGTTGCTTTATACGGAACAAGGAGACCTGCCATATCTTTGATACAGATAGAGTTCGCACCCATATCTTCGATTTTCTTAGCCATCTCTGTCCAGTATTCCATTGTGTACGCATCGCCCAGAGTATAGGAAAGTGCAATCTGTGCATGTCCTTTTTCCTTATTTGCTGCAGATACAGCAGTTTTCAGGTTTCTCAGGTCATTCATACAGTCAAAGATACGAATAATATCAATACCATTTGCGATGGATTTCTGTACAAAATACTCTACTACATCATCTGCATATGGACGATATCCAAGGATATTCTGTCCACGGAACAACATCTGCAGTTTTGTATTTTTGAATCCGTCACGGAATTTACGAAGTCTTTCCCATGGATCTTCTTTTAAGAAACGAAGGGAAGCATCAAAGGTAGCACCACCCCAGCATTCTACGGAATGATAACCTACTTTATCCATTTTGTCTACGATCGGAAGCATCTGTTCTGTTGTCATTCTTGTGGCAATCAGAGACTGATGCGCATCACGCAGAATTGTTTCAGTAATTTTAATTGGTTTTTTTACCACTTCTGCCATCTTATTCTTTCCTCCTTATAATTTCAGCTCTGAACGATTATACACCGAAAATTGCCATAAAAGTACCCGCTGCAACAGCTGTACCGATAACACCTGCAACGTTCGGACCCATAGCATGCATCAGCAGGAAGTTTGTCGGGTCTGCTTCTGCACCCACTTTCTGGGATACACGGGCTGCCATAGGTACGGCAGATACACCTGCAGAACCAATCAGCGGATTAATCTTTCCGCCGGACAGCTTGCACATAACTTTACCAAGAAGCACACCACCTGCAGTTCCCACTGCAAATGCGATCAGACCAAGTGCAACGATTTTCAGAGTATCCAGTTTCAGGAATGCTTCCGCACTGGTAGATGCACCTACGGATGTACCCAGAAGGATAACTACGATATACATCAGAGCATTGGAAGCTGTTTCCGTCAGCTGTTTTACAACACCGCACTCACGGAACAGGTTACCAAGCATGAGCATACCTACCAGCGGAGCTGTAGAAGGAAGAATCAGACATACAACGACTGTAATAATAATCGGGAACAGGATGGTTTCCAGTTTGGATACAGGACGCAGCTGTTCCATTTTAATCTTACGTTCTTCCTCAGTTGTAAAGAGTTTCATGATCGGCGGCTGAATGATCGGAACCAGGGACATATAGGAATATGCTGCCACCGCAATCGGTCCCATCAATGTAGTCTGGCCAAGCTTACCTGCAAGGAAAATGGAAGTCGGACCATCCGCACCACCGATGATAGAAATGGCTGCGGCTGCTTTTCCGTTGAATCCAAGAAGGATTGCCATAAAGTATGCCATGTAAATACCAAGCTGTGCTGCAGCACCTAAAAGAAAGCTCTTCGGGTTTGCGATCAGCGGTTTAAAGTCTGTCATGGCACCTACGCCCATGAAGATCAGGGACGGAAGAATACTCCATTCATCCAGAATATAGAAATAGTGAAGAAGTCCACCTGCATGTTCGATTCCGGCAGCATCGGTATACGGCTGTGCCATAATCTCAGGATAGATATTTACCAGTAGCATACCAAATGCAATCGGTACCAGAAGAAGCGGTTCAAATCCGTGTTTGATTGCCAGATATAAGAATACAAAAGCAACCAGAATCATAAGGTAATTGCCCCATGTCAGATTAAAAAACGCAGTCTGGTGAAGCAGATTAGACAGTGTATCTACTACGTTAGACATTTTATTACCTCCCATTGTCTGTATTAATATACAGAAACCTGTAATTTTTAGTTCATGGTTGCCAGTGTGTCACCGTTTTCTACAGCATCACCAACTGTCACGTTAATACTTGCAATGGTACCATCCTGTGGAGCAACAACCGGAATCTCCATTTTCATGGCTTCCAGAATAATGATTGCATCTCCGGCTTTTACAGCCTGTCCTACACTTGCTTCTACTTTGAATACTTTACCAGGTACAGAAGCTGCAACGGTTACTGATCCTGCTGCTGCAGCTGCTACAGGTTTTGCTGCTGCCTTCGGAGCTGCTTTTGGTGCTGCTTTCGGAGCTGCTGCAGGTGCTGCAGCATTTCCAGTACCTTCTTCTACTGTTACATCATATGCAACGCCATTAACTGTAATTGTATAAGATTTCATAATCATTTCCTCCTGTGCTTAGGCTCTCTGCCAATTTCCTTTTTTTGATTTTCTGATTGAACGAACAACAAATCCGTCTGCAGATGTATTTTCGCAGGTTGCAATTGCCGCTGCAATAACTGCAACCAATTCCCCGTCATCCACAAGCTCCTCTTCTTCCTGTACAGGAGCTGCCTGTATCGGTGCAGGTGCAGGTTTTTCTTCTACTGGTGCTGCTTTCTTTCTGCCGAAAGATTCTACCAATCCCGGAATATATTTCATCAGCGAAATGATGAAACTCAGGAATACCAGCATAACAAATACGATTGCAACGCCCATTACGGTATTCTGTGCTGCCTGTGTCATTTTTTCACCCATTGTATAAACAGGATCAATACTCACACCAGTAGGATTTCCGTTTTTATCGAGGGTAAATACACACTCTGCAGTCCGCTTTTCAAATTTTCCCTGCAGTGTAACAAGATAAGTATCCTCATTTACTTTCATCTCACCTGAAACAGTCTCTACATATGCACCCAGGTTCTTTCCATTGCTATCCCATGCTGTAGCAGCAGAAGCACTGAAGGCATCATCGCTTTCCAGGTAACTTTTAATGCTGGCATCATCTAACTGAGAAATATTCTGGAGAACACTGCCGAAACTATCAATCAGAGACTGCTGTGTTGCCTCATCCGGAAGTCTCAGAGAACCTTCTTCTGTCTTACTACTTCCGCAAGCTGTCATAGCCAGAACACAAATTCCAATCAATACCAGTCCAATTAATTTTTTCCATTTCTGCTTCATATGATTCACCTCGCTTAAACCGTACCGTGTTTTTTGCTGGGACGATTTTCTCTCTTTGTGAATAACATTTCAAAAGCACCAATCACATATTTTCTTGTATCTTCTGCTTCGATGATTGTGTCAACATATCCTCTCTTGGCTGCTGCCAGTGCGCTGGACTGCAGTTCTGCATATTCTGCTGCTTTTTCATTGATTGTTGCCACATCACTGCCTGCATACATAATCTTTGCTGCCAGTTTTGCATCCATCATACCGATCTGTGCTTCCGGCCATGCAAATACCATATCTGCTCCTGTAGATTTGCTGTTCATTGCAAGATAAGCACTTCCGAATGCTTCACCGATTACAACATTTACTTTCGGAACAGTCGCGCTTGTAAATGCATAGGTCAGATTTGCTGCTGCTTTGGCAATATTTGCCTCTGCACATTTGGTTGCTTTGTAACCTTTTACATTTGTGAGCGTTAATACCGGAATATCAAAGGCATCACAGAATTTTACGAATTCTGCTGCTTTTTTACATCCTCTTACAGACAGTACATTATCAAAGGATTCTGTCTTTTCGCCCTCTTCATTGTAAACTTCGCTTCTGTTTGCAACACAGCCTACAGTTGCTCCGTTCAGACGGATAAATCCTGTAACCATATCTTTCGCATAAGCGCCTTTTACTTCAAAGAATACCTGATCGTCTGCAATCTGAGACAGAGCAATGGAAGTATCTCCTGCACAGTTTTCCAGTTCCGGACATACACGATTCAAATCATCGGTACATTCCACATAAGCGGAATTGTCTTCGTAGTTGGACGGAAGCATGGAAATCAGCGCTCTCATCTGTGCGATGATTTCTTCTTCGCTGCCTGCAACATCTACCAGTCCGCTTTCTTCGCTCTGGTATTTTGCACTGGAAGTATCACATTTGGAAATTTCATTTCCAGCCAGCGCATTTGGAGAGTTCACGAATAATTTTCCGTTTTTCTCTTCCATAAAAGTAAAATCTGTAAGCCCCGGCATTACTGCAAGTCCGCCGCCGCAGGTACCGAAGATTCCTGTGATCTGAGGAATCACACCGGAAGCCATAACCTGTTTTGCATAAATCTCGCCAAATGCATTCAGTGCATCGGTAGATTCCTGAAGTCTGAAGCCTGCACAGTCTACAAGACCGATTACAGGAGCCCCTGTCTTCATAGCCAGGTCATAGAGTCTTACGATTTTTTTTGCATGCATTTCGCCAATGGTTCCGTTTAATACGGAAGCATCCTGGCTGTACACATACACCAGGCTGCCGTCAATCACACCATAACCGGTGATTACACCGTCTGATGGTGTTTCCTTTTCAGATAAGTTGAAATCAGTACTTCTGGCTGTAACACAACTGCCGATCTCAACAAAACTGTTCTCATCAAGCAAAGCTTCAATTCTCTTGCTTGCCAAGCTTTGTGCTGTATTACTCATTTATCAGCCCTCCATTTATTATTATTTACGGATTTCTGCATGGAAACTCTGCCAGCGAATCCCGTTTTGCATGCAGAAATCACCTCCTGGTTTTTGACTTTACAAAACTAAATCACAAAACCAATTTCTGCCGATTTTAATTGTAACCTTTTTCTTCGTTTTTTTCAACAGTAATTTGTGAAATTTTTATCCGGATATGAAAGTACCGGACAAGAAGATTAAAATCTCCAATCTCTTGCCCGGCGTATAATTTGTGAAAAATAATTAAAGTTAAATGTTGCTCACAATCGCGTTAATCAGTGCTTTAAACTTCTCTGCCACACGGTCTGCTGTTTCCTGAACCTCTTTGTGATCAAGCTGTTGCGTTGACATACCTGCTGCCAGATTTGTAATGCAGGAGATCCCGCAGACTTCCATTCCCATGTGACGTGCTGCCAAAGCCTCACATGCAGTACTCATTCCCACAGCATCTGCGCCCCATATTCTGCACATCCGAATTTCTGCCGGTGTCTCATAAGCCGGTCCGGTAAGCTGTATATAGACACCTTCCTGAAGCTCAATTCCAAGTTTTCCGGCTTCTTCTTTAATAATACTGCGCATCCGCCGGCTGTATACCTCGCTCATATCCGGAAATCTGACTCCAAGTTCATCGATGTTCACTCCAATCAGCGGATTTGGAACTGCTGTTGTAATATGATCCGTAATCAGCATAAAATCTCCCGGCTTATAGTCAAAGTTCACTCCGCCGGCCGCATTGGTAAGAACGAGCTTCTTTGCTCCCATCATTCCCATCAGACGAGTCGGAAGAACAACGTCAGACATCGGATAGCCCTCGTAATAGTGAACTCTTCCCTGCATGATAACTACCGGAACCTCACCAACATAGCCGAATACAAATCTTCCCTTGTGACCGGCTACCGTCGAAACCGGGAACCCTTCAATCTCTGTATAATTCACAGTTTGCTCTATCTTGATTCCATCAGCATAATCACCAAGCCCTGAACCAAGGATCAAGGCTACTTCCGGCTGAAAATCCGTTTTTTCTCTTACACTCTTCAAGCACATTTCCAGTTTTTTGTAAATATCATTCATTTCAACAAACCGTTACTGAAAACTTATATTAATTCTTTGTTTTACAGTAACATTCTCCTTTCTTATTTTGAGCTTTTCTCTTGTCTTATACTAATTTTTCTAAAATGGAATTTCCGATTGTTCCTTCCGGCATATCTACGCCGAAATTCTCTGCCACAGATGCACCGATCACAGCAAAGGTATCCTCATTTTCTAATACGCCACCTTGCTGCATCTTCTTGGAATATGCCATAAACGGCACATATTCTCTGGTATGATCGGTACCGGTGTAAGTCGGATCATTTCCATGATCTGCTGTCAAAATAAGAAGATCATCCCTGCCTAGTTTTTCCAGAAGTACCCCTAGATTCTGATCAAACTTTTCAATCTCCTTTGCGTAACCTTCCACATCTCTGCGGTGTCCCCACAATGCGTCAAAATCAACCAGATTTACGAAGCAAAGTCCGTGGAAATCTTTTTTGCTGATTTCAATGGTCTGCTCCATCCCATGAACAGAACTGTTGGAGTGATGTGTCTCTGTGATGCCCTCTCCACAGAAAATATCATTGATTTTTCCGACACCAATTACATCAAGGCCTGCATTCTTCAATGCATTGAGTATCGTCGGGCCTGTCGGTTTCAGCGCATAGTCATGGCGGTTACTGGTACGTTTGAACTCACCTTTCTTTTTACCGACATATGGTCTTGCGATGACACGACCTACTCTCCACTCATCTTTCATTGTGATCTCTCTTGCGATTTCACAGCAGCGGTATAGATTTTCAAGATCAAATGTCTCTTCATTTCCGCAAATCTGAAGTACAGAATCTGCTGATGTGTAAACGATCATTGCACCTGTATTGATTTCTTCTTCACCAAGCTCTTCAATAATCTCCGTGCCGCTGGCACTCTTATTTCCGATTACTTTCTTGCCGCACCGTTTTTCCAGTTCTTCGATCAGTTCCGGTGGGAATCCCGTGTCTGTAAAGGTCTTAAATGGTTTCTCTGTTTTAATTCCCATCATTTCCCAGTGTCCGGTCATCGTATCTTTTCCGTTACTTGTCTCTCCAAGACGCATATAACGTCCGATTGGTTTCTTCACACCTTCCATTTTTCCTGCCGGGTGAAGGTTCACTATACCGAGTTTCTCCAGATTCGGGATCTGAATGGTTCCCATTTTTTCCAGAATGTGTCCAAATGTATCCACTCCATCGTCTCCGAATTTCGGTGAATCCGGCATGGCTCCGATTCCAAGTGAGTCAAGGACGATCACAAAGATTCTCTTATATTCATTCATTCTGATCAAACCTCATTATTCATAAATTCCTGTTACACTGCTTTCAGCTTCTGATACAACCTGTGTTTCATTTCTTCTCCCACAAAGGCTGTTTCTGCTGCATTTCTCATCAGCAGCAGAATCTCATCATCGCGGATTCCGTACATGCTCTGAATAAATTCCAGCTCTTTTGTCAGCGAACTGCTGCTCACTGTCCGGTTATCGGTATTGACACTTACCAGAATCCCAGCATCCAGGAATTCTCTGAGCGGGTATTCCGAAGCGTTTTCAACCGCTTTGGTCTGAAGATTACTGATCGGACACATTTCAATTCCCACATGCGCTTCCCTTACCATTTTCTGTAAATCATATCTGCCTCTCATAGCAATCCCGTGACCGATTCTTTTTGCTCCCGCTTTGACGGAATCCACAATATTCTGTGCCTCTCCGCATTCTCCTGCATGCAGGGTAAAAGGCATCCCTATTTGCTTCGTTTTACCGAACAGATCCATGAATTCTGTCATCGGATACTGAGCTTCTGCTCCTGCCAGATCTGCGGCGCAGACACCCTCTCCCAAAAACTGACGTGCCGTCTTTATCATCTGAAAATTCTCTTCTTCACTATGGTGTCTCATCGCACAGGTAATGACATTGTATGCGACTCCAAACTCCTTTTTTCCTTTTTCCAGCCCGCGAAGCAAAGCCGCAATCACCTGCTCTGTTCTCATCTCTTCCGTCACAGATAAAAGCGGTGCAAACCGGATTTCTGCATAAATTACATTTTCATGACTCATCGTCTGAAGCACATCATATCCGGCATCTTCAAGGCCTGCTTCATCCATCAGACACTCGCCCGGAAGCGCAAATTTTTCCAGATACTCCACCAGACTTCTGCAGTCTCTGTTTACACTGAGCTCTTCCTCAGACACGGTCCTTCCAAGCCGTGTCTGAATAAAACTCTTGCTGAGTGAACCATCCAGATGACAATGAAGTTCTATTTTCGGTAACTTTTTCAATTCGTCTGCTGTCATAATCATGCTCTCCTCTAAATCCAACCGTCTATGCCAGATGATTCGGACCAAATCCCAGCGGAAAAAGCTCCCTCAATGTAAAAATCTCGTACTGCTCTCTGCTGGTCGCCAAAATAATCTGAAACGCATCCTGGTCACAAAATTCCATCATCACCTGGCGGCATACACCGCACGGAGCTGCGTATTCTGTCAGAATTCCATCTTTTCCTCCCACAATACAAATTGCTTCAAACTCTTTTTCCCCTTCGCTCACAGCCTTGAAAAAAGCAGTGCGCTCTGCACAGTTTGTAGGGGTGTAGGATGCATTTTCAATATTACAGCCCGTATAGAATTTCCCGCTCTTTGTCAGAAGTGCCGATCCGACTTTAAATCCTGAATAGGGCGCATAAGAAAAATCAAGCTGTCTGATTGCCAGATCAATCATTTCTTCTATAAGTTTTTTATCCATCTTTGCACACCCCCACATCTTAATATCCGGATGCCTCTTCCTTTTTCACAAGTTTGATGATCCTGCTCGTTCCCAGACGGTCTGCACCTAAAGAAAGGAATTTCTCTGCGTCATCCATAGAAGTAATTCCACCCGCAGCTTTCATTTTTACATTCGATCCAATATGCTTTGCAAACAATTTAATATCGTCAAAAGTTGCTCCGGCACTGCCGAATCCAGTGGATGTCTTGATATAGTCCGCTCCGGCATTTGTCACGATCTCACACATTTTCACTTTTTCTTCCTCTGTCAAAAAACAGGTTTCAATAATAACCTTGAGGATTTTTTCCCCGCATACTGTCTTCAGAGTACGAATTTCTTCTTCAATAAGATCATATTTTTTATCCTTGAGCCATCCGATATTAATGACCATATCAATCTCAGCGGCACCATTTCCAATGGCATCCTTCGTCTCAAATTCCTTTGTTTTTGTCGTCATATATCCATTCGGAAAACCGATTACCGTGCAGACTGCTATTTTGCCGTCTACATATTCACTTGCCTGTTTCACATAACTGGGTGGAATACATACAGATGCCGTCTGATACCTTATAGCATCATCACAAATCTGTTTGATTTCTTCCCATGTGGCCGTCTGCAGCAACAGTGTGTGATCCACACGACTTAATATTTCATTCGCATTCATATTCATTTCTCCTTTTAATCAGCCTTTTTCTGATCCTTCTGAATCAGGGTACGGATTGCTTCTACTGCTACCTGAATTGCCCTATCCGTATCATGAACAACCGGATTCTCCAGCCCCAGTTTCTCACGTTCCTGATTTGCTACAACAAGAAAACAGGACCCGGTTCTCACACGCAAGTGACTTGCCACGATAAATAATGCGGCTGATTCCATTTCTGATGCCAGACATCCGAGCCTCTTCCAAGCCTCCCATTTGTTGATCAGTTCATAGCTTACCGGCTTCGTTTCCGGTTCATGCTGTCCATAAAATGCATCTTTGCACTGTACTACACCGGTGTGGAACGGATAGCCTTTTTTCTCTGCTGCATCCACCAACGCATTCGTTACTGCAAGATCAGGAACTGCCGGGAATTCGATGGGCGCATACTCTTTACTGGTTCCTTCCATACGAATGGCTCCGGTAGCGACCACAACATCACCGCTCTTTACTTCGGTCTGCATACCTCCGCAGGTTCCGATACGGATAAATGTATCTGCCCCACAGCGGTACAATTCCTCCATTGCAATAGAAGCAGACGGTCCTCCGATTCCGGTAGATGTTACACTGACTTTTACTCCATCCAGCATTCCTGTGTAGGTTACATATTCTCTGTTATCGGCAATCAGAACCGGATCATCAAAATATTTTGCAATTTTTGCGCAACGTTTTGGATCTCCCGGCATGATTACATAACGTCCCACTTCACCTTGTGCCACTTGTATATGATATTGTCTGCTTGCGTCTTCTGAATAATTCTTCATATTACCTTTTCCCTTTCTATCTCTGTTCTTTGTCATCCGGATACAAATATAAGAACAATCAATGAAATAACATACGGCAGCATATAAAAATGCTGCCCGTATGCATTTATTATTACATATGTGCCTGTATTAGTACAGGACTTCATGCCTTTTTCTCAAATTAATTTGCATTTTTCATAAAACGCACAGTTTTATCCATCGTTTTTGTGCATTTTACCTGTTTCATTTTTTTTATGTAAGAAATCAAATGCTTTATAAATATTACTCATAGATTTCTACTCCTCTGTATCTTGCTATTGCAGCCACATCTTTGTCTCCCCGTCCGGATACATTCACTACAATGATCTGATCTTTTCCCATAGTCGGTGCCAGTTTTTTTGCATAAGCCACTGCATGGGCACTTTCAATTGCAGGAATGATACCTTCTGTTTTTGAAAGGTATTCAAATGCTTCCACTGCCTCTTCGTCTGTAATTGGCACGTACCGGGCTCTTCCTGTTGCATTCAGGTTTGCATGTTCCGGTCCGATTCCCGGATAATCCAGCCCTGCAGAAATGGAGTATACCGGTGCAATCTGTCCGTACTCATCCTGACAGAACAGAGATTTCATTCCATGGAATACACCTTCGCTTCCCCTGGCAATGGTAGCCGCATGCTTGTCTGTATCGATTCCGTGTTCGGCTACTTCACAGCCGATCAGTTCCACCTGCTCATAAGGGATGAATTCATAAAACGCTCCCATTGCATTACTGCCGCCGCCTACACAGGCGATAACTGCATCGGGAAGTCTTCCTTCTTTTTCCTGAAGCTGTTCCCGGATTTCTTTTCCGATGATTTTCTGGAAATCCCGGACAATCACACGTGTTTTTCCCATTTTCTTGGCCAGCAGAACCTGTCCCAAAACATTATTGATCTTGTGAGATCCGGTATTCATCAGTGTTTCCGGAATATACTGTCCTCCATAATTTCCATATCTGCCTTTACTCATCTCTCTGTCCTTTCCTTACTGCATCTATAAATGCCTGTACTTTTTTTCGTCTTTGTATCCATCTGTTTCCACTGCACTGCTTACGTCTGCCCCAAAGGCACCACATTCTGCCAAAGCCTGTGCCACATTGTCCGGATTCAGTCCACCTGCCAACAAATAGGGTTTCTTCGGTTCCGGTATCAGGGAGCGGTCAAAAGCCTGCCCGCTTCCTCCATATTGCCCTTTTACATAAGTATCCAAAAGAAGATATTCACAGGGAAGCTGCTCCGCTTCCAGGATGGCTTCTATGTTCTTCACCCGGACTGCCTTCATCACCGGTTGGTTCGTCATTTTCTTCAGTTCCAGAATATAATCCGCACCCTCATCCCCGTGAAGCTGAATCAGACGGATGATTCCGGCCTCTGCAATCTCTGCCACCGTTTTCGGATTCTCATTTACAAATACCCCTACGGGGCAGATATCCGGATCCAGCAATCCGGATAGTTTTTTCGCCTGTGAAATGCTCACCTGTCTGCGGCTTCCGGCAAATACAAATCCTGCATAATCCGGTTTCAGACGGTTTACCATCTGCACATCTTCCGTTCTTCGAAGCCCACAGATTTTAACCTTCTTCATAAGTGTCGATTTCTCCTTTCAGCCACTGCAGCATTCCTTTTTTATTTCTGCTGCGCATCATGGTCTCTCCGATCAGAACCGCATCTACCTGATTTTCTTTCAATACCTGTATATCCTACGGATTTCGGATTCCGCTTTCTGCCACAAAGAGTACTTCCGGCGGAACCAGTTCCCGTAATTTAGTACTGTTTTCCACATCCACGCTGAAATCTTTCAGATTTCTGTTGTTCACTCCGATGATTCTTGCACCTGCCCACAACGCATGGGCAATTTCTGTTTTGTCATGGGCTTCCACCAGGGCGGACAAGCCAAGACTATCACAGACTTCTATATAACGCTTCAAAATACCCGGATCAAGAATCGCACAGATCAGAAGTACTGCATCTGCTCCCAGCACTTTTGCTTCATAAATCTGGTATAATTGTGCTGCAATCTGGTGTAATATTCATAATGCTCCATCCTTTCCTTTTCTGAACAAAAGTTTTTCCATAAAACAAAAAACTCCTGCCCCACTGGATTTTCTCCAATGGGACAAGAGTCTGTTTCTTACTCCTGCGGTACCACCCATATTGCCTGACTGCTGATACAGCCAAAGCCTCTCGTCGCGTACATACATACACTGCCCGTTGATAACGGATGCGACACCCGTCAGCGTCTACTCTCCGGAAAACTCACGGATTTCAAGCTGCCCTCACAAGTCCATTCCATAAAAACTTACATTGCCGTAATTTCACCAGCTACGGCTCTCTGTAACAGCAGTTCCACTGCTGCGTAAATGAAGCTTTTTATTTACTACTCTTGTTCATCAATGTGACATGCTCCCACCACTTAACTTCGTTTGAAGTGGGGGCTTCTTACTCAA
>JBJENG010000006.1:0-23482 GCA_051880075.1 Blautia sp. | reverse complement strand
CGTCCACCTTCACCTGGCCAAGTACCATGGACAGCAAATTTGCCCATGCACTTACGATATGCTTTTGATGGCGGTTCCGATTTCTTTTTCATTTTGATAAAATAACTTTCATAGGCGATTACTGCTGTAGGTCCTATCAGTTTTTCCACCTGAGCTGCTGACAATGTCTTTTTTACCTGAAAATCAAAATCGAGGATCTCCAGCCGATCTTTCTCATATTTTTTTCCTTTCGGATCTACCATGAGGATTTCGTTCTCTTTTAACATCTCCTGGCTGTCCGTGATTTTATTAAATCCTTCCAATGTAAGAAAATACAGATTATTTATGTTCTTCACTGTCTCCGAGACATCTTGGGGCTGACGTACTTCACATTTACAGAAAGGGTATTATCATCTACAAAGCTGTCCGTTTCCCACAAACTCATCATAAGACTATCCCTGCTTACAATCTTTCCTTTTTTCTCCAGCAACTGCTGCAGAATCCTGGATTCATTTTTCGTCAGTTCTGCTTTTTTTCCATTATATACAACCGTCAAATCACTCAGATTAAAAATCACACCTTTGTGTTCCATCAGATTGCTATTATCTGAAGCAGAAGAAACAAAAATAATGGGAACCTTTGGAATCTGCCGGATCTTTTCACACCAATAATATCCGCTGTAAAAAGGAAGCGAAATATCCATCAGTACCAACTGAGGAGAAAATGCAGCAAATTCCGAGAGAATCTCTTTAAAATTCTGTATTGTTTCTGCTTCATATCCCCAGTTCTCCATATACTTTTTCATCTCCCGGGCAATAATCCTGTCATCTTCCACAATTAAAATTTTTGCCATTTTCCCTTCTCCTTTCTCGTTATAGAGTTATTGAATATAAAAAAAGAACCCTTGAATCATCAAGGGTTCCAGATAAGCTGCCTAGCGGATTTGAACCGCCGACCTCCGCCTTACCAAGGCGACGCTCTACCAACTGAGCCAAGGCAGCAGGACTTGCTTATGCAAGTCGCTCATCACAATTTAAGATTCTAGCAAAAATTATATCAAATGTCAATACATTTTTAAATATTTATTTCTTTTTATTTTCTGTACAGTATCCTGCCTCAAAATTCATTCGATTTTTCAGCTTCTGCCCTTTCACAAAAGATTTCAGATTCTCCACACAGATGTTTACCACCTTGTCCAGTGTCTCCGGCAAATGATAATAACCGGAAACATGAGGCGTAATAAACACATTGGGATAATCCCACAGTCTGTGGTCTGCAGGAAGCGGTTCCGGATCCATCACATCCAACGCAACACCTGCCAGTCTTCCCTCATCCAGAATCTCACACAGATCATCGGTACATACTGCATCACCTCTTCCTGCATTCAGGAAAATGGCATCCTTCTTCATAAGACGGAACATTTCTTTATCAAACAGCCCTCTGGTTTCTTTTGTACTTGGCAGCACAGAAAAAATCACATCTGCGTGAGGCAGCAATTCTTTGCATTCTTTCATCAGGTGTGGCTCATCTACATATTCCGGACAGTTTCCCGGTGTTCTCTTCACACCGATTACATACGCTCCAAGAGCATGTGCCATCTTGGAAAAATAGCGTCCAATATCTCCCATACCAAAAACCAGTACCGTTGCATCTGCAATGGAAGTTACTGTTCCATAATCATCCCAGGAATGTCTGCTCTGGCTGTCCCGATAAAGAGGAAGCTTTTTCTGCATAGCCAGAAGCATTGCAAACATATGCTCTGCCACAGTCTTTCCATAGGCACCATTTGCAGTAGTCACAATCGTATTCTCTTTAAAAAGTCCCGGAACTCCATAAGCATCCGCACCTGCCGAATTTAACTGCAGCCACTGAAGTTTCTCTGCCTTCTCCAGCATGGCAGGAGAAACATTTCCCATAATCACGTCTGCCTCCTGTACCTGTTCCTCTGTTACCTCCTCTATGGAAGAATAAATAAACCGACATTCCGGTGCAGCTTCTTCCAGAAGCACTTTATGCTGCGTGTTCACCGGTATTACAACCAGAATTGTCTTTTTTTCCATACTAACCCTCCGTATCTCATATCTGCTCCTTACATTTTAACAAGGTAAAGTAATTTAGTCAATGGATATGACCTTTATTTTCCCACGGATTCTTTGAAGGGCATTATCTATGGATTTGGGACTCTTTCCCATATCTTCCCCGATCTGCGTATAGGTCATACCGGAAAGGTATCGGTCAAGTACCTGATTTTCAAGACTGCTCAGACAATCTCTGATTTTTTCTTTCATAAGCCTGGCATTTTCCTGGTCAATTACAATTGCTTCCGGATTCTGCCTGCTGGAATCAAAGGCATCCAGAAGCGGACTCTCTTCTCCGCTCAGGGAAATATACGTATTCAGAGGTTTATGCTTATCCCTTCCGGAAACTTCTATTGCTTTGCACAACTGTCTGGTCACACATAAATTGGCAAAGGTGGAAAAAGAAGCATTTTTATCCGGATTATAATCTCTCAATGCGTTAAAAAGTCCAATCATTCCTTCCTGGATCAGATCTTCTGTTTCTCCTCCTGCCAGGAACATTACATGAACCTTTTTCAGCACAAGACCTTTGTATTTATTGATCAGATAGTTTTCGATTTCATTTCTTCCGGCGCGCAGCTGATTGATCAACTCTTCGTCTGTATATTGCTGAAAATTTTCCATCTTTTCACCCGTTTATTTTCTGTTACTCCATTGTTCTCTGACGTACAATCTCAAAAGCCAGGACGCCTGCTGCAACGGAAGCATTCAAGGAATCAATATCTCCTTTCATGGGAATAGAAGCAATAAAATCGCACTTCTCTTTTACCACACGGGATACACCGTCTCCTTCGTTTCCGATTACCAGACCAACCGGCCCTTTCAGATCCAGACTGTACATACTGGTTCCTCCCATATCTGCGCATACGAACCACAGGCCTTCTTTTTTTAATTCTTCTATAGTTCTTGCCATATTGGTCACCCTGGCTACCGGTGTATAATTCAAGGCTCCTGCAGAAGTGCGTGCCACAGTAGCTGTAAGTCCAACTGCCCGGTTTCTTGGAATGATCACTCCATGGGCTCCTGCCAGATTTGCAGTACGGATAATCGCCCCAAGATTATGAGGGTCTTCTATATTATCAAGCAAAAGAATAAATGGAGGTTCCCCTTTTTCTCTGGCTTTCTCCAGAATATCCGCCACTTCCGCATAATCATAAGCTGCTGTCATAGCAATGACTCCCTGATGTCTTCCTGTATCGGACATCTGATCCAGGCGTTCTTTCTTCACAAAACGAACCATCGTGTCATGCTTCTTTGCCTCACGAAGAATCGTCTTCACAGGACCATCCTCACAGCGTTCCTGCACAAAAAGCTTATCCACTACTCTTCCGGAACGGAAAGCCTCCAGTACTGCATTCCTTCCTTCTATCTTACTTTCCCGGAATTTGTCTTCCATCTGTTTCTCCTTCTTCAATTCCTTTTTTTATCAGTTCCAGCATCCTGTCCCATTGTTCTGTAAGATACAGATATCCCATCAGAGCTTCGAATCCCGTAGCTCTCCGGTAATCGGACATAGTGGCGTTTTTGGCCATGGTATAGGACTTAGCATTTCTTCCTCTTTTATATACAGCCAATTCTTCTTCTGTAAGCGAATCTTTCAGTTTCTCTATGATTGCAGACTGGGCAGAAGCTTTTACCAGACGACTTGCCCGCTGATGCAGTTTATTGACCTGGGTATTTCCTTTTTCCACCAATATAGAACGGACAATCAACTCATAAATCGCATCTCCGATATATGCCAGTGTCAGGGGAGAATAAGTCCGAATGTCCTTATCCTCCAGCCCAAACAATTCCTTCAGATGATTTAAGCTCGCTTCCATTGTACACCTTCTCTTGTATCTTTCAGGATAATCCCCATATCAGCCAACTGACCACGGATTTCATCTGCTCTTGCAAAATCTTTTGCCTTTCTTGCTGCCTGACGTTCTTCGATCAGTTTCTCGATTTCTTCATCCAGAACCTCTTCTTTTTTATTAACAATCAGTCCCAGCACATCACACAGACCGGTAATCTTGTCAAACAGGAAACGAACAAATGCCTGACTGCTCTCTCCATCTGCATTTGTATTGGCCAGTTTTACAATCTCAAATACAGCGGCAATGGCATCTGCTGTGTTAAAATCATCTTCCATTGCTTCTTCGTATTTTTTCACCAGTTCTTCCGCTTCTTTTACCAATTCTGTCTCTTTTTCTGTAAATTCACTTTCCTGGGAATTTTCCAGATAATGTTTCATCTGATCCACACAGGTAACAATTCTGTCCAGAGCATTTTTTGATGCTTCCATCAGTTCCGCACTGAAATTCAATGGGCTTCTGTAGTGCGCATTCAACATGAAGAAACGCAGTACCTGCAGATCATATTTTTCTCCAATTTCCCGTACAGTAAAGAAATTTCCCAGAGACTTTGACATTTTCCGGTTATCGATATTTAAAAATGCATTATGCATCCAATATCTTGCAAAAATCTTTCCATTGCAGCATTCAGACTGAGCAATTTCATTTTCATGATGCGGGAATACAAGATCTTCTCCACCGGCATGAATATCAATTTCTTCACCCAGATATTTTTTTGACATTACGGAACATTCAATATGCCATCCCGGTCTTCCTTCGCTCCATGGAGATACCCAGTAAGGTTCTCCTTCTTTTTTCGGTTTCCACAGTACAAAATCCAGTGGATCTTCTTTCTGATCTTCTCCGGAAACCTGAATGGAGCGGAAACCGGACTGCAGATCTTCCAGATTCTTATGTGACAATTTACCGTATTCTTTAAAATTTTTCACCCGGAAATAAACCGTACCGTTTACTTCATAGGCAAACCCTTTATCCATCAGGGTCTGGATCATCTGAATCATGCCGTCGATTTCCTGGGTAGCCAGAGGATGGGTGGTAGCCGGTTTTACATTCATGTCTTCCATGTCTTTTTTGCATTCTTTTATATAACGCTGGGAGATTTCTTCAGAAGATACCCCTTCTTCAATGGCTTTTGCAATGATCTTGTCATCCACATCTGTAAAATTGGATACATAATTTACTTCGTATCCTTTGTATTCCATATATCGTCTTACTGTATCAAAAACGATCATGGGGCGTGCATTTCCGATATGAATAAAATTATACACGGTAGGTCCGCATACATACATTTTTACCTTGCCTTCCTCCAATGGCACAAATTCTTCTTTTCTTTTTGTAAGAGTATTATAAATCTTCATGTTTTTTCTCCTTTTCTTCTAAATCCTGCAGTATATATTCCATTTTCTGCAGCTGCGCTTTCAAAGATTCATTTTCCTGCTGAAGCTCGTGAATATCTTCCAGAACCGGATCTGGCAGATGTACCTGATCCATATCACTTCTTGGTACTTTTTTATTTTCCCGGCGCACAATTCTTCCCGGAACACCTACTACGGTACAATTTGGAGGAACTTCTTCCAATACAACACTTCCTGCACCGATTTTCGAATTTTCTCCGATGGTAAAGGAACCCAGAATTTTAGCTCCCGCACTGACCATTACATTATCTTTCAATGTAGGATGTCTCTTTCCTGTTTCCTTTCCGGTTCCCCCCAGTGTTACGCCCTGATACAAAGTTACATTATTTCCGATTACGGTAGTCTCACCTATGATCACACCGGTTCCGTGATCGATAAAAAGTCCTTTTCCAATCTTGGCTCCCGGATGAATCTCAATCCCTGTCTTTCTGGCAGCTCTCTGAGACACCCATCGGGCAAGAAAATAATGCCCCTTCTCATAAAGCCTGTGGGCACGCCGATACTGGATCATAACCTGAAAACTGGGATACAAAAGCACCTCCAGAGGAGTCTTGATTGCAGGATCCCGTTCCTGAATCACCTGAAATTCTTCTTTAATATGACTAATAAATCCCATATTCTTTCCTTTCTGAGCGAAAAAAAGCTCTATATGATCCAAAAATCATATAGAGACGAATAAACTCCGCGGTTCCACTCTATTTGAGGACACAGTCCCCCGCTTAATTCCTTTAACGCAGGATTACGGACATCTTTCCTGAGAAATCAGTCAGCTCCCGGATGCACTTTCACACATTCATTTTCAGGAAGGCTTTCAGCCGATGACCCTCCCTCTCTGACAAAAATCCTGTGATACTCTTTCCGTTCAACGCTTTTCACTTATTATCACGATTACTTACAGTTTATGCATAAACACACCATTTGTCAAGATTTATGTCCGAAAAATACAACTGTTCATGAGGGCAGATTCCGGATGAATGGGGACTGCTGCGGCTTTCCCCATGAACGAAAAAGAGTGTTCTGTAAAAGAACACTCTTTTTTCAGGCCTTATTTATTTACAAACGCCGCAACTTTCTTATCGCAGATCTGAATATGATTCAGAAGCCAGTCTACTACATTTTTATTTACTGCCGCAACAAATGCATCGGTTGGACCTTCTTCTTCTTCCAGCATCTCACGCAGTTCATCTACTGCTTTTGTAAATTTTTCATGCTGTTCTTTATGTGCTGCCAGTTCCGGGTACTGATTTTCTTCCTGCAGTTTTTCTTCTGCTGAAAAATGGAATTCCACATAGTCCATTAAGAAATCAAGTGTCTGAATGGCAACATTCTTTTCTTTTACACTTTCCAGACTGTCAGAAAGTTTATTTACTCTTGCAATCAATTCCTGATGCTGGGTATCAATTAACTCATTGCCCGTCTTTAATGCCTCATCAAAAATGATGCTCATTGATTATTCCTCCTCAAACTCTTCTTTTCCCATACCGCAGATTGGACATACCCAATCTTCCGGAAGATCTTCAAAAGCTGTTCCCGGAGCAATTCCATTATCCGGATCGCCTACTTCCGGATCATATTCATAACCACATGGACCGCATACATATTTTTTCATAATCAATCTGTTCCTTTCTTAAAGTATAATCATTTCTTTTTTCTGATAACTATTTTAATACGTTTCCCTGTATCTGTCAACAATTCTTCATAGCAGTAATGTAGAAAAGCAGAAAATCGCTGCATTACTGCAGCGATTCTCAAAATTAGCAGATACCCTGTGCCAGCATAGCTTCTGCGACTTTTTCGAATCCGGCTGCATTGGCACCTACAACGTAGTCTCCTTCATGTCCGTATCTCTTAGCAGCATCAGCCATATTGTGGCAGATATTTACCATAATATTCTTTAATTTTGCATCTACTTCTTCTGCACTCCAGCTTAAACGTTCACTGTTCTGTGACATTTCCAGAGCAGATGTAGCAACACCGCCTGCATTAGCAGCTTTTCCAGGAGCAAAGATTACACCATTTTCCTGAAGATATTTTGTAGCTTCCAGAGTTGTAGGCATGTTTGCACCTTCACATACTGCAAAGCATCCGTTTGCTACCAACTGTTTTGCATCTTCCAGCTGCAGTTCATTCTGTGTTGCACATGGAAGAGCAACATCTGCTTTTACGCTCCATACGCCCTTGCCTTCATGATATTCTGCATTTGGTCTGTAGTTCAGATATTCTGTCAGACGAGCACGTCTTACTTCTTTGATTTCTTTTAATGCTTCCAGATCAATACCTTCTGCATCATAAATCCAGCCTGAGGAATCAGAACATGTTACAGGTTTTGCCCCTAACTGGTATGCTTTTTCAATAGCATAGATTGCTACGTTTCCTGCACCGGATACAGCAACTGTTTTTCCTGCCAGTTCTTTTCCGTTCAGTTTCAGCAGTTCTTCTGTCAAATACAGAAGACCATATCCTGTAGCCTGTGTTCTTACCAGAGAGCCACCGAATGTAAGACCTTTTCCTGTCAGAACGCCTTCATAGGAATCACGGATTCTTTTGTACTGTCCGAACAAATATCCGATTTCTCTTCCGCCTACACCGATGTCACCTGCCGGTACGTCTGTATCTGCACCGATGTGTCTGTAAAGCTCTGTCATAAAGCTCTGGCAGAATGCCATAACTTCTCTGTCTGATTTTCCTTTCGGATCAAAATCAGAACCACCTTTACCACCGCCGATTGGCAGACCTGTTAAAGAGTTTTTGAAGATCTGTTCAAATCCCAGGAATTTGATAATTCCAAGGTATACGGACGGATGGAATCTAAGACCGCCCTTGTATGGTCCGATTGCACTGTTAAACTGTACACGGTAACCTTTGTTTACCTGTACGGCACCTTTATCATCTACCCATGGTACGCGGAACATGATAACACGTTCCGGCTCAACCAGACGCTCTAATAATGCTTCTTTACGATATTTCTCTTCGTTTGCTTCCACTACAGGTTTCAGAGATTCCAGCACCTCTTTTACTGCCTGATGAAATTCCGGTTCTCCCGGATTTTTTTTAACAACTGATTCAATGACCTCATCTACGTATGACATGACTGTCCTCCTGCTTTCACTTTATTTTTGTAAACTCATGTAGGTATTATAAAACCTCACGAGCAACTTTGCAAGAAAAATTTTAAATTCCTTCATATTTTTCTTTTTTTTCTCTTAATTCGTCTTTTTTCAGAAGGAATTTGCATGATTTTTTACAAAAATTTCATATGCTTTGTCTGTTTAAAGCGTTTTTTAGTCAAAGTATCAAATTTTGGTGGTCCAGCTGGAACAATCCCATATATCGGAGACCAGTCCTTCATAAAATTCCGGTTCATGGCATACCATCAGTATGGTACCTTTGTATTCTTTCAGAGCTCTCTTCAGTTCTTCCTTTGCATCTGCATCCAGATGGTTGGTAGGCTCATCCAGTATGAGGAGATTGGTCTCTCTGTTGATGATTTTGCAGAGACGGACTTTAGCCTGCTCTCCTCCGCTTAAAACGCGTACCAGACTTTCAATATGTTTTGTAGTCAAACCACATTTGGCCAGAGCAGCTCTCACCTCATACTGAGTATAGGAAGGAAATTCCTCCCAGAGTTCCTCAATGCAGGTATGTTTATTTCCCTGTGGCATCTCCTGTTCAAAATATCCGATTTCCAGATAATCGCCAAGACGCACCTTTCCCTCCAGAGGAGGAATCAGTCCCAGAATACTTTTCAGAAGTGTGGTTTTCCCGATTCCATTGGCACCGGTAAGCGCGATTTTCTGTCCCCGTTCCACCGTCAGGGTCAAGGGTTTTGACAATGGCTCCTCATACCCGATTACCAGTTCTTTCGTCTCCACCACAAAACGTCCCGGTGTTCTGGCTGTTTTAAACGTAAACTCCGGTTTTGGTTTTTCTTTTGCCAGCTCGATCACATCCATCTTATCCAGTTTTTTCTGCCTGGACATAGCCATATTTCTGGTCGCAACCCGAGCTTTATTCCTTGCCACAAAATCTTTCAATTCGCTGATTTCCTGCTGTTGCCTCTGATAAGCTGCTTCCAGCTGAGCTTTTTTCACTGCGTAGACTTCCTGGAAATGATCATAATCTCCCACATAACGATTCAGTTCCTGATTATCCATATGATAAATAAGGTTCACAACCGAATTCAGGAAAGGAATATCATGTGATATGAGCACAAATGCATTTTCATATTCCTGCAGATACCGTTTCAGCCATTCAATATGAACGGCATCCAGATAGTTGGTCGGCTCGTCCAGAAGCAGAATGTCCGGTTTTTCCAGAAGCAGCTTACCAAGAAGTACCTTCGTTCTCTGTCCGCCGCTCAGATCAGTTACATCTTTCTCAAGTCCGATTTCTGTCAATCCCAGTGCCCGTGCCACCTCTTCCACTTTGGAATCAATCACATAAAAATCATGCATGGTCAGCATATCCTGAATGGTTCCCAGTTCTTCCATCATCTGATTCAGTTCTTCTTCGGATGCCTCACCCATTCTGTCACAGATTCCATTCATTTCTTCTTCCATCTGAAACAACCATGCAAAAGCAGATTTCAGCACATCACGAATGGTCATACCTTTTTCCAGAACAGTATGCTGATCCAGATATCCGGCTCTTACATTTTTTGCCCACTCGATTTTTCCTTCATCCGGCATCAGCCTGCCTGTGATAATATTCATAAAAGTGGATTTTCCTTCCCCGTTGGCTCCTACAAGCCCAATATGTTCCCCCTTCAGAAGTCGGAAGGAAACATCCTGAAAAATAGCTCTGTCACCAAATCCATGGGACAAATGTTCTACATTTAATATACTCATAAATTCTCTCCATACTATGCTTCATCTGTATTTTTCTGAAGTTCTGCTCCATGACAGCATCCGAAACATCCGGCCGCCATACGGTCATCTGCCATCAAATCTCTCACATCAGTAACAGCACACACTGCCTGTGCGGAAATCCCCTGCCCGTTTCCTGTAAATCCCAGCCCTTCTTCTGTAGTCGCCTTAATATTCACCTGATTTTTCTCCAGATGCAGCGCATCTGCAACATTTGCAATCATAGCCTCTATATGCGGCCGCATTTTCGGCTTCTGGGCAATAATCGTAGCATCAATATTATTGATTACATACATGTTTTCTTCCAGAAGTGTTCCTACATGTTTTAACAGTTTTATGCTGGAAATTCCCCTGTATTGCTCATCGGTATCCGGAAAATGTTTTCCGATGTCACCAAGCGCTGCAGCTCCCAGCAGAGCATCCATAATCGCATGAAGCAGAACATCCGCATCAGAATGTCCCAGAAGACCTTTTTCCCAGGGAATCTTCACACCCCCCAGAATCAGATCACGTCCTTCTACCAGTTTATGAACGTCATATCCCATACCTACTCGAATCATAATCTCTTTCCTCCTGATTAAAATGTTATTCATTATGTTTACTGTTGTTTTCAGGTATTGTCTTTAATAAAAGAATAGCAAAAAAGAAGAACAGAAGTCAATGCCTCTGTTCTTCTTTGCTATTTTCTCAACATACGGAAGCTACTGCCGCTTCCATAATCTTCAGTCCTGCCTCCAGTTGTTCATCTGTCATAACCAGTGGTGCCAGGAACCGGATTACATTATTGTAAGTACCTGCGCCTTCCACCATAAGTCCATGTTTTGCGCATTCCTGGATAATTGCTGCAGTCAGTTCCGGTGCCGGTTCTTTTGTCATCTGATCTTTTACAAATTCAATACCGACCATTCCGCCAAGGCCTCTCACATCTCCTATGATTGGATATTTTTCCATCCATTCTCTGTAGCGCGTCATAACTTTTTCACCCATTTCCAGAGAACGCTGTGCCAGGTGATCTCTTTCCATGATTTCTATGGTCTTTAATGCCGCTGCACAGGCCAGTGGATTTCCACAGAAGGTTCCTCCGATGGTTCCCGATGCCGGTGCTTCCATGATTTCTTCTCTTGCAATAATGGCAGACAACGGAACACCTGCTGCTATGGATTTTGCTGTTGCAATAATATCCGGCTGTACTCCTGCTTCTTTCCAGTATTCTGTAGCAAACATACGACCCGTTCTGCAAAATCCGGACTGTACTTCATCTGCAACCAGCAAAATTCCTTCTTCATCACAAATCTGCCGTACTGCCTTTACCCATTCAATCGGTGCCGGGATGAATCCTCCTTCTCCCTGAAGAGGTTCTACTACCATAGCTGCAATGGTATTTGCCGGTGCACACTGTTCAAATACGTCACGGATGGACTTCACATAATACTCCACTGCTTTTTCCTGTGGCATGCCTTCCGGATTTCTGTAATAATAAGGGAACTGAGCACGATATACACCATCCGGGAACGGCCCCATACCAACTGCATATGCTTTCTTTGAGGTCATAGACATGGTAAGTAATGTTCTTCCATGAAAAGCACCGGAAAATACAATGATATTTGGTCTTTTTGTAAAAGCCTTTGCAATCTTTACTGCATTTTCATCCGCCTCAGCACCGCTGTTTGCAAAAAATACTTTTTTCTGTTCCCCTTTTACCGGTGCAATCTGTGCCAGCTTTTCAGCCAGTTCCACATAGCCCTCATGTGTTACTACATTAAACATGCCATGAAAATATTTATCCGCCTGTTCTTTTACTGCTTCCACTATTTCCGGATGAGAAAATCCGATATTCAATACCCCTACGCCGCCGATCCAGTCCAGAAAATAATTTCCGTCCACATCTTCGATCATGGCTCCTTCTCCTTTTTCAATAACAACAGGATAGACACAGCGAATGGCTGACGGTACACTTTTTTCTCTTCTTTCAATGATCTTCTTTGCTTTTGGTCCTGGCAGTTCTTCTGTGATAATACGTGGTAATTCTGTTCTGAGCATAATCATACCTCCTGTATTCTATGTAATTCATCATAATTATCAAAAAAAATACGACAAAGGGATTTCCTACAACTCCTTTGTCGTATCTTATCTTTATTCTTACATATTTTTCTTCTGTTTACCATATTCTGTACACACAAATTTATCTTTTTTCCTTGTGCTGCCCGCACAATTTTCTTTACAGTATCTTTTCTCCATGTTAAAATTCATACAAATACATTTTCAGGCAGGAGATGTTTATTATGTCCGTTACCCTTCGAGAACTCTATAACACGACCCGTCACAGATATGGTCTGACACTCTACACAAAAAATACGGGATTGGATAAGCCGGTAAACTGGATCTATGTATCCGAGGATATCAATACCTTTGATTTTCTGAAAGAGGGAGATCTGGTCATTACTACCGGAGTCAGTGCAGGTACTGATCAAAAAGCCTGGCTGTCTGACTATATCCATATGCTGATTCGCCACGAAACCTGCGGACTGATTATCAATACAGGAAACTATATCAAAGAAGCGCATATTAGCGATTCTGTCATTTCTCTTTGCAATGCAAACAATTTTCCTTTATTTACCATGCCCTGGGAAGTATCTATCCATGATATTACACGGGATTATTATCAGCGCCTCTTTCTGGACAGTCAATCTTCGGAACGTGTTACCAATGCTTTTCTCAGTTTGCTTACAAATAGCCCGGATTCCGGTGAACAGACCGGAATTCTGGATAAAATGGGATTTCCGGTAAAAGACAGCTGCTGTGTCTGTGTTTGTGACTGGTCTTTTTGTTCTTCCCGAACCGCTGCTTCTTTTATGCATCAGCTGGAAAGCGCAGTACAAGATACAGGCCAACGATTTCATACTACAGAATACGGAGAAAAAATCCTGTTGATCTGCTGCCGCCCTTCCATGTGCCGACTGCGGGAATCTTTAAAAACGTTTGCTCTGCATAATGGCTGCCCTGTGGGAATCGGCTCTCTGGTTTCTGATTTTTCCGGTCTCTCCTCCAGTCTCCGTCTGGCAGACATTTCTCTCCTGTTGGGTCTTCATCGCGGGGAATCCGTCTGTTCCTATCAGGAGATTGGTTTTTTTCAGATTCTTATGAATGTTTCGGATACCCAGATACTGAGAACCTATACCGACAGAAAGCTTAAAACTCTGGAGGATTATGACCAGCTACACAATACTGCTTATCTGGAAACTCTGCGGCAATATCTTTTGTGCAACGGCAGTATACAGGCCATTGCCGCATCCATGCACTGTCACCGCAATACCATCAATTACCGGGTACATATTTTAAAGGAAATGCTAAATGAAAATCTGGATGATATGCAGATACGCTATGAATATATGACTGCTTTCTATATCCGGGAATATCTGGAACTCTGAAATACAAAAAGGAACCAACAGATGTCTGATCACAACACAGCCTGTCGGTTCCCTTTTTCTTATTTCAGATAATCTACGGCTGCTCTTTCAATAGGCAGTCCATTTTTGTAACGTTTGATGAATGTATCAAACCCTTCCACATCTGCAGGATCCGGATTCATTTCTGTTCCTGCATTTCCTGCAAATACTTTATTATTCAGGTAATCATCCAGTGTTTCATTTTCCCCTTTGTTGATCATGTAAGAAGCCAGAAGTGCGATTCCCCATGCGCCGCCTTCTCCGGCTGTCTCCATAACAGATACCGGCACACCTACCGCACCTGCCATAATCTTCTGACCTACACCTTTTGTCTTAAAGAGTCCGCCATGTCCCAGGATCTTATCCAGTTTCACGCCTTCATCTTTCAGAAGAATATCCAGACCGGTCTTTAATGCACCCAGTGCAGTAAATAAATGAACTCTCATGAAGTTTGCCAGGTTAAATTTACTCTCCGGCATACGTGCAAACAGAGGACGACCTTCTTCAAATCCTGTAATATGTTCTCCGGAGAAATAATTGTAAGCCAGCAGTCCGCCGCAATCTGCATCACCTTCCAGAGCTTTGTTGTACAGAGTTCCAAACAGCTTATTCATATCTACTTCTACTCCAAATGCCTCCGCAAACTCTTTAAACAGAGATACCCATGCATTCAAATCAGAAGTACAATTATTGCAATGTACCATTGCAACCAGGTTTCCTGTAGGTGTAGTCACCATATCAATTTCTTTGTATACTTTTGACAATTCTTTTTCCAGTACTACCATTGCAAATACAGAAGTACCTGCTGAAACATTTCCAGTACGTTTTGCAATGCTGTTAGTCGCTGTCATACCTGTGCCTGCATCGCCTTCTGGAGGACAAACCGGAACACCTGCCTGAAGATTTCCTGTAACATCAAGAAGTTTTGCACCTTCTTCTGTGAGGAATCCTGCCTCTTCCCCTGCTGTAAGTACTTCCGGAAGAATTTCTTCCAGTTTCCACTGAAATCCTCTGTCTGCAATTTTCTCGTTAAACTGCTGAATCATACGGGCATTGTAATTTCCTGTATTCATATCGATCGGGAACATACCGGAAGCTTCCCCTACACCCAGAACTTTTCTTCCTGTAAGTTTCCAGTGGATATAGCCTGCCAGTGTTGTCTGAAATTTTATTTTTGAAACATGCTCTTCCCCATTGAGAATTGCCTGATACAGATGTGCAATACTCCATCTCTGAGGAATATTGAACTGAAACAATTCGGTCAATTCATCGGAAGCCTGCTGTGTCATGGTATTTCTCCAGGTACGGAAAGGCACCAGAAGCTGATCTTCTTCATCAAATGCCATATATCCATGCATCATGGCACTGAATCCTACAGCACCCAGCTTTGTAATGGTTGCGCCATATTTTTCTTTTGCATCTTCTGCCATTTTCTGATAACTATCCTGAAGTCCTGTCCAGATATCTTCCAGTGTATAAGTCCAGATATTATTTTCCAGACGGTTTTCCCAGTCATGCGCACCGGATGCAATCGGTTCATTGTTTTCATTGATCAATACTGCTTTGATTCGTGTAGAACCAAATTCAATACCAAGTACTGCTTTCCCTGCTTCAATTATATTTTTCACTTTTCATCCTCCAACTACTTTTTTTTACTTCTGTCCGTAATAAGCATTTGCTCCGTGTTTGCGGTAATAATGTTTATCCTGCAGTTCCTGTGGTGCAGGTTTTACCTGTGGATTAATGGTCTCACAACGAGCTGCCATTTTTGCCACTTCCTCCAGTACAACTGCATTATGCACTGCTTCATGACCGTCTTTTCCCCATGTAAAAGGTCCATGATTCTTGCAGAGTACTGCCGGGACTGCCTCGTAATCTTTGTCTTTAAAATAATCTGCAATAAGAAGTCCTGTATTTTTTTCGTAAGCGCCTTCGATTTCTTCTTTTGTCAGACATCTTACACATGGAATTTCCCCATACATATAATCTGCATGAGTGGTTCCGTAACAGGGAATTCCTCTTCCTGCCTGTGCCCAGCTGGTTGCCCAGGAAGAATGTGTATGTACGACTCCTCCAATTTTCGGAAATGCTTTGTACAATTCGATATGTGTTGGTGTATCAGAAGAAGGATTGTATCTTCCTTCGATTTTGTTTCCTTCCAGATCCATAATTACCATATCGTCCGGAGTCAGTTTGTCGTAATCAACACCACTTGGCTTAATTGCAAAATACCCGGTCTCTCTGTCAATCTGGCTTACATTTCCCCAGGTAAATGTTACCAGTCCATACTTCGGCAAAAGCATATTTGCCTCATACACTGCTTTTTTCAATTCTTCTAACATGTTATATCCTCTCTTTCATTTATTATTTTTTCTGCTGTAGAACCTCTCACAATCAGTTCCGGCTGAATCAACCTTTGTATACGGCTCTTTTCTTCCGGTACCTTTCTGATTTTTTCCAAAAGCAGCTCTGCTGCCATTTCCCCAAGTTTTTCCTGTGGGTGTGCAATGGTAGTCAATCCTACGGTTCCTTCTGCAATAACCGAATTGTCATAACCGGTCACAGAAATATCTTCCGGAACACGAAGTCCATTTCTCTGCAGACAGCGAATCACTTCGATTGCAATCTGGTCATTATAGCATACCACTGCATCCATCTCCACTTTCTGCTCCAAAAGCAGTTCCATCATCATAGCCGGTTTTGTTTTTCTGTCTTCTGTATGAAACCATACAACCATATCCGGATCATACACAATTCCCGCTTCCTGCAATGCCTTCACGTAGCCTTTATGCCGTTCTTTTCCTTGAAAATCATCTGCTTTGAAAATTCCCAGTATCTTTCTGTGACCACCATCCAGCAGATGTTTTGTGACCATATATCCGCCCTTGCAGTCATCCATAAGAATATGCGGTTTGTCAATCATCTGGGAATATACCCCCTGAATGAATACATAGGGAATTTCATATTGATCCAACATAGCATACAAGTTTGTATGTTTGCAGTAAATCTGACTTTTACTCGGTTCAATAATCAACCCTTCAATATCCTTTGTGAGGATATCTTCAAGGACACGTTCCTCTTTTGTTCTGCTGTTTGCCGTATTTTTCAGTATGATACTGTAGCCGTTCTCCGTAAGCACTTTGTCCATTCCCTGTATCAGCCGCGGAAAAATATAATCGGAAATGTATGTGGTGACTACCGCAACATTTCTTGAATTTTTCATATGTCCCATACGCTGGGAGCAGAACGTTCCCCTGCCATGTTCCGCCTCAATATATCCTTCGTTAATTAAAATCGACAGGGCTTTGCGTACTGTATGACGGCTGATCTGATATTTTTCCGACAATTCATTTTCCGAAGGAAGTTTTTCTCCTGGTTTGATGGAGCCGCTCAGGATTGCCTGCTTCAGTTCTTCCATTAACGTATAGTATTTTGTCTTTCCATTTTCGTTCGCCATTGTGCCCCTCCTTTTCTTTTATTTTACAACTTGTACGCTCTTATTGACAAGTTGTTTCTAATACAGCTCATTCCAATTTGCGCGCCCATGCGCGGCTGCTTTAGCAGCATTCCTCTAAGCTAAAAAAAGAGGCTGAATATCAGCCTCTTTTTTATTAATTGTCAGATCAGTACATATTTCAATACAAACAAGATTGCCAGTACATACATAAGCATACTGATCTTTTTCTCTTTTACTTTGCCTGTACACAAATTCAGTACCACGTAGGAGATTACTCCAAAACAGATTCCTTCTGAAATACTGTACATGAACGGCATGGAAATCATACAGATAAATGCCGGAATCGCTTCTGAAAAATCATTAAAATTAATTTTCATGATTGATGTTATCATGAGAAATCCTACTACGATCAATGCCGGTGCCGTTGCAAAGGAAGGAATAGCAAGAAATACAGGTGACAGGAACAGGGACAATCCGAAAAGAATTGCTGACACCAGTCCGGTCAATCCGGTTCTTCCTCCTTCAGCCACACCGGATGCACTTTCCACAAATGTAGTTGTAGTGGATGTTCCAAGTACCGCTCCTGCAGATGTTGCAATTGCGTCTGCCAGAAGTGCACCTTTAATTTTCGGAAGTTTTCCGTTTTTATCCAACATGTCTGCTTTTGAAGCCACACCGATGAGAGTGCCCAATGTATCAAACATATCCACAAACAAGAATGCCATCATAATCACTGCAAAATCCAGAGTTGCAACAATAGAGAAATCCATTTTAGCCAATGTGGGCATCAGACTGGGTATAGTAATTCCAGCTGAAAAATCCGGAATCAGACTGTACATTCCAAGTTCCGGATCCGGCACATAAAGTCCTGTCAGCTGACAGACAATTCCAAGTCCCCATGTAATCAAAATTCCCCATAAAATATTGCCCTTCACATTTTTAATAACCAGAATCCCTGTAATCAAGAGTCCGATCAGTGCCAGTAACACGGTGATTCCCTCTGTTTTGAAGAGTCCGTTTTCAATGGAGCTTTTAAAGGAATAGAGGCTTACCAGTGTACTGCTGTCCACAACGATTTTTGCATTCTGAAGTCCGATAAATGCAATAAACAGACCAATACCGGCTGAAACTGCATGTTTCAGAGTCATAGGTATAGCATTAAAAATAGCTTCTCTTACATTTGTCAGAGAAAGCACAATAAAAATAATACCTTCAATAAATACGGCGGCCAGAGCCATCTGCCAGGTATATCCCATTCCAAGAACAACCGTATAGGCAAAATAGGCATTTAACCCCATTCCCGGTGCCAGCACAAACGGATAATTAGCCATCAATGCCATTAAGCAGGTTCCGATCAGAGAAGCCAGAGCAGTCGCTGTAAAGACGGCCCCTCTGTCCATTCCCGCTTCTGACAGAATATTGGGATTTACAGCCAGAATATAAGCCATAGTCATAAAGGTAGTGACTCCCGCAAGGATCTCTGTTTTCAGGTTCGTATTATGTTCCCTGAGATGAAATAATTTTTCTAACATATTCTTTTCCCTTCTTTGTTTTTACTTTACAGGTAACACTATGATTGTAAAAAATTTTTTTCAAAACGTCAACCGGGAATGTCTTTATTCATAACAATAAGCAGTGTATCTCTCTTCATACCCATCTTTTCATAAAAGCCTTCTGTCAAAGGACCCCTGGCTGTAGTCAGATACAGATATCCCACCTGTTTCTCTTCCAGTCTTTTCTCCAGTTCCTGAAACATACAGGTACCAATCCCTTTTCCCCGCATAGAATTCCTTGTACAGAATTCTTTCAATTCATACCGCATTCCATTATAATAAGGCAGAATTTCTCCTACCATCATCCCACACATTTCTTCCTCCTGATAACAGCAGATACCAAAAGCCCCCTGATGGCTGATCATCTGCAGCAGCCTTTTTTCTGCCGTCTCTTTTGTCCATGCATCATCCCATGGCGGTGCATTAAAAGTCTCCATATAAATTTCCGCCATTGCCTCCAGCTGTTCCCTGGTCACCTCTTCAAATCTCATAACACTTCTCCTTTATTTTCTTTTTTACAGGGCAAACATGTACCCTTTTTCTTCCACTCCGGCTGCATCAATCAGTGACACCACACCCTGCACTGCAAGAGACACGGTGGATTCCACATGGATATAATCCGTAACACTGTAATCAAACAATATATTACTCTGGGCAGGAAATTCCTCATCCCCATCCCAGAACAGATACTGCATGGGAATACAGTCAAAAGCCTTCAGAATATACCCCGCATCCCCCTGTTTAACCGGATCACCTCCCAGCTTTTTAGCTGCCGCTTTCAGTATTTCTGTTTTTCCGGAAAAAGTCAATGCAAACGGTTTCAGCACATGAGCCTCAAATGCCGATGCAAAAGGACCGGCTCCTCTTACATTCCGAAAAGGCACCCATTGATTTCTGAAAAATGCCGTTTCCTTTGAATAATAAAGAAGATTATAAAGATTCATTTTTGTTCCATTATCCACCGATTTTTTGTCTTCCAGTGGATGGATTTCCCCATCTTCCATTCGAATTCCCAGTTTTCTTCCAAAATGAGTAAGTACCAGGTAATTTCCTTCTTTTTTCAATTCCGGCAGCTTTTTCATCAAATGATCTATATCCATCTTTAAAAATTCCAGACGCCATTTTTCACAAAGCTTATCATAATTGGACACTTTTTCTTCCCCCTCTCACAATACCAAAGAAACACCGGCAAAAATCATAAGAAAAATAACATTCAGTAAAGTAAATACAGCCAGATACCGGCTTTTTAGTCCTGGATTTTTCACTGCAATCTGCTTATAGGATATGAGACTGGCCATGGATGCGATTAACGTGCCAAGACCTCCCAGATTGGTACCGACAATCAATTCCTTCCATTCTTCTGTGAATCCGGCCAGAAGCAGAGCTGCCGGTACATTGCTGATGATCTGACTGATTGCCGCTGCTGCCAGCCTGACATGTCCTTCCAGAATTTCTCCGATCAACCGGCGAAAAACAGGAAATCGTCCCATATTCCCGATAAAAATAAAGAAACATACAAAAGTAGCCAGAAGACTGTAGTCCACCTTTCCAAAAAGCTTTCGGTCTGCAAAGAAAATACCTGCAGTGATCAGGACCAAAAGAACCGGTCGTGAAATCACACCGGCCACAGACAACAGACAGATTCCAAACAGAATCAGGTAAACGGCCAGCCGCTTTCGGTCTTTTATTTCTGTATTTTCAGAGCTGTAGCTGATCGATGCTCTTTTTCTGTATCCCAGAAAGATACATACCAGTAATACCCCTGCCGAAATCAGAGTGTAGGGCAGCATCAACCGCAGAAAAGCTCCCAGTGTCATTCCCGATACCGAATACAGATACAGATTCTGAGGATTTCCTACCGGTGTCAGCATACTTCCCAGATTTGCTCCTATGGTCATTAACGTAACCACAAAACAGACAGCCGATGTCCGATCTGTCATATGTAAAATCAAAAGAGCCAACGGTACAAAAGTAATCAATGCCACATCATTTGTGATCAGCATACTGCTGAAAAAACAGAGAAATACCAGTACCAGAACCAATCCCCTCTCAGACTGGATTCTTTCCAGTAAAGCCTCCCCGATTCTCTGAAACATGCCCAGTTCTTTCATTCCTGCCACAACAGCCATTAGACAAAACAGAACGATCAGGGTTCCTGTATCAATGTATCCTGCATACTGCTTATCTGGATGAATCAGAAAACAAGATCCCAGTGCCAGCAAAAAAGAAATATCCAGCACCGTCTCCCGCTTTATAAAATCTCGTATTTTCTTTCCCATTTAATTTTTCCTTCCAGTTTCTTTTAGTAAATCGCTGTTATCAATTAAACTATCATTTTTATATTTCCTTGTAAAGCCAAAAATCAAAAAACCTTGCATTCATAATACAACACCGTTTCACCTCTTACAAGCCGCACCGGGGGTGTTTTTTTGTTATTTTTCAACTAAAAAAAGCTCTGATTTTACAAGGTTTTTGTGAAAATCAGAGCTTTTTTTTCTTTTTATAACCCTATACGGGGGTTCACTTTTTATTTCGGATCAAAGATCTCCCTTCAGAATCACGCGGATTCTTTTATAAATCAATACCACGATAACAGAAACCAGAATTCCCTTGATCAGGTTAAAAGGTGCTACTGCCAGAACCGCAAATGTAAACAGACTGTTGATGGATTTATTAATAGCAGTTCCCATCTGTACAAAAGCATCTACCGGCATTCCAAAAGCTGCACCGTATGCAGGAAGCAGCACAAATGCATTAATCACACAAGCTGCCACTGTCATAATCACAGTACCGAGAGCCATACCGATGACAGCTCTTTTCTTTGTTTTCTTTTTTCTGTAAATTACAGATGCCGGAAGCAGGAAGGCGCATCCAAAAATAAAATTAGCAAACTCTCCCACACCTGCAGTGATGGTTCCGTTAATCACAAAGTTCAGAAGAATTTTAATTGCTTCAATAGCCACACCTGCCAGAGGTCCCATTGCAAATGCACCGATCAGTATGGGAACCTCGCTGAAATCCAGCTCATAAAAAGGCGGAGCAATAAAGGGCAGTGGAAATTCAAAAAGCATCAATACCGTTGCAACTGCACCGAGCATGGCAATCTGCGCTAATGTTCTAACTTTGCTTCTTCCTGCTGTATTTCTTCTTAATACCTGTTCACTCATTTTATTATCCTCTCCTTCTTATTATTTCGATCTCTGAACAGGATTTTCTCAGAGATACGTCTGAATAAAAGGAAATTCTTGTAGAGGTTCTGTTTTGAATGAATCGATCCACACAAAACAAAAAGCCCTGAGTCCATACACTCAGGGCAAAACATACATGAAAAAATCACATACCTATCTTCTCTCATCCAGACTATACTGTCGGTTTTGGAATTGCACCAAATCAGCACTCACATGCTCGCGGACTGTACCGCCGGTCGGGAATTCTCAGCCCTGTTTCCATTCGACTGAGGCACCCTGCCCTGAAGAATTTTCTTTTATCTGTATATATTATATCCTGTTAACAGATATATGGCAATCCTTTTTTTACAAAAACAGTTCTTTCAGTTTCTTCAATCTCTCCAGAGCTTCCCGGAGTGTCTCCTTTTCCCTTGCAAAATGCAGTCGTATAAGATGATTCACCTCTTCTTTGAAGAAACTGGAACCGGGCACTGCCGCAACTCCAATATTTTTTATCATCCACTCACAGAATTCCAGGTCTGTATACCCTTCAAACTGAGGCAGTTCCAGAAATTTCTGAATGTCCACCATAACAAAGTAAGTTCCTTGAGGAACATTATGCCCCAGATCGATTTCATCCAGGCCTTTCAGAAAATAATCTCGTTTCTCCGTATAGATTTCCAGCAGTTTCTCATAATAAGATTCCGGGAATTTCAATCCTGCAGCAGCAGCTTCCTGCAAAGGAGCCGCAGCGCCTACTGTAAGAAAATCATGTACTTTCTTTGCTGCTTCCACCACAGGTTCCGGTCCGATCAGATATCCCAGACGCCACCCGGTGATGGAATATGTTTTGGAAAGGGAATTACAGGTTATGGTATGTTCGTACATTCCCGGAAGGGATGCCATACAGGTATGGTGATAAGGAGCATAAACCATGTGTTCATAAACTTCGTCAGTCACCACGAAGGCATCATATTTTACTGCCAGTTCTCCGATTGCCATAAGCTCCTCACGGGAAAATACTTTTCCGCAGGGATTGGAGGGATTGCAGACAATAATTGCTTTGGCTCCCTGACGAAAGCCTTCCTCTACAAGCTGAATATCGAAATCATATTCCGGAGGAACCAGAGGAATATAAATGGGGTCCGCTCCTGACAGAATAGCATCTGCTCCATAGTTTTCATAAAAAGGAGAAAACACCATAACCTTGTCTCCCGGATTGCAGATGGTCAGCATAGTACACATCATTGCTTCTGTGCTGCCGCAGGTCACGACGATCTCCTTATTGGGATCAATCTTTCTTCCGATTGCCTTTCCCTGCTTCTCTGCCAGAGCTTCCCGAAAATTCTTTGCGCCGAAGGTAATCGAATACTGATGAGGTCCTGCAAAGGCAACATTTGCCAGAGCCTCCATGATTTCTCTGGGCGGATCAAAATCAGGAAATCCCTGAGACAGGTTAATGGCTCCATATTGGTCACTGATTCTTGTCATACGACGGATAACAGAATCTGTAAAGGTTCCGACTCTTTTGCTTAACTGTGGCATATACAAGCTCCTTTCTGAATTTGGCAAATAATAAAAGGCACTTCTTTCACAAAGAAGTACCTCTGAATAAAATAGCGAGAGGGGGATTCGAACCCTCGACACTACGGGTATGAACCGTATGCTC
>JBJENG010000005.1:12328-23587 GCA_051880075.1 Blautia sp. | reverse complement strand
GGAAGAAGTGAAGGAAGAACCAAGATATGAGGCACCTGTGACTCCAAGAAAAAGTGTTGCTTTCATCGGTTCCGAATGCTATCCGTTTGTAAAGACCGGAGGATTGGGAGACGTTATGTATGCCCTGCCAAAGGCTCTGGTAAAACAGAACTGTGATGTAAAAGTTATTGTTCCCCGCTATAAATGTATTCCGTGGAAATATCAGGAAAAAATGGTATACAGAGGTTCTTTCCAGATGAATCTGTGTGCCGATGGAAGATCTTTCTATGTAGGAATTATGGAGTATGTATGGGACGGCGTAGTATATGATTTCATTGACAATGAAGAATTCTTCAGTGATGGAAATCCATATACCAATCTGATTGATGATATACCGAAATACTGCTATTTTGCAAAGGCAGCACTTGCAGCATTAAATTATATGAATTGGGTTCCGGATATTATTCATTGCCATGACTGGCAGGCTGCACTGGTTCCGGTATATTTGAGAACACTGTTTGAAAATACAAAACTGACTTCTGCAAAAACGATTCTGACGATTCATAACTTACGTTTCCAGGGAATCTATAACATTCCTACGATTCGGTACTGGTCCGGACTGCCGGATTATGTATTTAACAAAGATGCATTGAAAGTCGGCTATAATGATGCCAATATGTTAAAAGGCGGACTGACTTATGCCAATGTGATTACTACAGTCAGCCATACATATGCAGGCGAAATTCAGACCGAATATTACGGAGAAACACTGGATGCACATTTGAGATATCATTCCGGTAAATTAAGAGGTATCTTAAACGGCATTGATTATGATATCTGGAATACAGCTACAGATGCCAGATTGTATGAGAATTATGATCTGACAAATGTTCTGGAGAAGAAGAGGGAAAACAAACGAAGACTGCAGGAAGAGTTGGGTCTTGTTCAGGATGATCATAAATTTGTTATCGGATTGATTTCCAGACTGACAAATCAGAAAGGTCTGGATCTTGTAAACGCGATTCTTCCTCAGATCATGGATGGAAATACACAGGTGGTAGTACTTGGTACAGGAGATGATGTTTACGAAAACTCTTTCCGGTATTATGAAAATGCTTATAAAGGAAATGTGTGTTCCAATATTATGTATGATGAAACAAGAGCACACAGAATTTATGCTGGTGCAGATGCCTTCCTGGTACCTTCCCAGTTTGAACCATGTGGTCTGACGCAGCTGATTGCCATGCATTATGGAACCATACCGATTGTTCGTGAAACAGGCGGTTTGAAAGATACGGTAGAGCCATACAATGTATTCTACAATTCAGGAAATGGATTTACCTTTGACCGTTATGAGTCCGGATTACTTCTGGATGCGATAAACCGTGCAAAAACACTGTACTTTACAGATCGTTGGCGTTGGGATGAAATGCTTCAGAGAGACATGAACAAAGATTTCTCCTGGGATAGTTCCGCAAAACAGTACAAAGATCTGTATCTGGAATTAACCTGGTAGGAAAATATAATAGAGAATCAACAGTTCAGGAATGCCTGGGGATGTCCGGCCATCTTTGGATGACCGGATATTTTCAGGCATTCTTTATGTTTAAAATCATATGGATTTGGTGAAAATGTTTATAAATATTTGAAATAATAATGCAAAATTAGGAAAAATGCTGTATACTAATAATAAGAAGAAGTACTGACAAACAGAAAGAGGAATGTTATGATTGATCAGCATGGGAGAAACATAGAATATATACGAATTTCCATAACAGATCGCTGTAATTTCAGATGTATGTATTGTATGCCGGATACGGGGATTTCCAAGGTGAACCATGAGGAGATTCTTACCTATGAGGAGATTCTCAGATTGTGCAGGATTCTGGCAGGGATTGGAATCACAAAAGTAAAAATAACAGGGGGAGAGCCTCTGGTACGTGGGAATGTTCCGTATCTCATAAAGGAAATCAGGAAAATACCGGGAATTGAGAACGTGACACTTACCACCAATGGAATGTTGTTGAAAGAAAAAATCAAGGATCTGGCAGAAGCAGGACTGGATGCAGTCAATATCAGTATGGATGCACTGGATGAAGAAATTTTCGAAAAGATTGCAGGAAGAAAAGGCCTTACACAGGTTCTGGAGGGTTTGGAGGAAGTGCTGAAATATCCGCAAGTCCGGCTGAAGGTTAATTGCGTGTTATTAGAAGGTATGAATGAGTCCCAGTGGATGAAACTGGCAGAATTGGCAAAAGACAGACCCATTGATGTGCGGTTTATTGAAATGATGCCTATCGGATATGGGAAACAATATTGCGGAGGAACGGAAGAACACGTAAAGAAGATGCTGGAAAAGAACTATGGTTCTATAACAGATGTAAAAGGAAAATTCGGCAATGGGCCAAGTACTTATGTGAAACTGGAAGGTTTTCAGGGAAAAATCGGTTTCATCAGTGCCATGTCTCATAAGTTTTGCAGAGAATGCAATCGTGTACGACTGACATCCGGCGGATGGCTGAAACCATGTCTTCAGTATGCCGCAGGTGCGGATCTGAAAAATATTATGCGAGGAGGCGGATCTGATCAGGAACTGGAGGAGGTTATGAAAAAGGTAATCTATGAAAAGCCGGTGAGTCATCATTTTGAACAGCGGGACCAGGTTGGATTTGAAAATAAAAAAATGTCGGAAATTGGAGGATAAAGCGATGGGAAGGGTTATGGCCGTATGTATCAGCGAAAAAAGAGGAACACAGAAGAAAAATATTCAGGAAGCAGAATTGATTGAAGATTTTGGAATTGCAGGAGATGCTCATGCAGGAAAATGGCACAGGCAGGTAAGTTTGTTAAGTTATGAGAAAATAGAAGAATTTAAAGACAGAGGGGCAGAAGTGAACGACGGTGCATTTGGTGAAAATCTTGTTGTGAGCGGCTTTGACTTTAAAACGATTCCGGTGGGAACCAGATTTCAGTGTAATGATGTAATATTGGAACTGACACAGATTGGAAAACAATGTCATCATGGATGTGAAATCTTTCAGAAAATGGGCGATTGTATTATGCCAAGAGAAGGGGTGTTTACAAAAGTCATTCATGGAGGCAAAATAAAAGTAGGAGATGAACTGGTAATAATCTGACAGAAAGCGGGGTGTTTTTATGAGTAAAAAAGTAATTGCGGTTGCACGGGAATTTGGAAGCGGAGGAAGAGTGATCGCACAGAAGCTGGCAGAACATCTGGGAATTGCATTTTATGACAAAAACCTGATTTCCATAGCTGCTCAGAGAAGGAATCTTCCGGAAGAGAAACTGGAATCTGTAGATGAGAAAAGAGAGAATCCATGGCGATATGCATTTGATGAAAATATGGCTATGGAAAGACAGTTTCATTATGAGCCCCTGAATGATATTTTGTTTCATGCGCAAAGTGAGATTATCCAAGAGGCGGCAGAAAAAGAGGACTGTGTGATTGTGGGCCGTTGCGCCAATCATATTCTCCGGGAGTATCCGGGATGCCGCAGTGTATTTATTTATGCACCTCTTGAGGAAAGGATCCGTACCATTCGCGCACGGACCGGACTGGATGCAAAGGGAGCAGAACAACTGATCAAACGTGTGGACAAACAGAGAAAATATTATTACGAAAATTATACAGATCAGAAATGGGGAAGAAACGAAGGATTTGATCTGGGAATTGACAGCAGTCGTTTTACAGATGAACAAATGTTGAAGATTCTAGTTTCTCTGTATCGCACCATTTAAGAAGAATATGTGAGAGAGGATGCCTGTATCTGAAGACAGCAGATATGGGCATCCTCTCTCCTGTATTTGGACAGAAAAGAACGCATAAGAAGAGTCATTCGAAGTTTACATTTCGAATGACTCTTCTAGTTTGTCATGTCCATTGGATTTTACCGTCCTTTTTTATTTTTTTAATTCATTTGAGGTAAAGCTTTAAGGTTTTGGTGGTCCATACCGTCCTTTCTTTACTATTATGGAGTATTTCTTTATGTTTTCGGTGGTCTCAGTCCTTTCTGTTTTTGTTTATTTCGTCCTCTTTGTTTATGTGTTTATTATAGCAGTAAATATTTTAAAAGTCAATAAGAAAATTGAAAATAATATTAAAAAATATATGATAGCAAATAAAATAATAAAAACATCTAAATATTCAGAAAATTTAAAACAATTAATGCACGTAGAACAGAATAAAGAGGATGAGATTCTGTACTGGAAGAAATAGAAAAAGCGTGTTATACTTTCCGTATCAGGAGGAGAAAAGATGAAGCGTATAGAAAGAAATGATCCCTGCTGGTGCGGCAGCGGGAAGAAATATAAAAAATGTCATGAGGCATTTGATCATAAATTGAATCATTTACAGGGACAGGGATATCTGGTACCGGAACATTCCCTGATCAAGACACCGGAGCAGATTGAGAAGATAAAAGAGAGTGCCAGAATCAACGTAGCGATTCTGGATTATGTGGCAGAGCATATTCAGGCAGGTGTTACAACCGGTGAAATTGACCGGTGGGTATATAAGATCACGACTGAGGCAGGTGCAGTACCGGCACCTTTGAATTATGAAGGATTTCCGAAAAGTGTGTGTACATCCATTAATCATCAGGTGTGTCATGGAATTCCATCTGATGATATTGTTCTTCAGGAAGGCGATATTGTGAATGTAGACGTATCCACGATTCTGGATGGTTATTATTCCGATTCTTCCCGTATGTTTTGTATTGGTAAAGTAAGTCCCGAAAAAGAACGTCTTGTGAGAATTACAAAAGAGTGTGTGGAAAAAGGCCTGGAGCAGGTAAAAGCCTGGGGATTTTTAGGAGACATGAGTCAGGCGGTTCAGGAGCATGCAGAAAAAAACGGATACAGTATAGTTCGGGAAATCGGTGGTCATGGAATCGGACTGGAATTTCACGAAGATCCATGGGTAGGATATATTGGAAAGGCAGGAACAGGAATGGTACTGGCTCCTGGAATGATTTTTACAATCGAGCCTATGATCAACATGGGCACAGCCGATATTTTTTTGGATGATGCAGACGGATGGACCATTTATACAGATGACGGCCTTCCCTCTGCCCAGTGGGAGATTATGGTTCTTGTAACAGAACAGGGGCCGGAAGTACTGGCCTGGTAGCAAACATAAGCAAAAGAAGGAGAAAAAGGATGAGTCTTGCAGTAGCAGTATTGAAAAAAGGAGAAGGAAGAACCCTGAAAGCAGGGGGCCCATGGATTTATGATAATGAGATTGCCAGTATTATGGGAAGCTTTGAAAATGGAGATCTTGTCATTGTTCACGATTTTGACGGATATCCACTGGGAAGAGGATTTATCAATACCCGATCAAAAATCAGGATCCGTATGATGACAAGAAATGCCGACCAGGATATTGACCGGGATTTTTTGAGAAAAAGGGTACAGGATGCCTGGGACTACAGGAAGAAAACGGTTGATATTTCCAGCTGCCGTGTGATTTTCGGGGAAGCGGATTTTCTTCCGGGACTTGTAGTAGATAAGTTTTCCGATGTACTGGTTGTGGAATCACTGGCTCTTGGGATTGACAGGATGAAAGAGGAAATCATAACGCTTTTGAAAGCATGTATGAAAGCGGACGGAATACAGATCCGTGGTGTTTATGAGCGCAGTGATGCAAAAGTAAGACTGCAGGAAGGAATGGAACGGATAAAAGGCTTTCTGGGAGAATCATTTGATACAAAAGTACAGATCGTGGAGAATGGCGTGAAGTATATGGTGGATGTGGAAGACGGCCAAAAAACAGGATTTTTCCTGGATCAGAAATATAATCGTCTGGCCATTCAGCGTCTCTGTAAAGATGCAAAAGTTCTGGATTGTTTTACCCATACAGGTTCCTTTGCTCTGAACGCAGGAATTGCAGGTGCCTGCAGCGTGACAGGTGTAGATGCTTCACAGCTTGCAGTGGATCAGGCTACAGAAAATGCCCGGCTGAATGGGCTGGAAGACCGGGTAAAATTTATCTGCCGGGATGTTTTTGAATTACTTCCGGAACTGGAGAAACAGGGAGAAAAATTTGACGTAGTGATTCTGGATCCTCCTGCATTTACCAAATCAAGAAATTCCATTAAGAATGCAGTGAAAGGATATCGTGAGATTAATCTCCGTGCTATGAAACTGGTGAAAGACGGAGGTTTTCTGGCTACCTGTTCCTGTTCCCACTTCATGTCGTATGAGCTGTTTACCCAGACCATCGGACAGGCTGCCAGAAATGTGCATAAACGTCTGCGTCAGGTGGAATACCGGACACAGGCACCGGATCATCCGATTTTGTGGGCGGCAGAGGAATCTTATTATCTGAAATTTTATATTTTCCAGGTATGTGAGGAAAAGTAAATGGACAAACAGGTTTTCAGAAAAAGAGTATGGATCGGATTTCGTGTCCCGGGATGGTTCTAATGCCAGAAATATCTTATGTGCGGCGAGAAATTATGGTCTGACAGCAAAAGGATATTGTTAAAATTAAACACGAAAAGGAAAAGTATACTGTCTTGAAGGGAAATTCCAGTGGAAGCTATCATGGAAAGAAAAAAATGTTGACAAGTTTTTCTTTCCATGGTATGTTTTTATTGCTTATATGACTGACGGAAGTGGAAGAAACCACAGGAAGTATAAGCCGATGAAGCCGACCGTCTGGGCATATTATTGTTCAGGTAGGGGGCTTTTTTGCTTTATCTTGGATAATTATACCGGAGAGGAAGATTCCGGTATGGAAAATGCACACGCTATGGTGTAGAAGAAAAAGGAGAGATATTCATGAAAATGTTATCACTGGAACAGGAATTAAGAGAAAATGCTTACCCTGGAAGAGGAATTGTAATCGGTAAATCCCAGGATGGAACAAAAGCAGTTACTGCATATTTTATCATGGGAAGAAGTGAAAACAGCAGAAACCGTGTATTTGTAGGAGAAGGAGAGGGAATCCGTACACAGGCATTTGATCCTTCCAAACTGACAGATCCAAGTCTGATTATCTATGCGCCGGTTCGTGTGCTGGGAAATAAAACAATCGTAACAAACGGAGATCAGACAGATACCATTTATGAAGGAATGGACAAACAGCTTACGTTTGAACAGTCTTTAAGATGCCGTGAATTTGAACCGGATGGCCCGAACTATACACCTCGTATTTCCGGTATCATGCATATTGAAAATGGAAAATATAATTATGCAATGTCTATTTTAAAGAGCAATAACGGAAATCCGGAATCCTGCAATCGATATACGTACGCTTATGAAAATCCGACAGCAGGGGAAGGACATTTCATTCATACGTATATGCATGACGGAAATCCGCTGCCAAGTTTTGAAGGGGAACCGAAACTGGTTGCGATTCCGGATGATATTGATGCATTTACAAAATCTGTATGGGAAAGCCTTAATGAGGATAATAAAGTTTCTCTTTTTGTACGTTTCATTGATATTGCAACAGGAAAATATGAGACGAGAATCGTAAACAAAAACAAATAAGACAGAATAAATAAAATAAATGAAAAAAGGAGAATGCAGGATGAAAGAATTAGCATTAAAATATGGATGCAATCCAAATCAGAAACCGTCCAGAATTTATGTGGCAGACGGCAGTGACCTTCCAATTGAGGTATTAAGCGGTAAACCGGGATATATTAACTTTCTGGATGCTTTTAACGGCTGGCAGCTGGTAAAAGAACTGAAAAAAGCAACCGGGCTTCCGGCTGCAACTTCATTCAAACATGTGTCACCGGCAGGTGCAGCAGTAGGTCTTCCTTTGTCTGATACACTGGCTAAAATTTACTGGGTAGATGATATGGGAGAACTTTCTCCTCTGGCATGTGCTTATGCAAGAGCAAGAGGTGCAGACCGAATGTCTTCTTTTGGTGATTTTATTGCTTTGTCTGATGAGTGTGACAAAGATACCGCTATGCTGATCAAAAGAGAAGTTTCCGACGGTGTCATTGCACCAGGATTTTCTGAGGAAGCACTGGAAATTCTGAAACAGAAGAAAAACGGCAATTATAATGTGATTAAGATTGATCCGGAATATCAGCCGGCTCCTCTGGAACACAAAGAAGTATATGGTGTTACGTTTGAACAGGGAAGACAGGAACTTCCGATTGACGATGCATTGCTTTCCAATATTGTAACAGAAAATAAAGAGATTCCGGAAAATGCTCTGATGGATCTGAAAATTTCTCTGATCACATTGAAATATACACAGTCCAATTCCGTATGTTTCGTAAAAGACGGACAGGCAATCGGTATCGGTGCAGGACAGCAGTCCCGTGTACATTGTACACGTCTTGCAGGTCAGAAAGCAGACAACTGGTGGCTGAGACAGTGTCCGAAAGTTATGAATCTTCCTTTTATCGATGGAATCCGTCGTGCAGACAGAGACAATGCAATTGATGTATATATCGGTGAAGAATATATGGATGTACTGGCTGACGGTGCATGGGAGAAGATATTCAAAGAAAAACCGGAAGTATTTACAAGAGAAGAAAAGAGAGCATGGTTGGACAAGATGACAGATGTGACACTTGGTTCCGATGCGTTCTTCCCCTTCTCAGACAACATTGAACGTGCATACAAGAGCGGTGTAAAATACATTGCAGAACCGGGTGGTTCTGTACGTGATGATGCTGTTATTGCATGCTGTAACAAGTATAATATGGCAATGGCGTTTACCGGTATTCGTCTGTTCCATCACTGATTCAGAAATGATTTTTACAGGCAGGGGTAATTTGAAAAAGGAATTACCCCTGCCTTTTTTCTATTGAATATAAAAAAAGAATTTGCTATACTGAGTACGACACAGCAGGGCATTGAGGTGAACCTGTTGCGAATAATCTGACAGGAGTGATTAAGAGATGAGTATAAGAATTGGTATTTTAGGTTATGGAAATCTGGGAAGAGGCGTAGAATGTGCCATTAAGCAGAACCCGGATATGGAGCTGAAGGCTGTTTTCACACGTCGAAATCCTGCTGATGTACAGATTCTTACAGAAACTGCAAAGGTATATTCCGTAAAGGAAGCTGTGGATATGAAAGATGAGATCGATGTGCTGATTCTCTGCGGCGGAAGTGCTACAGATCTGCCGGTTCAGACACCGGAGTATGCAAAATATTTCAATGTTGTGGACAGTTTTGATACACATGCCAGAATACCGGAGCATTTTGATGATGTGGATAAGGCTGCAAAAGAAGGCGGAAAAGTAGGTCTGATTTCCGTTGGCTGGGATCCGGGTATGTTTTCTCTGAACCGTCTGTATGCAAATGCAATTCTTCCGGAAGGAAATGATTATACATTCTGGGGTAAGGGCGTAAGCCAGGGACATTCTGATGCTGTCAGAAGAATTGAAGGTGTTCTGGATGCAAGACAGTATACAATTCCGGTGGAAAAAGCCTTAAATGCAGTAAGAAACGGAGAAAATCCTGTACTTGCCACAGGAGAAAAACATACACGTGAAGTATTTGTAGTTGCAGAAGAAGGGGCAGACAAGGACAGAATCACAAATGAAATCAAAACCATGCCGAATTATTTTGATGAATATGAAACAACCGTTCATTTCATCAGCCAGGAAGAAATGAAGGCGAACCATGCAGGACTGCCTCATGGCGGTTTTGTAATCCGTACAGGAAGAACCGGATGGGAAAAAGAAAATCATCATGTAATTGAATATAGTCTGAAACTGGATTCCAATCCGGAATTTACATCTTCTGTTATTGTAGCTTATGCAAGAGCTGCATACCGTCTGAATCAGGAAGGACAGACCGGATGTAAGACCGTATTTGATATTGCACCGGCATATCTGAGTCCAAAGTCACCGGAGGAACTTCGCAAACATATGCTGTAAGAAGCAGACAGGAAAAAGATGAAGGTAAATTTTGATTTAAAAACAGAAGTGAAACGATTTGGTCTTGGATTCGCAGGAGCCATTATTATGGCCATAAATATCAAGACATTTGTAAGAGCAGGGGGATTATATCCGGGTGGGTTTAATGGCGTGACATTGTTGCTGCAGACAATCTTTGACAGATTTCTGGGAATCGCAGTGCCCTTTTCTGCCATTAACCTGTTGCTGAATTCGATTCCTACAGTAATCTGTTTTCGTGCGATCGGAAAGAAGTTTACGATCAGTTCGGCTGTGATTATTGTTGCCACCAGTATATTTACTGATGTGATACCTTGTCAGCCCATTACACAGGATATTCTGCTGATTTCTGTATTTGGCGGAATCATTAACGGGTTTGCTGTGAGTCTTTGTCTGATCGGAGGCACCAGCGGAGGAGGAACCGATTTTATTGCCATCTATTTTGCACAGAAAAAGAATAAAGACGTATGGAACTTTATCCTTATGGGAAATGGCTGTGTGCTGGCAATTGCCGGAATTCTCTTTGGATGGGATAAAGCGCTGTACTCTATCATTTTCCAGTTTACCTCCACCCAGATGATTCATATGCTTCATACTGCATATAAGAAAGAGACACTGTTTATAGTGACCGATCATCCGGATGAAGTGTATCAGGAAATTTATGAAGTTACCAATCACAGTGCTACGGAATTTGCAGCTACAGGCTGTTATTCCAATGAAAAAAGAAAGATGTTATATTCTGTAGTTTCAAGCACGGAAGCAAAAATATTGGTGAATCGTGTGCGAAAGGCGGATCCGAAGGCATTTGTTAATGTGATTAAAACGGATTTTCTGGAAGGACATTTTTATCAGAAGACAGATTATTAAAGAATAAAAAGGAATGAAGGGTTGTGACAAAAATGTTAATTTGGTCATAATCCTTTATTTTTTTGCTATTTTGTGATATGGTAATAAATGAGAAAGAATGCAGCAGGAGGGACAGAATGAAAGTAAAAGAAGTAAAAAAATTGCTTGCCATTGCTGTGACCATTTCCATGCTGATGCCTTCGGGAGCATTTGCAGCAGAAGAAGTCAGTATATCGAGCAGCAATATAGAGACCCAGTCACCAGAATCCACAGGAGAAAATCAGCCGGAAGAATCAGCAGATTCGGAGGAGCCGGAGATTTTGGAACAGATGACACCAGAAGAATATGAAGCAGCTACCGGATATGAGTTGCCGGAAGGTTATAGATATGTACTTCAGGATGGTTATGTGATTATAGAAGACGGCAGTCCTGTAATAGAAGAAGATCCGGAATATGAGCAACCGGATACACCGGAAGAACCAGAAGAGCCGGAAGAACCAGAAGTACCGGAAGTACCAGATGCACCGGAAGTACCAGA
>JBJENG010000005.1:0-12228 GCA_051880075.1 Blautia sp. | reverse complement strand
GAAGTACCGGAAGTACCAGATGCACCGGAAGTACCAGAAGTACCGGAAGTACCAGATGCACCGAAAGTGCCGGAAGATGCCAATGAGACCCAGAATAATCAGGAAGTGTCCAACCAGGCGACACAGGGGACGATTACCAATGACCAGTTAATCGAACAGCAGCAAATTGTTTCTTTACCGAAGATTGTGGAAGATTTCCGTTTCTGGACAATTGCAAAGAAATATGCCTTTGCCCGGGAAGAGATGTCTATTGTGGAAGAGATGACAGATTCCGCAAGAGAGATTGGTAATCTTCCGGAAAAGGGAGTCTGCTATATTATCCAGGAAGAAGAAAACGGATGGTTGTATGTGGAATCCGGAACCGTTCGTGGGTTTGTGAAAGCAGAGCAGGTGATTTCCGGGGAAGAGGCCGATGAAATGGTTACTGAAATGGAAAAAGAAGCAAAAGAAGAAGCAAAAAAACGTAAGAAAGTATATAAGGGAATCACACATTTGCTTACAGAGGCGGAAGAAATCGTGCCGGCAGAAGAGAATCTGGCGTTTTTGCATACACGTTCTACTGTAAGAAAAACAGTTGTGGATAAGGTCTATGCTCTTTGCACAGAAAATCAGACAGAAATTCATGAGGATAAAAATGCAGGCAGCCGGGTAGTAGGAATGCTGAATCAGAATGATCTTTGCTATATTCTGGCAGACGAGGATGATGATTATGTATATGTAGAATCTGGCAATGTTCGTGGATTTGTGAATAATGATGCTCTGAAAACAGATAAAAAAGAGAAGGGAAAAGAGGAGCGAGATCTTCTTGCCAAAGCAATTGCAGCAGCTTCTGCTTTGCAGTCAAAAACAGAAGTGAAGAGCCTGTTTTCTACAGGAATAGAAAGTAATGAAGAAACAGCCGATGCAGCAGATGAATGGAAAGGCAAAGTCGTGACTGCCCAGGTAAAGAAAGCAGGAGAAGAAAGTTTCAAAACAGCAGAAGAACTGGTAACACCAGAAGAGAATCATGCCTGCTATTATACGGTTACATCAGTGAAATCCGGTGTGCCAAATGGCGAAATCCGCAATTCTGTTCTGGAATTTGCAAGTCAGTTTATAGGAAACCCTTATGTATGGGGTGGAACCAGTCTGACAGAAGGTGCAGATTGCTCCGGGTTTGTACAGAGTATTTATGCACAGTACGGTTATGCACTTCCTCGTATTGCAGAAGATCAGGCACAGTATGGAACTAAGATTTCAGTGGAAGATGCACAGCCTGGAGATTTGATTTTTTATGCAAAGAACGGATATATATACCATGTGGTAATTTATGCAGGAGACGGACAGACCATTGAAGCAATGAGTAAATCAAGAGGAATTGTACAGGGAACCGTAAATACTGCAAATGCAGTATGGGCGGTAAGAGTTCTGGAAGATGAAACTCAGGTCAGTGGTATTTATGGAAGCGACATTGCTGAAGTGAATGCATCCATACTTCAGTATGGAGATTCTCTTGGAACTTTTAAAATCACCCATTACTGCAGCGGTTCCTGCTGCAACGATGAATGGGCAGGTGTTACTTCTACAGGAGCACCGCTGATTGAGGGCGATACCATCGCAGTCGATCCATCTGTGATTCCATATGGAACAAAGGTCATTATTAATGGACATATTTTCACAGCAGAAGATTGTGGCGGTGCCATTAAAGGAAACCGGATCGATGTGTTTGTAAATGACCATGAAAGGGCAAATCAGTATGGAGTATACAACGCAGAGGTTTATTTATTAAAATAGTATAATAGATGAAAGGGGATGCGTATCATGATTTATATCAGTCATTTGATTGAAGATACGCAGATCCGGGAAATCATCAGGAAGAAAGGGACAGGTGTGGAGAGCATAGAATTTTCCATAGCTGAAAATCTGGACTGTCTGGATGAAAAAATTCAGAAGTACGGAGAAAGGCTTGGGAACATGGGGGATCCGCAACTGTCTCTTCATGGTCCTTTTCTGGATCTGAATCCTATGACTTATGATTCGCTTATTCGAGAAGTGACAGAAAGACGTTATGAGCAGGTCTATGAGGCTGCGTGCAGGCTTCATGCAAAAAAGCTGGTATTTCATACCTGTCTTGTGCCGGACGCTTATCTGCTGATTGGATGGGCAGAAAGAATGGCAGATTTTTTCTGCCGGTTTCTGGAAGGAAAGGAAGGACCTGTAGTAGTACTGGAAAATGTTTTCGACAGAATTCCGGATTCCATGGTAAAGGTGGCGGAACGGGTGAATCGTCCGGATTTTCAACTATGCCTGGATATCGGACATGCTTTCTGTTATTCAGAGATTCCTGTGGAAGACTGGGCAGACTGTTTTGGGACGTTTCTGAATCATGTACATGTGCATGATAATACAGGAAACAAAGACCGGCATATGGCTTTGGGAGACGGAAAGATTCCTCTGGACAAGGTATGGCGGGTTATAGGAAAGTACAATCCCCGGACAGATTATGTGATTGAATGTGACAGTATGGAGAAGGTAGAAAAATCTCTGGAAGTTCTGGAAGGGATTTTGGAGAAATAGGGAAAAAAAGAAGGCCTGGAGGCCTTCTTTTTTTCCTTATTTTTTGCCGTTAAAGCAGTGGGTACATAACTTACATGGACTGATACCGATGGATGCAGTCAGGTCATCCAGACGATGATAATGAAGCGTTGTAAAGTTCAGCTGTTTTCCGATTTCTTCCAGCATTTCTTTATAGTTGCGGGAATCCGGATTTGCATAATCAGCAAGTACTTCTTTCGATACATTCTCTCCTTCACGGGCTGCGATAATACGGCGTGTAATCAGGTCCATTTCTGATTTTGAACGTGAGAAATTCAGATACGGGCAGCCGAACAGAAGCGGCGGACATGCCGGTCGGATATGAACTTCTTTTGCACCACTGTTATATAAAAATTCTGTTGTCTCACGAAGCTGTGTTCCGCGGACAATGGAGTCATCAATTAAAAGCAGACTCTTATTTTTGATCAGTGCTTCTACCGGAATCAGTTTCATACGGGCAATCAGATTTCGCTGACTCTGATGAGTAGGCATAAAAGAACGGGGCCATGTTGGTGTATATTTAATGAAAGGACGGGAAAACGGAATACCGGATTCATTTGCATAACCGATGGCATGAGCAATACCGGAGTCAGGAACACCTGCAACCAGATCTGGTTTTACATATTCCCTGTCTGCATCACGCTGAGCAAGTTTCTTTCCGCATTCATAACGCATTTCTTCTACGTTGATTCCTTCGTAAGTAGAGGTGGGATAACCATAATATACCCAAAGGAAGGAACAAATTTTCATTTCTTCTCCCGGCTTTGCCAGAGTTTCCGCACCTTCCGGAGTAATGAATGCAATTTCTCCAGGACCAAGTTCCCGTTCTGTTTCATATCCCAGATTCAGATATGCGAAACTTTCAAAGGATGCACAGTAGGCATCTGCTTTTTTTCCGATGACAATCGGCGTACGTCCCAACCGGTCTCTTGCAGCCAGAATTCCTTTAGGTGTCAGAAGCAGAAGTGTCATGGAACCATCCACGATTTCCTGTACATACTGAATACCCTCTACGAGAGAAGCTTTCTGATTGATCAGAGAGGCTACCATTTCTGTAGGATTAATGCTGCCCCCACTCATTTCAAGAAAATGCGTACAGCCATTTTTATAAGAAATATCAACAAGTTCATCCATGTTGTTGATTTTTCCTACCGTTGTAATTGCAAAGCTTCCCAGATGAGACTGTACCAGAAGCGGCTGTGGTTCATTGTCGGAGATACATCCAATTCCCAGATTTCCTTCCAGTTCGTCCAGATCCCCATCAAATTTAGTACGGAAGGGTGTGTTTTCAATATTGTGAATAGAACGGGAAAAACCGTTCTTTCCATAAACTGCCATACCGCCTCTGCGTGTTCCAAGATGGGAATGATAATCAGTTCCGAAAAACAAATCCAGTGTACAACTGGATTTAGAAGCTACTCCAAAGATTCCACCCATTGTTTTTCTCCTTTTTTCTTCAGAATTCGTTAGTTTTGAAATACGGTAATTATTATATACTCTTTTTTAGGGATTCGTAAAGATGTTTTCGCAACTTTTTCTGCCGATTTCTCCGCACAAGACAGAAAATAGTGTATAATATTTCAGATAGAAGAAATAAAACAGAAAGATAAAAAGAGAAAGTATAGAAGAAACAGGGGGAAGATACAATATGAAATTGATATCATGGAATGTGAATGGGCTGAGAGCCTGTGTTCAGAAAGGTTTTCTGGAATATTTTAAAGAGACAGATGCAGACTTTTTCTGTCTGCAGGAAACAAAGCTTCAGGAAGGTCAGATTGATTTTTCACCGGAAGGATATTATGCATACTGGAATTACGCAGTGAAAAAAGGGTATTCGGGAACTGCCATATTTGCAAAAAAAGAACCCATGCAGGTGTTTTACGGGCTGGGAATTGATGAGCACGATCAGGAAGGAAGAGTGATCACTCTTGAGTATGAGGATTTTTACATGGTGACTTGTTATACCCCTAATTCACAGAATGAACTGGCCCGTCTGGATTATCGTATGCAGTGGGAGGATGCATTCCGGTCTTATCTTGTGGAGCTGGATCAAAAGAAGCCTGTAATATTCTGCGGAGATCTGAATGTGGCACACAAAGAAATTGATTTAAAGAACCCGAAGACAAACCGGCACAATGCAGGTTTTACCGACGAAGAAAGAAATAAATTTACAGAGTTGCTGACTGCCGGCTTTACGGATACATTTCGTTATTTTTATCCGGAAGAGACAGGCATCTATTCCTGGTGGTCTTACCGGTTCCGGGCAAGAGAAAAAAACGCAGGATGGCGCATCGATTATTTCTGTGTTTCAGACCGTTTGAAGGAGAAGCTGGTATCTGCAAAGATTCATACAGATGTTTTCGGCTCGGATCACTGTCCTGTAGAAGTGCAGATTGCATTATAAATAGAGAGGTTGACAGGAATGAATAGAACAGGAAAAATGGAAATAAAGGAAGAAATCAGACTGACACAGTTTGCAAAAAGTGCAGGGTGTGCTGCGAAAATCGGACCGGATATTTTATCACAACTTGTGGGAAAGCTTCCTGCTTTTGCAGATGAAAATCTGCTTGTGGGAGTAGAAACCTCTGATGATGGAGCTGTGTACAGAATATCTCCGGAGCTGGCTTTGATTCAGACACTTGATTTTTTTCCTCCTGTGGTGGATGATCCGTTTACATTTGGACAAATCAGTGCAGCCAATGCCCTCAGTGATATTTATGCCATGGGTGGTGAACCAAGGCTGGCTCTGAATATTGTGGCATTTCCCAATTGTCTGGGAGCAGAAGTACTGGGGCAGATTCTGGCAGGAGGAGCGAAAAAAGTCCGGGAAGCAGGTGCTGTACTGGCAGGCGGTCATTCCATCAATGATGAGGAACCCAAATATGGTCTTTGTGTTACGGGATATGTACATCCGGATAAAATCTGGAAGAACTGCGGAGCACGTCCAGGGGATGTGCTGATTCTCACAAAACCGTTGGGAACCGGCCTGGTGAATACGGCAGTAAAGGCAGAAATGGCAGAAGAAGATTCCAAAGCAGCAGCTATAAAAAACATGTGTTGTCTGAACAAATATGCTGCAGAAATTCTGAAATCCTATACGATACACAGTTGTACGGATGTAACCGGATTTTCTCTGGCAGGTCATGGAATGGAAATGGCACGGGGCAGTCAGGTTACATTGAAAATCATGACAGAGAAACTTCCGGTACTTCCGCATGCGCTGGATTACGCATTGATGGGTCTGGTGCCGGAAGGTACTTACCGGAATAAGCGGTTTTGTAAAAAAGAAATCTCCATAAAAGGCCAGTTGGCGGAATCTATGGAGGATCTGATTTTTGATCCTCAGACTTCCGGAGGATTGCTGGTGAGTGTGCCAAAAGAAGAGGGAGAGAATTTGCTGAAAGAACTGAAGGGTCGGGAGAAAACAGAACATGCAGCTCTCATTGGTTATGTAGAAGAAAAACAGGAATTCTTTCTGGAATTTTGCTAGGGGTGAAAAGAATGATTTATCTGGATAACAGTGCAACTACAATGAAAAAGCCCGATTGTGTAAAAGAAGCAGTGCTGGAAGCTATGGAAAATCTGGGAAATTGCGGGAGAGGAGGACATCCGGCGTCTTTGCATGCAGCCAGAACCATATATGAAGCAAGGGAAGCAGTATCTGATTTTTTTCAGTTGGGTGATCCATCCGGAGTCGTATTTACTGCAAATGCAACAGAAGCTTTAAATGTGGTCATACAAGGGCTGTTTTCCCCGGGAGATCATGTGATTACTACTGCGCTGGAGCACAATTCTGTATTGCGTCCTCTTTATATGCAGGAGAAAAAAGGCGTGTCTCTTACGATTCTTCCAGCAGATCAAAAAGGAAATATTTCCTGTGAAGATCTGGAAAATGCCATTCAGCCGCGGACCAGGGCAGTCGTTTGCACCCACGGTTCCAATGTGACGGGCAATTTGGTGGATATTGAGCAAATCGGGCAGATTTGCAGAAGGCACGGACTGATTTTTGTGGTGGATGGATCGCAGACAGCAGGAATTATTCCCTTGTCTATGAAAACATGTAAGATTGATGTCCTTTGCTTTACCGGACATAAAGGAATCATGGGGCCGCAGGGAACCGGTGGACTTTGCGTAGTTCCCGGAATTTTTATACGGCCTTTGAAAAGCGGAGGAAGCGGAATCCGTTCTTTTGATCGGGAACAGCCGGATTCCATGCCGGAACGGTTGGAAGCAGGGACTTTGAATGGCCATGGAATTGCCGGGCTGTTGGCGGCTATTGGCTATCTGCAGGAAACGGGAGTGGAGAATATTTTTGAGGCAGATCAGCAGGTGTGTGGGATTTTTTATGAGAAGGTACGGAAGATAAAGGGAATTCGGCTCTATGGGGATTTTTCTTCTCGGAACAGAATGGGGGTAGTGTCCCTGAATCTGGGAGATCTGGACTCTGCTTATGTAAGTGACAGACTGGCACGGGAGTTTGGAATCTATACGCGGGCAGGTGCTCATTGTGCGCCTCTGATGCACAAGGCATTGGGGACAGAAGAACAGGGATGCGTCCGTTTTTCTTTTTCCTGGTTCAATACACAACAGGAAGCAGAAGAGGCTGCAGAAGCACTGAAAATCATTGCAGAGGAGGAATTGCAGTGAAGAAGGTGATTTTCCATATTGATGTGAACAGTGCCTTCCTTTCCTGGGAGGCGGTGTATCGTCTGCAGAACGGATCAGAACTGGATCTGCGGGAAATTCCCAGTGCAGTAGGCGGAGACCGGACCAAACGGCGGGGAGTCATTCTGGCAAAGTCCATTCCTGCAAAGCAGTTTGGAGTCAGAACCGGGGAACCTATAGTGGATGCCCTTAGAAAATGTCCTTCTCTTACCATTATTCCGTCTCATCATGGGATGTACGAGACTTATTCGCAGCAGTTTCTGAATCTGCTGCGGGAATATACACCGGATGTGGAGAAGTATAGTATTGATGAAGCTTTTATGGATATGACAGGTATGGAGTGTCTTACAGGAGATCCGATTGCATTTGCCCATAAACTGAAAAATCGTATCAGCAGGGAACTGGGATTTACGGTAAATATAGGGATTTCCAGCAACAAGCTCCTTGCAAAGATGGCATCGGACTTCAAAAAGCCGGATAGAGTACATACTCTTTTTCCGGAAGAAATCAAAGATAAAATGTGGCCCCTTCCAGTATCGGATCTGCTTTTTGTTGGAAAATCTACAGAAAATACCCTGAAAAAGCTGGGGATTTATACCATCGGGGAACTTGCCCGGACAGACCCCTCGATACTGCATTTCCATCTGAAGAAACATGGGGAAGCCATCTGGCGTTTTGCAAACGGAGAAGACAGTCAGGTAGTTGAGCCTGTGGCAGAAGACAATAAAGGATACGGAAACAGCACGACCATTGCCTTTGACGTGACCGATGAAGGGACTGCAAAGATGGTGCTTTTGTCCTTGTGCGAAACCGTAGGAGCACGATTGCGAAAGGATGGTATGAAGGGGGAAATCATATCCGTGTCCATTAAAAATTTTGAATTGAATACAGCATCTCATCAAACAGTTCTGCCGGCACCCACCAACATTACCTCAGAGCTTCATGCACAGGCTTGCCGGCTTTTTGATGAACTTTGGGACGGAAGTCCTATTCGGCTTCTGGGAGTGCGAACCAGTCGTGTTTCAAGGGAAGCATTCGGACGCCAGATGTCCTTATTTGATACAACCGATTATGAAAAACTGGAAAAAGTAGATCAGGCAGTGGATCAAATCCGGAAAAAGTATGGACAGGGTGCCATCATGCGGGCAAGTTTTCTGAAACAGCCTATAGAGAATATGACTGGCGGACATCCGAAAAATCAGATGGCGGATTCGGAAAAAGAAAATAAGAGTAACAGAAAAGAATAAAATCATGAAAGAAAAGGATACTATAGTTTGGAAAGTAAGCAGACTGTTTACAGGAGCAGGAATGGGAATCGGTTTGTTTCTGGCAACTGCCGGATCCTGTTTCGGAGGAATTCCCGGGGGGTCTGCTTTTGAAAATCTTACATGGGAAAAGATTTATGAGGAAGAACTGCTGGCACCACAGGGAGTTCTCCAGTCTGTCTGTGCAACGGAGGATTATATTGTGTGTATTGAAAACACCAGTGATGAGGAAAATCTTCCGGATACGGTGTCTGCTTATTACAGAAACGATACAGACAGTCAGGGAAATCCGGTGACTCCTTTTTCTCTGGCACTGCGAAATGGTGACACCAATTGGGAACATGGAAACGGTATGGCATACAATCCTTCCAAAAAGGAAATTTATGTAGCGCCCTATACGGCAAACAATCCGGAAAACAGAGGCTGTGTTTTTATTATGGATGGAGAGAACCTCCAGTATAAAGGAAAAATCAAAGTCAGTGATGCGTATAATATTCTGGGAATCGGGTATCGGACAGATACCGATCAATATGTGATTCAGACCAATGAAGAAGCAGGATTCAGTTTCCGGGTTCTGGATAATCAGTTTCAGGAGATAGAAAATCTGGGAGAATATCAAGGATCCTCTGTAGGTACTAATTTTCAGGATCTCCATGTGACGGAAGATTATATTCTGAATTTCCCCATGACGTTGCATATGGGAATTGGAGATTATCTGAATGTGTATTCTGTTTCACAGAAAAAACTTCTGTTGTCATCCGAAATCACTTTTCCGTTTACAGATGTGAAAAATGAAGAACCGGAAGGAATCTGTGAGACCGGATCGGGAGAATTTCTGGCAGTAGTAAGTGAAGATCGAAATGATGGCAGACGGATGTTTGCTTTTTATAAAACCCAGGTTGCCTATGAAGAAGAGGCAGAAGAGGAGATAAAACAGAAGCCGGATGAGGAAGTATGGGAAGAACAATTGCCGAAAGAGAAACAACAGGAAGAAAAACTGCAGAAAGAGGAGTCCATGAAAGAATTACAGGATATGGAAGGCACAGGAACTCCCCTAAAAGAAGAACACAGAATAAGCAGGAAAATGGCAGGAATCGGAGCAGGGGCGGTGGTTCTGGCAGGCCTGCTTTTCGGATCCTGTCTGTGCAGAATCCATATTCTCAGAGAACGGAAACGGAAAACAGCCCGCGCAAGAATTGCAAGGCAGAGAATCATCTGGGAGAAAGAGGCACAGATTGGATATCAGGAAGAAAGAAATAGAGATATAGTATAGATAAGCGAAAATAGAACAAAAAGAGCTGATGATACAGAAAATGTAAAATCAGCTCTTTGTTTATAAGGGGTATCAGGAGTTCAGGATTCCCAGTTGTCTTTCCGAAATACAATTGAGTTATCAGTTATGGAATCAATAATGGCAAGAGATTCCAAGCGTATGCCTTTTGCACGGAGAGTATCTCCACCATTCTGGAATCCTTTTTCAATTACAATACCGGCACCCTCAAGGACAGCTCCGGATTCCTTTACGATTTCCATAAGGCCGTGAAGGGCACAGCCGTTCGCCAGAAAATCATCAATGATCAGGACATGATCGTCTGCATTTAGAAATTTTTTGGATAAGATCACATCATAAACTTTTTTATGGGTAAAAGACTGCACTTTTGTAGTATACATGTCCCCGTCCAGATTTAAACTCTGTGCTTTTTTTGCAAATACTACAGGAACGTTAAAATGCTGGGCAACCAGACATGCAATACCGATGCCGGAAGCCTCTATGGTAAGGATTTTATTAACAGGGGCATCTGCAAATCTGCGTTTGAATTCTTTCCCAAGTTCGTTAATAAACGGAATATCCATCTGATGATTCAGAAAACTGTCTACTTTAAGAATGTTTCCCGGTTTTATCGTACCGTCTTTCAGGATACGTTCTTCTAATAGTTGCATTTTGAAATCCTCCTTATATGTTAACTAACATAATACGACATTTATAAACCCTTGGCAATTTGTTTTTTAAAAAAACCATAAAATTTTGGCAAAATCCCGTACAAATTTTTTAGAATATGGTAGAATGTTGGAAAGTGGAGAAATAAGGTTAAGAAACCTGGCAGAAAGGAAGTTAAGAAAGCAATGATGAAAGAATATGAAGTAATCCATGAAATATTTAATCAGTGTCCCGGGAATCATACAAGAGACAACTTTATTCAGGAAATGCAGCTGGAAGATCCGGAGGAATGGCTGAAATCCAAGTTTTCTTCCGAGAAAGAATTCCGTCTGGAAAAAACAGTAAAAGAGGATGGAAGTCTTGTTTTTGATGTCATGACATCGGATATTCATCAGAGATATACTTTTTCAGAGATATGACAAAAGATTGCTTTTTTTACACAGTTTGCTATAATGAGAAAAGTACGGGGAGGTGCAGATATGGAAGAAAAAAAGCAGGAATATACACACACGCATACGCTTGAGGATGGAACCGTGATCACTCACAGTCATACTCACAGCCATACCCATACGAAAGCTGTGCTGAACCGTCTGTCCCGGGCAATCGGGCATCTGGAGTCCATTCGCCGTATGGTGGAAGAGGGCAGAGACTGTACGGAAGTGCTCATACAGCTTTCGGCGGTAAAAGCAGCCATCAATAATACGGGAAAGGTGATTCTCCAGGATCATATTGAACACTGCATTGTAGACGCAGTGGAGAGTGGTGACAAAGAAGCGTTGGATGAGCTGAATAAAGCAATTGACCGATTTATCAAATAGTCATCCGAAAAATATACTTTGAACCAGAAGAAAGGGAAAAACAATGAGCGAAGAAAAGAAACAATGTGACAGCAAAAGCTGCGACAAAAAAAGCTGTGAAGGATGCAGTCATTCAAAAGGAGGCGGCATTCCAAAAGAACAGTTGAATGCATATTCGGAAATCAAGAAAGTCATTGGCGTAGTCAGCGGCAAAGGCGGTGTGGGAAAATCCTTTGTGACAGCGTCTCTGGCAAATGAAATGGCTGCAAGAGGATATCGGGTAGGCATTCTGGATGCGGATATTACCGGACCGTCTATTCCGAGAATGTATGGATTAAAAGGTGCTGCTCAGGCAGATGATAACGGCATTTATCCAATGCTGACAGAGAATGATATTAAGATCATGTCAATCAATCTTCTCCTTCCGCAGGAAGAGACACCCGTTATCTGGAGAGGACCGATTCTGGCGAATATGGTAAAACAGTTCTGGACCGATGTAATCTGGGGCGAACTGGATTATCTTTTTGTAGATATGCCTCCGGGAACAGGAGATGTACCGCTGACTGTGTTCCAGTCTCTGCCGGTAGACGGTGTGGTAATCGTTACTTCTCCTCAGGATCTGGTTCGCATGATTGTCAAGAAAGCTTATAATATGGCTGAGATGATGAAGATTCCGGTAGCCGGTCTGGTGGAAAATTACAGTTTTGTCAAATGTCCGGATTGCGGAAAAGAAATTCATGTGTTCGGCGAAAGCAAAGTAGATGCAGTTGGAGCAGAACTGAATGTTCCTGTTATGGCCAAGATGCCTCTGGAACCGGAATTGGCTGCATTGGTAGATGCAGGAAAATTCGCAGACGTGAGAAATGAGTATCTGAAAGAAGGCGTGCAGTATCTGCCAAAAGCATAAATGTGCCTGCATGTGGTAAAGTATTACAAAAATTTTTGTGAAAAGATTGTAGATTTTGCATTCCGTTTTAGTAGCACACTA
>JBJENG010000004.1:0-23700 GCA_051880075.1 Blautia sp. | reverse complement strand
TTTCTACGCAGAAATTTTGCCATTTTGCGCTAAAAATCATTTATAAGTGGCCTAACATACAAACAGACCGTAAGTCACTTTCTCCCGCCTTTTTCAAATACGCCAATAATCTCGCACTACTTGTTTTAATTCCCATAATAATCTCCTTGGTATTTACTTTTTATATATAGACCCACCTCGAAAATGCAATCTACTACTATGCAATAACAATCTCTCTTCGCATCTCATAAATCTATTTTTCCAAATATTTACCATACCCAAAAGGCAAACGGAATATACAATTTATACTTTATCATATAAAATATTATTTTTTCAAATAAAGTACACTGTGATGCTTTTGCAAATTTTATCCCCTCTCTGAATTTCTTATCATTCATATATGCAACAAATTTCAAATAAGATGTACACTTTCTGATTCGCATACTATTTTGTGCATATTCATGTGCAACCATATTTCTATAAAAATTATCTTCTAATTTATGATTTTTACAAAAATAATAAACGTTCTCTGCCAATTTCATATAATCTGGAACATATTTTTCTGAAAAAAAATGACTGGTCATTGCATTCTCATTATCTCGTCTATAATAATATAACACTTCATCCAGGACAGCCATTTGTCTACAATTCCAAACACAATCTCGTATATAACAAAAATCTTCTCCAAAACGTATCGGTGCAAATTCCTCTTTTTTTGCAATTTCTGATTTAATCATTGTATTACACATATAGTGACTATTCAAATCAGAAATAAATTTGCAAAGTACATCATCATTATTTACTACAATTTTTTCCGAACCAACCGTATCATTTTTATTTAATTCACCTATAAATTCTTTATGCTTAGAAAAAACAATATCACAATCTTTATACTTTTGAAATACCTGCAACATTTTTCGCAAACGTTCAAGATGATACACATCGTCGCTATCTATAAATGTGACATACTCTCCAGATATCTGTTTCAAAGCAAAATTTCTTGCTATAGAGACCCCTTTGTTTCTTCTGTGAAATACTTTTATACGAGAATCTTTTTTTTCATAATCATCTATGATTTCCGATGTTTGATCGGTTGAACCATCATTTACAATCAAAAGTTCCCAATTTTTATAACTCTGGTTACATACACTGTCGATAGCTTCAGAAACATATTTTTCAGAATTATATACTGGCATAATGATGCTAACCATTTCTTTATTACCTACCATCAATGCTCGTTCTCCCAAATATAATTTATGATCTTATAATAAATTTTATCTATTCACCGACTCCTTCTATTTCAATCTTAATTTAATTTTTTCATAATAAAATCAACAACTCTGTCTGTTGACTTAAAATCTTGATACTCGCAGTATCGATTCTTAGCCCATTGCCGTTCTTCTTTATTAATGTCAATATCATGTCCAATATTATAGATAAACATAAAAAAATCATCTAAACTGTTGTGGTCAAGCTTTTTTGTAACACTTTGACCTAATTTTTACTGCTACAGGGTTTACGCCCCGTATCGTGCCTCGAAAGGCGTTTTGTAATTATTATAAGAATGCGGTCGTTCATGGTTATAATGGACATACGCAAATTCTTCGATGGATGTATATAATTCTTTCTCAGAATGATAGTAATGGTGATTTATCAATTCATTCTTGAGAGTGTTGTAATATCGCTCCATGGGGGCATTATCGTATGGATATCCAGCCTTACTCATACTTTGCGTTATACCAACTGATTCGCAATATTCTGTAAATTCCTTTGAGGGATGCCAGTATACCAGCTATCGTTTTATTCAGTTGGTGAAGGACAAAAAACTGCGTCAGTCGATGTCCAGAAGGGGAAACTGCTGGGATAATGTGCCACAGGAAAGTTTCCACGGACATATGAAAGACCACATCAGAGAAAAACTCAGTCTTTGCACCCAATTCACTGAGGTAAAGGGTATCGTAGATGAGTACATTGATACATACAACAACTATCGCTACCAATGGGATTTGGCAAAGCTTTGGCCCAATGCGTTTTATCAGTTTTGTATAACTGGTGTATATCCGTTGGATGTTCCTAATAAACCTCCTGTTCCAACAGCATCAAAGCCAGCATCGGAGCTGGGAGCGGGAACGGAGTCAAGGGACAGTACGCTGGGCACGCCTTTTGCGCCCGGGTAGCCCTTGACAGAGTGACACGGATTACCCTTTCAAAAAGGAAAGGAAACTTCCTTTCCTGCCGCCCGGCGAGGGATTCGAGGGTCCAGGGGACCGATACCTCCTGGCAGGTTCTCAGGGCAGCGCTCTGAGCCCCCGGAGGGCTAATAAAAATTCAAAACTAAAAGAGTATCATAAGGAATGTCTGATTTTAAGGGTACCTATATCCTATCCGTCCACTTTGTTGAGTCTGCAAAAAAAGCATGTCTATCAGGTGGGATACACCTGAAAAATCTCGTCTAAAAATAAGGGTACTTAAATTTAAAAATGTCCTTGACAAGGGGTACAGTTTATTTGCAATTTTTTTGAAATCCTGAAATTCAAAATATCCGCATGGTTTCAGAGATTTTTTTATTTTTTTTCCATTATCCTCAATAACAAACCCAAAAGGAACAATATCTGCATCCGTTTTTTCCGCTAAAGTTACTGTATCTTGCAATAAATCTTTTTCAATCCAATCATCTGCATCTAAAAAATATGTATATTTCCCTCTTATGTGTTCAATTCCATAATTACGTGCAATTCCAGGACCGTGTTCTTCTGACCCATTTATATATAATCTGATTCTACTATCCTTTTCAACATATGTTTTTATAATCAAAACACTCTTATCTTTTGAACCATCATCCACTATTATTAGTTCCCAATTTTTATAACTCTGATTACGTACACTCTCAATTGCTTCCGAAATATACTTTTCAGAATTATATACTGGCATAATGATGCTTACCAGTGGTTGCTTCTCTTGCATTTTGATATAATCCTCCAATTCCGTCTACTCTTAACCTGACTCTATTCTATAAAAATCTCTCTAACAATCCCCTGAATTTAATTCCCATAGCAAACACAAAACATGGATTGCTTCCAATAAACACTAGTGAAGCTCTTTTAATTTTGGAAAGTTTTCTCTCCTTTAGTCGCCTCACTATGTCTTTTGTTTGCCTTTCTGCCTGCTGAAAAGCCTTTTGCTCATCCTTATTCTTTATAAGCCTTTTGCTTTCCTCCAGATATTCCAGCGAATAGACTAACACTTTATATGCCTGATCTGTATATTTTTCTTCTTTTAAATAAACAAATATTCTCTCCTGAAGCGCTTCGATAATGTCAAAATTTCTCGCAATACTCTTTTTCCCCATGATACTATTGTCACGTTGCCGATAATAATACAGACACTCCGGAATCGTTACAACCTTAATATCCATCTGATATATATCATTTGCCCAAAACTCATCTTCATGATATTTCCCAAAACGAAACCTTATTTTTCCAAATGTTTCGCTTTTATATAATTTGTTCCAAGCAACTGTCCAGATTCCATAATTGCGTTCATTTTTTCGATTATAAAATATTTCTGCTCCAGATAAAACTTCTGATTTGATATTAGTAGCAAAATTCTTTCTTCTGTCATTTTCAAAGTAATAAAGATAATTACATACAGCAATATCTGCATTCTGATTCAAAATACTTTTATACAGACATTCTATCATGGTTGGTGCAATATAATCGTCACTATCCACAAACATAAAGTAATTTCCTGATGCCTGATCCATACCTTTATTTCGTGCATCAGAAAGTCCTCCATTTTCTTTGTGTATCACCTTCACCCGTTCATCCATCCAGGCATACTCATCACAAATCTTCCCTGACTGATCTTTCGATCCGTCATCCACAAGAATCAACTCAAAATCTGTAAATGTCTGTGCCAATATACTGTCCACACATTGCCTGATGTATTTTTCCACCTGATATACAGGTACAATGATGCTTACCTCTGCCATACTTTCTATCCTTTATTTCCTATAGTGATTCCAGAATCTCTTTCCATTGCTTTACGATTTCTTCCAATCTGAATTTATCCATACATAAGTATGCCTTCTCCGCAAACTGACTTCTCAGTTCCGGATTATTTATCAATATTTCTATTTTCTGTATCATCTCATTGCAGTCAAAGGCTTTCACAAGATACCCGTCAACTCCATTATGCATCAATTCCCGTGGGCCCATCTTTACATCAAAACTGATGCACGGTACTTTCATTTCTCTGGCTTCCAACATACTCAAGCCCAATCCTTCATATTTGGACGTGACCACAAGAATACTTGCCTGCTGCAGATATTCATCCACATTCTCAACATTTCCCTTGAGAGCAAGCCGATTCTGAAGATGATTTTCTGCAATAAACTGCTCAAGATTATTTCGCTCTATGCCATCACCAAGAATGATCCACTGCCACTCCGGATATCGTTTCAATATCTCCAATGATATCTTTTTGATATACTCGATTCCTTTTTCCGGAGCGAGACGCCCGACAGTAAGAATTACATTTTTCTTTTGTAATTCCGTTTCTTTTTTTAGTTTGAAAGCAACAGGATTATAAATGCGGCAAATCGCATTCTTTCTTCCAAGCCGCTTCCGATATTCTTCCAGATCACCATCTGTAAGCACTACCACATAATCGGATCTTTTTACGGAATATCTGAGGATCATTTTCCGATACAAGACAGATAATTCAAAATCTACTGTAAAGTGCTCCCACGACACCACTTTCGTTTTCAACCCTCTGGATGCCGGTATGGAAAGTACATCCAGCACAATATCGATGTCTATGATAATATCAATCTGTTTTTCTTTCAGAAATTTCCGCAGTTTCCCGATCAGCGGAAGATAGCCCGGTCCCGGATTGATCCACTTCTTTCCTAACCGGTACCGGTTGATTTCCGGATGCAGCGGATAGAAAGGTTTCTCTTTCTCTTCCGTCAGACTGATAAAACAGATCTCATAAGCATGGTTTTCCTGCAGCGCATTGGCCAGCTGTACTGCTACCCGTTCTGTTCCTCCGCTTCTGGTAATATCCCCTGAAAAAAAACAGATTTTCTTTCTCACCGATTTTCTCCCCCGACCGCTTTTTTCATCTCAGGCTGTTGTGATATCATCAAATCTTCTGTATCTCTCGTTATGTTCTTTCTCTCCCGGAACCACTGAAAGATCAAGATAGCCGAAAGCTCTCTTATCATGTATTTTATTGCATTCCTGGGAGTCAGATAACTTTGCCCTTTCTTTCTGTCTTCCATCTTTACCTGGACTTCCTGCACATCGGCTCCCATCCGGATCAGATAGGCCATGGTGGCCGGCTCCGGTGCATAATCTGTGCTTTCTGCAAAGAGGCGGATGATATTCCTTCTGTAAAGCCGCATACCGCTGGTTGGATCGGTCAGATACTTTCCTGTTGTCATCCAGACTGCAGCAGAAATCATTTTTCCACCGATTGTCCGCATACGAAGGGGCATTTTCGTCTGATAGAATCTGGAAGCAACCACAATATCACAGTCCTTTTCTTCCATACATAATACCATGTCTTCTATGTACTCCGGCAAATGCTGTCCGTCTGCGTCAAACTGCAAAGCCAGATCATAACCATTTTCCAGTGCATACTGCATCCCTGTTTGTATAGCTCTGGTCAGACCCTGATTTTCAGACAGATTAATCATCGGATAATGATTTGTCCTGCATATTTCTTTTGTGCGGTCTTTGGATCCATCATTTACGATGATATAATCATACTGCGGACAGGTGTCTTTCAGATGTTCCACTACTTTTTTCAAACTCTTCTCTTCATTGTATGCCGGTACGATAATTAATACTTTCACTGCTTTTTCCTCTTATGTAGCACTTTCCTTCAACAGGGCAAGAAATTCATCCAGCCCTTTTGTATGATATAAGACCTTCCTCTTTGCTTCTTCTCCATAATTTCTGCATAATTCCGGATGAACTATCATCCATAGAATCCGTTCACTGACTGCCTCAGGCGTCAGTTCGCACAGACATCCATCGATTCCCTCACGAATCTGTTCCCGGTTTCCGCTGCAGTCCGTCGCAAGGATGGGTTTTCCCAGTGTCTGCGCCTCCTGTATGGCAATGCTCTTCCCTTCAAATCCGGTGGCATGCACATAGAAATCACAGTTCTTATAATAGGGAAAAGGATTTTCTTTTACCCCAAGAAGGATAAAGTCTTCTTCCAAACCCGCCTCTCTGATCTGCTGTTTGAGACTTTCCCGAAGATTGCCCTCTCCCAGCACATACCATCGGATTGGTACCTGGCATTTTTCTTTCAATAAGGCCATTGCCTGAATAGCAATGTCATAGCGCTTCTGCTGGGTTAATCTTCCTACTGTCAAAATCCGGTATCCCTGAAAGCCATCTTCAAATCCTTTTCCCTCATCTGCCATGCGCCGGATTCGTTCCTGATTCACAAGATTCTGAAATACCGATACTTTCTTCTCATGTTCCGGATAAACTTCCAGAAAATGTTCTTTCACCTCGTCCGATACGGCAAAAATCCGGTCAAATTCCCTGTAACTATCCAGATCCAGATTTCTTGTATATCCGGCTTTTCCGTAATCAATATGTACAAAGGCGACTTTTTTCTTTGCTTTTACATGTTCTGCCACATAATAGGTCGCTCCCCCTTCCAGATAAGCAACTGCCAGATCATATTCTTGCCTGATCAGTGGTGCCCCATCAGCCAGGAGCCGCCAGCATAGCTTATCCGGCAGAATTTTCCCATTCTTTTGCATGTTCCGGAAATTCTTCAACAGATAGGAGGCTTGCCGCAGGAACAATCCTTTTCCGATTCCAGCCTTTAGTACACTTTTCATCAGAAGTCTTCTTCCTTCTTTTGTCAGGACAGATACATCTTTATAATTTTGATTAAGCAGCCGTACCTGTTTCGGCAGTGCATGACTCAGTTCCCCCTGGCCGGTCAGAACAAACAAAGAAATCTCATGGTTCTCCGGACCCAGTGCTTCGAACAGATCCAGCATGGCGCGCTCAGCACCGCCATAGCCCAGTGTATTGATAACAAACAATAATTTCTTCTTCATCCCGTCTGTGTCCCTCCCCCTCATGTTTCCTGTGTTCCGATTTCCAGACTTGCCTCCGATTTTTTCTGCTCCCGCAGGTCAAATACTTTCGGAGAAGGTTTGATTCCTTTTGCCTGCTTCATAATATTTCCTCTGCAGAACATATGCTCATCCAGATTTTGTTCCAGCCATCTGAGCCGCATATAGGCCACCACAAATCCGATTACTGAGCCAACCCAGATCCCGGTTCCATAGAAGATGGCACTCAGACGTACCGCGATCAGACTGGCAAGAAAAGTTCCCGCGCAAAAGCTTATGGCTGTGAGCAATGCACCATTCAGGTCTTCAAAATAATACAGAAAGATAATCTCCCCATACATGAGAAACAGGATAAAATATCCGGCTGCTACCATGGGATAAATCCGCATGACCAGACCTGCATATCCCATACTCGGAAGAAAGATCACAAAAAGCAGATAAATGAATACGGACACAATAAACTGCAGACGTACCAATGTCATCAGTTCACTTCCCAGCTGCCGGAACATCCGCTTTCTTGTATTCCGGATATCAATGCCCCTTCCGCCAAATACAGCATCTGCATAAGCCCGATACCGTTCATGGAAATACATTTCCACTCTTGAAATGAAGATGACACTGGCAGATATATTGGTAAACATTGCAAGGCAGGTTGCCATATCATAGGGCTGGTTACACACAAAGGTACGAACCAGATGCATAGCCAGATCCGTTCCCCAGAACACAAAATTATGTACAAACAATCCCAGCGTATAAAGGAAATTAATCAGAATCAGCTGCCAGTATTTCCAAAAATATTCAAAAACTCTTTTATATTCCTCACTGTTATCCGGGAAAAACTGATGAATCTTTGCCCATTCCAGCACTGCTGTGAGAAAGAATCCTGCAGTAAGTCCCAGAAGCATACTGTATGTAATACTCCCTTTACACACATATCGAAGAAACACTGCCAGCACAAATGCAGCTGCCATTCCCATAAGGAAATAAAAGGAAATCAGTTTGTATTCTTTACAGATAGACAGGTACAGCATATTGTAAAATACGATCACCAGACTGACAAAACAACAATATCCGGTAAACACATAATAAATGGGTATCCCTCCCACCAGATGTTCCCAGAAACAGAAGGGAATGGCAAATAAACAGCTGAAACAAATATTGGACAACAATCCCACTCTATGGCAGGGCTGCACATCCTCATATCGTTCCTCAAAGATTACATCCGACAGATACCGGGACAGCACCGCATTGAATGGAGATGTAGTCAGAAGAGAAAATATAAACACATACAATACCGTACAGGAAAAAATTTCCCGGTCGATATAACGGACCGTATTAAATTTCAATACCTTCTGCATCAGCATCAGGTTGATGATCACAACAAGCACCGGTGCGATGGTTACAACTGTACTATAGAAAAATCCTATAATATTGGTGGTAATCGTATTCTTATGATAGATTCGGTTGAGTTTTACACCAATTCCCGCCATGTTCTTCTCCTCGTATGATAAAGTAGTAGTTTTTTAAGACCCTCTCCATGGTCTGTCTGTGATACGGTCAGATGTCTATGATCTCCAATAGATCTCTCAGTTTGGGGACAGTTGCCGGTCGCAGCAGGAAGCCGTCTGCGCCGTTTTTCAACGACCATTTCCGAAATCGTTCTTCATCGCCTATCAATATTGCTTTCGGTTTTTGTTTCCATATTACATTATGCAGCACTGCGCTTCCTTCCGGACTTTGGTATTCCTCAAAAATGCCCCACCAGTTACCGAAAAACAGTTCTACCTCTGAGGAGTGCTGGTTACACCAGGCGGTTGCCTTGTCACCATCCGTAAATCCCTTAACCAAAGCATTGGGCAACAGTGCATGGATACACTCTGTGAGTATCCGCAGATTTTCCAATGTATTTTCCATGATGACTACACGCATTTTCTTCCTCTTTTCTTTGTTTTATTTTTTTATTTTAACAAACCAACTTGGAAAGAAATTGGAAAAAAGAGAAAGAAAAGGCAGATTTTGAAAATTTTTTACAGATTTGGCAGTGTGAATTCACCAAAGCTATATTGTGTCATATATTCAATCGGCTTTTCCTTAATCTTGCCATCCTTATAAGCAAAATAATCACAGTCCACTGCATCACGATTAATGGCAAGGCCTCCATGTGTTACGTTCAAACAATCCATAATTCCAAGCTCAGTGAATTTTTTTATCAAATCACCGCGCAGCTTGTGATAGTAGTAAGTGTTCAAATCGTTCTCAAAGAGTACCGCACAAATTTCCGCTGCGCGACATTCTGCGCCATTGCGATCTACCAGATAAGCAAGTAACTCCTTTGTTCGGGACAAGCCGAAGCAAATGGGCCTGCCATCGCAAAACGCTTCAAAATTACCGAAACAGCTGAAACGCACCCGCTTCCTCTCTTCTATGGGATGCCGCAGCTGCTTCATTGCTTTTTGTATCGCTTCCGGTGAAATTGGTTTCATCAGATAATCACTGGCATAGGCGTTGTAAGCTTCCAATGCATACTCCACAAAACCGGTACAGAACACAATGTTCGTGTCCGGATGCAGCGCCACCAGTTCTTTGGCCAGGTTCAGCCCATCCATGCCTCGCATTTGAATATCCAGAAAGGCAACATCTACTTTTTCTGTCTTTGCATATTCCAATCCTTCTCTTGGTTTTACAAAGCTGTGGATCTGTGCCTCCGGTAATGCCTCTGTGACAGCACGCGCCAGCTTCCGCAATAAAAGTGGTTCATCATCTATCAGTAAAAGATTCATTGTGTTTCTCCTTTCGTGATAGTAACCGTGGCAATCGTTCCCACGCCAACATTACTTTGGATTTCCAGCTTACCTTCGCAGAGAATCTCCAGACGCTTGTTCACATTCTCGATACCCATATGCAGTCTGCCGTCCCGGGACAATGCATCCGTATCGTAGCCCATGCCATCGTCAGAAACCACGATTACAAAGCTATCGGGTGTTTCATGCACATCAATTATCACTGTGCCGCCTTCCTCCTTTGGCGTAATTCCATGTTTCACTGCGTTTTCAGCTAATGGTTGTAAGGTCAGCGGAGGTATGAGAAAATTTGTACAGGTAATGTTATATACAACATGCAAATAGTCTGCAAATCGAATTTGTTCAATCCACAGGTAGGTCCTGGTATGCTCCAGTTCTTCCTCGAACGGTATCAGCTGATTGTTTTTCACATGTGCCATGTTAACCCTCAGGTACCGGGCAAACTGATCTGTCACATCTGCGGCAAGCTTGGGATTCTCAATACACAAACTGCTGATAGAGCCAAGTGTATTGTAAATGAAATGGGGCTGAATCTGACTCATCATGATTTGCATCTGTTTTTTCATCAGATCCCGACTTTGCTCTGCCATAATACGGCTCTGAACAGCAAGTGTTTTCTCCTGTTCGGCAAGCGCTTCTTTCTGCTCTGCCATCGCAATGCTGTGCTCCATCTGAACCACACCATACATCATCATAAAATCGAAGAACAGTGCAACATAGATAATCGCCCAATCCGTAATCATCACCGTAGCAATACCGGCGAGCAGGGGTGTCATATTAAAGACCAGAAGTGCTATGCGCTGACGGGCAGGAATTTTTCTTTTGAGATTTTCCCACATCCAGAGCAGCAACACGATATCTGAATAGATACCGGCGAAAACATAACCCGCATTCCCAGCGTAATTACCGTTAGCATCAATCGTATACAGGAATCCTGTCATAGATGCAATCAGAATATACACGGTATAAATTACCACAAGTACCAGCAGCATTTTCTTGCATCCCGGTCTGCTGTCAGGGTACAATGCATTTTGATAAGCCCAAAATACCGGTCCAATAATAACAATGAGCAAAAAGCTCAGCACAGCCGTAATATGATTTAGCCAAATCAGACTCGGTTTTCCATCCACGATCCAACAAAAGTTATCCGTCAAAACACCCAGAAAGCCAATGACAAGCAGGCAATAAAACAGCCGGCTGCTTTTGTCTGATATGCTGCGATCCATCAGGCATGTCAAGGCAAGAACACAATAGCCAGCCATGACGATCAGGCCGCTAATGACATTCACAATGGATGCAAAAGGCATTTGCGACAGGTCATGGGTGATCGTGACACAAATCGTAAACAGCAATATCACTGCCATACATAGGAATGTGATCCATTGGAGTTTTTTCATCTTCCTGTTTTCTGATTGTTTCATGTCTCATCATCTTCCCATTTCAGATTCTGTCTTTGGGCTGCCTCTTTATAAATGCTCTCGTATGTTTTCTTCATGTCTTCGATTTTGTATTTTCGCATCAACCGCCGATAACCGACCTCACCCATTTGCCTCCGTACTTCCGGGTTTTCTGCCATAGAAACCATGGCACTGGAAATTTCCTCAATATTCATGATATGGGTCAGGATTCCTGCTTTCCCGAAATCATCATCTTCCCCATACAGGAGCCCTCTGCAGTTTCCTACATCCGTAGCGATCACCGGCACATGGGCCGCATAACTTTCCAGAATCGTAAGGGGCTGTCCTTCGCTGATACTGGTAAGAATTGTCATATCCATCCATCCCAGATACTCGGTAACCTGGATTCGCCCGGTAAATTCCACATCCGGAATCCCCATAGTCTCCACCATTTGAAAACATTCTGCCGCATACTCCGGATCTTCATCATAAGGTCCCATAATCCATAATTTTAATTTCGAACATCGTTTCCTGGCATAAGCAAACGCCTGAATCATGGTCTTAACGTCCTTGATCGGGGTCACACGAAGGACTGCACCCACATGGACGTATCCTTCATTCTCCGGACTGATACCCGGCAGATTCTGGAATCGCTTATATTCAATCCCATTTGGTGTGACCTTAGTCTTTTCTTTCGGACATCCCAGTTCAATCTGAAGTTCTCTGGCATGTTCATAAAGGCTGGTCACCAGATCTGCCTTATTATATGCCACCTGAGACATTTTCTTAAACTGCTGGATCCAGATTTTCTTGTAGAGACGCTGTACCCACTCCGCCTTGATCAGTTCTTCTTCTCTCTCTCTCGTATAAATTCCATGTTCGGATATAATCAACTGGCCGTTGTGAAAATGCTTTCCCATGCTGCCCAGAATTCCCGCATATCCTGTAGATACTGCATGATACACATCGGCCTGTGGGATTTCCATAGACATTGCAAGAAAAAGGGGCAGGTACATAGAGCGCATGGTCCACAGAAAATCGGAAAATATAATATCCGGATACTGCAGATTATAACAGTCCAGTACTGCATGGTAAAAATCTTCTCCCATCAGAAGCTGATTGATGGATACGTTATTATTCCGAAAGAAATCAAACATGATATCCCACTCTACTTCATGATTCAGAATCAGACTTCGCAGTGCCTGATATTCCTTCTGGCTCAGTCGGGTCTTATGTCTCTTATTTACGCTGCCCCAATCCGCATCTTCCAGATAAAGTTCATGGACCTCTGTCACATTCTCCGGCAGCTCATAGGCAAACTTCCCGCTTAGTTCCCGGTTTGCTATAATAGTAAGCAGAATAAACTCCTGTTTCGAAAAGGTTCGTATCATACTATGTACCCAACCGGACACGCCACCCACCACGTAAGGGTAACAGCCTTCCGCTATAATACAGATTCGCATAGCTGCATCTCTCCTCTGGTCATTCTTTATAGTAAGGTTCTATCTCCTGTTTCAGTATAATAGAAGCTTTCTCCGATGTAAGCTGCAGAAGATACGTATCATCTTCTACCTGTTCCCAGTCTCCGCCGGTCATCTTCTCCGGTTTCTCTCCATGCGTCCGGAGCAGAAGATAAGCATCCCCGGTAAAATCTTTTGTCTGAATCGAAATCTGATTTCCATTTCTGGTGCTTTCTACACTTCCATTCAGAAAATTGCGGACTCTGCTGTCACTCTGACTGATGGTAGTCTTTTCAAATGCAGCAAATGGTTTCCAGTAGGTATCGATATGCGCCGCCATCTTCTCCGCTACCTTTTCCCATTCATCTTTTCTGCTTTCCGGCCACAATACCTGGTATATATCTACCTGGATATTGCTATAGCCAAGTGCCGTCTCCAGACTTTTCAGCCTCAGACTGTCTTTATAGGTATGTGTGTAAGCATTTGCTGTTGCATTCTGAAGGGTGATCTGATCTGTCATCCAGGACAGAATCTGCTGATTCGTTTCATATTCTCCCACAACCGTACGGATATCCTGAAAAAATTCCATTTGTCCATTCTTGTCGATGAATGATGGAATCTGATCCTTATTTTCCTTACGGACGTATCCGCCTGCAAACACATAATCCAGATTCCAGCCTTTCAAAGTATCCTTCTCATCTGCCACGGACAATCGGATATCGGAACTTCCCATTCGTCCAAGTGAGATTCCCGCTTCCGCTGACTCTTCATTAAAATATTTCAGATACGCAACCAGATCATCCTGATTCGGTTTGTTCAAAGATGAATCTTTCTGTTTTACTGACAGGAAAGCAGTGATCTTCCAGTTTCCTTTCTCTGCTGCCGCCACAAGAGAAGGCCAGAGAACATCCCGGCAAAACTGCTGGGTCGTCATTCCGTAAGTCTCTGCCATTTTTTCTTCATTCTCCACGGTCAGATCCGGGAATCCTGCCACCGACAGATTCTGGGCATTGACTACCGGATACAGGGCATAATCTTCTGATTCATAGACCATGGCATCCAGGATTCCAAGGGCAGCTTCTCCCTTCATATAGTCTCCGTTGACTGCAAATACGGATCCGGTTCCCAGATTGCTTCTCCAGATAATTGCCGGCATATCTTCATTGTTCAGATTCATGGCATTCTTTTCTTTTTCTGAAAGGTATCCCACCATATAGGTTTTTGTTCTGGAAGAAATATCATACCAGGGAACTTCCCGCTCCATATCTATAAGCTCTGGTTCTTCCACGCCTTCAAAAGAGTAACAGGTCTCACCACCCAGAAGAAATCCTCTGTAAAGCCAAATCTCATGCAGGCTTACCGATTCTGCACGCAAATGCTGAATACCAAGAAGGTTCTGCAGAATACTACAGTCTTGAATCACCTGGTAGGAAGGCAGACGATAAAAAACAACCACTCCCTCTTGTTCTACATAGCGGGACAATTTTTCTGCCGCCTTCACCGTATTCTTTTCCAGCAATTCTCCATCAATGAGCAGATATGGTTTTTGCTTCCCTTCTGTCTGAATTTTTTCCTCTGCTTCATCCCAGGATGTGCATACCTGAAAGGATTTCTTACGATATTGTGCCCATTCCTTCATTCCCTGATAATAACCGTTATCCTTTGTCCCCACATACAGAACCGGTTGTTCTGCAGATACTCCAGCCTGCTTTTTGTCAATCACCTCTGTCTCTGCTGCATGATTCACATCATAATCATTAAAATATTCTTTTAATACTACAGAAGAGAGAAAGAGCACAAGCACAACGATCATCATCGTCATCATCATGGCAAAATTACGTTTTGACAGCATCACGCGCCCTCCTTTCTGTAGTATTCTATCTCTGAATCATACGAATCAGCTCCAGTGTCCGATTATCAATCACCACTGCAGATGCCCGCAGCTGATCCAACACTTCGAAAAATTTGTCTTTTTGGCTTGTCTCAAAATACAGTTTTAATCGGAGCGTGTAAGAAGACAGCTGGTCCGGATACTGCTGGCTGAAACGATTTCCCCACCGTTCTGCCCGGCCATATTCTCCCAGTTCCAATATTCTTCCTAAAATACATTCATAACACTCCGGCTGGATCTTGTTTCTTGCATTTTGGAACAGTTTCTCACAAAACTGCTCCATCTGCTCCACATAATCGCTCTGTTCCACCTGCATAAATACTTTCTGTTTCAGCATATGATTCATGTACCGGATCAGTTCCAGAATCTGTTCCTGACATTCTTCCTCTTCCACATTGCCTGCTTCAATGGTTTGCTGCATCTTTCTCACATTTTCACGAAAAGTATCCATCTTGCTCTGTAAAAAAGATGCCGCATAATGAGCAACTTCTGAATCATCACTGTTTAAAGCCAGTGCAATGGCAGAAAGAGAATCATCGGTCTCTCCCAGAAGTACATTCAGCATATTCGTACGCTTCTTTTCCTGATCGGACACAAGAATAGCCTCTTCCACTGCCACGATATTTCGTTCCCGCTCCTCATCGGCTTTTACTCGGGGAGTCTGTCTCTTCTTACTGAATTCTACATCCGAGAGATCTCTTGTTCCCAGTTTTACAAAATGATATTTCAAAAAAGCAAACAGAAAATAGAGCATTCCCACAATGGGACAGATCAGCATAATAACCGTATGCATCACATACTGTGTACGGTTATCTGTATCTTTTTTAAAAATCAGATACCAGATCAGATATCCGGCTGCAATCAACGTATTCACAATCAATAGAACTAAAAAAAAGATTCCGCTGCGTGTCATAGGCCCATCTCCTCACGAATCACCGTATGGATACCCTTCTGTTCCAGATTTTTCTGAACAAAACCGCATCCTTTCTTATCCGTACTGGTAAGAAGAATATATAGATTGCCGTCATTTCGATAACCAATATAGTCCGTTGCACGAAGTGTTTTTGAAATAATATGTCCGGCGCTTTCCATATCGGACTGTTCGGAAACCACCTGCAGCAGAATATACTCCGTCAGATTCTTTTCTCCTACTTCTCTATAAGTAGATACCAGTTCTTCAAATGCATCTGCCCGCAATGCCTGACTGTCATCCTGATACCGTTCGTTTCGCAGAACGTCCAGATAATGAGCCGATCGATGCACGGATTTCTGTATCAGCTTACTGATGATGATCAGACGATTGGATTCATCAATGGTCATTCTCTCAAAAGGAATGCTCCAGAGCTGAATCATCATCTCCATCTTTTCCTCTTCGTAAATACAGTATGCCATCATGGGATATGCGGGATCCATATTTCGATTCAGATATACTTCCTGCCTGGAAAACGTTTCATAAAGGGGTTCTTTATCCGGAAGATGTACCGTATGCCCCATGGAACCGGCTTTCGTGGAAGTGTATCCAAACAATCTGGCATATTTTTCCTCATTGATACGGTAGAGGGAAACATCCTGACAGTTCATTACGTCCCGGATCAGTGTGATTGCATGGAACAAAATCTTGGCCGGATAATCTTCTTCCAGCTGTTCCACCATGTCATACACCGTACCCAGACTGTAATCATAATTTACTACCTGGGTGATCAGCCCTTCCTTTACACGAAGGTTGCTGTCGTTGATATCACCAATATCAGTTACACGTTCCGACAGAAAATCCACTTCCTGTTCTTTTTCTTCCTCCAGGAATTTCAGCTGGTCTTTCATGTAACCCACCACCAGACCCACAATGAAGATTTCTACGATCCACACATAGGTATTATAATCGGTCACTACAGCAATCCCCGACTGATGATACATCTGTCGGAACAGGTAACCCGCTGTGGCAAGCAATGCTGAAACCGTTGCCTGCCTCTGTCCATGCACCACTGCAAACAGCAGGACATAAATCAGATAAAAATCAATCTTGGAGAAATACTGACTTCCCGTAGCACGATTGTTCAGCATAAAAAACGGAATGAAAAAAATCAGATTTTCCAGGTATGGTACCAGTGCGCCAAATAACTCCATGATTTTAAAATAAATTCTGTGCCAGATATCCCATCCCGAATCGGAAGACTCCAGAAAACGGCCAATGTGTTTCTTCATATAAGCCAGTGTCTTCTGAATGGTCTCTTCCGGCTCACACCAGATCTTAAATCCGAATTCCTCTTTGATTCGTTCATTTGATAAGATAACCGAATTCTGATCTTCCAGCGTATTGTTAATTTTCTCCAGTTCTTGTCCGGATTCTTTCCCAAGATATTTTCCGATGGCATCTACAATCTGAAGTTCCGAGTACGCTTCACTGGAAGAAATATGGTAAAGACCATACTGATGTTCCTCACAGGCAACCAGCTTATAGATGCTCTCCACGGCATCCCCCATATAGGTAAGCCCGTACTTATAATTTGTCCGATAAGAAACTGCACCCGTTCGAAAGGCATCCAGACACTTCCTCTGGCAGATTCCAAATGCTGCTTCTCTCTTGTCCTTTGGAACGTCATGCAGTCTGTCCAGGCGCAGGATCAACACATCCTTTTTCAGCTGTTCCTGATAAAATCTGCAGCTTTCTTCCCCCTGAAAAAGCATAAGTGGACGGATTCCTCTGGGCACCGGCCGAATGGATTCTGTCACCGGAATCTGATAGGAACTGCCATATACCTCTGCTGAGGATAAGTAGATCAGTCGTCCCTTCTCCAGTGCTGACCAGGAAAGCAGGATATTCTGCAGACCTGCTGCATACTGAATCGCCTCCCGCTTAGGATCTTCTCCTGATAAGTTCCCGTCAAATGCCCCCATCAAAATCGTCACATCCGGATTCACACTCTGAAACACCTCTTCTATGGAAGCACTGTCGTAGGGAAAATCATAACGTTCAAAGATATGTTCGTAATGATTGGCCGGATTCCGGCTTCCCGACAACACGTAGATCCTGTGTCCTTCTTTATATAGTTTTAATGAAAGTTTTCTTACCATAGGCGATAGACCGCCTACCAGCATGATTTCCATAATTTACTCCATCTTCTGTTTCGATTCTCTTTAGTTATATCCATAATCAATTGCAAAATTATACAGACGGTATACATTCTGCTCAATGTAGTAACAGACAAACCGGTCATTTTCGTAATAGACCTTCATTTCATTAGGATACAGTTCCATAAATTTCTGCGCCCAGTAATACATTCTGGACATGGTAATGGAACGCCTCGGTCCATTATAAGGAGCTAATCCAGAGTTTTGGGGAAGTGGCTGCTCTGCCTGTTCTTCCGACACTACAGGAATCTCTCCTCCGTAGCCGTTGGCATAGTTCAGAGGTTTCTTTTCTATATAAAAATAAACTTTTTCCGTGGGAATCGTCACTTCCTTGGTACGATTCCAGTATTCCATGTCTTCCAGAAACTCAATGGTTTCTGTATGGCGTCCATATTCTTCTATCATACGAAGTTCATCATTGGCAGACACAATTGTCCATGTGTTATTCTGACCTTCGTTGTCCTTCATGATATTGGTGGTACAGAGAATTGCTTCGTTCATCTCCAGACTTCCACCTCCAAAAGGTCCTCGCATCCAGTCTAACTTTGTACTGTAAAAGATCACCACCACGGTCAGAATCAATCCCACTGCCTGCCATGTCTCCCAAAAGCGGTCCAGGAAAAGAAGATTCACCGCACCGTCCACCGTCATGATAAGCACCACCGGTATCAGATACGCCAGATAGATACTTGCTCGATAAGGCTCCATCAGCATGGGCCAGCCGAGAGAACCGCTCACAAGGATCAGCCCCAGAATCACTTCTGCCACAACCATTGCAAAAATTCCGGCACCCCGCATGGGTGCAACGAAATATCTCAGAAGCACACCTATGCTCAATGCCGCACCGATTCCGTACAAAACCCAGTTCATGTTCGATACCGCAAAGGAATTCTTCTCACATCCCCACAATACGGTTCCTCTGTATTTCCAGCTGATCAGCAGAATCACTGCTAAAGGAACCACACTACTGAGTTGAAATAACAGCTTCCCTATCAGAGAATGCTTTGGCACTTCCTTATTTTCAAGAGAAATCTTTCCACTTTTGATTCCTCGAACTATGAGTATGATACCTCCCACCGTCGCAGCCACAACACCGATACAGAGAATTCGGAATATCAGAACGGTATAATCTCGCAAGCCGATCACATTCATAGCCCAATACATGGATCCCTGTAGTTCTTTCCCTGTCAGGAAAGCCACTGCCATGGGAAGGAAAGCCATAAGGATGCTCAAAATCCCTGCCAGCAGAATCCGAAAGAAATATTCTTTTCTCCAAATCCAGTACCCGTAACCGACTGCGATACCGATACAGATCACCCCGGCGATGATCGTGTCATAAAAGTGGGTAGACATCGTCAGTGAAAAACTCATGGCAAATCCCAGCAGATGCCAGGATGAGGTGCAGCCGATCCTGTTGATTCCCTTTTCCAGCTCTTCTTTTCTTGTCTGAAAGAATTCCATCATAAAAAAGATAGCGGGAAGAATATACAGCATCCCAAATTCCTGGGGAAGCGTCGCCCCATATCGGGAATAGGAAATCCCATTAAAATATTTGGCACCCACAAACAGCATGATCCCCAGATAGGGAAGAAATTTTGTTTTACAGTGTCCTTTCAAAAATGCAAGAATCATCACGGCAATCATACTGTACTGAACCAGCCAGAACAGACGCAGAGTTACATACACCGGTATGCCCAGCATGGTAGACAGATAGTATAACATACAATGCATTCCCATGGGATAGATTCCCGCAACAAAAATATTATTCTCGATCAGTCCGTTGATCCAGTAGTTATGTACCGGGATATCGGATGCTCCATATCCCCAGTTATGCAAAATCCCCGATCCGCAGACTTTCCACACAAGCAGTGCAAAAAGCACAAGAAACGGAATATCCAGAAAATTTTCTTTCAGAAGACGCCATAGATTTCTCACAGCCACCCGGAGAAATACTTTGATTTCCTGCCATCTGTGCCGCATAAAAGTCTTAAATCCCATTTCCCGCAAAATGTAGTGACGGCACTCTTCCAGCACTTTCTTCAGATACGAAGCTACCGGGATATGATAAATTTTTACAATCAATATAGCCGCCGGACCAAATGTGAACACGGAAAGAGTGATTCGATATGAGATGCGGAGCAGCTCCAACACCTGCACCAGATTGATGATATAGAAATTGCCGATAGTAAAATAGATCAGAAACCGTACTGCCGCAGGAAATCTCTTTGCCTTGCGGTAAAAAACAAGAGCAGGAAGTCCCACTGTAAATCCAAGATATCCAATAAATAACTGTATAAACTGAATGACATTTAACGTCTCCATAGACATAGGCACTTCCTCCTCTCCTGTTTTGCATTCAAGTCGAACACATGTAAGACTTTGTGTGCGATTCCGGTCAGCTTTTGTTTTCCAGACCGCTAAGTCTCAAAAATGCAAGACAACATCTGCGTACCGTCAAGTTCCCATTCCAGAATCTTTTGTATAGCCGATACCACCATGTTTTTTCATCTATATAATTTCCATTTATAAAAAATCCTTGCGCTACTGCAAGGATCTGCTCTTCCTGTACCTTTTCATCCAGCTTCCACTGGTGATCTCCGCACACCCGGAATCCATCCTCTTCGATTTTCATAATTCGGTGTAAAACCAGTGTGCCATCTGTTCTCCGATAAAGAACAATGTCCCCTTTTTTTAACATCTTTCCCTCTGCTGCCGTAATTTTTACCCGACACTTGCCTTCTATTAAAAGCGGCCACATACTGGTGCCTTTCGTGGGTACGACTGCAAATCCCAGTTCTTTCAGACACTGCTCTATGTTTCCTGTCTGCTTCATCGTATCAGCACATGACAGGAATCCAGTTCTGCCAGAAATGCATCCACATCTGCTGCCACTGTCTCCGGCTCTGTGGCATATTCCTGTGCCAGAGCCATAATCAGACTTTCTCTGTCTGTATCCTGCTGCAGCATCCTGCAGACAAATTCACCGGTGTGATTCAGTGCAATCATTCCATTAAAATCTGTTTCTCTGTCGGAAAGCGGTACAAGTACCACATTGCCATGTACTTTTCTTAAAATATGCTCTTCTATCAGACGCATAGGTGTCCTTTCTTGCATTCGTTTGCTTTGCTACTGTTATTATTCGATCGTTGTATTGGTTCCACCCATCAATTCATTCAATGCCCTGGCAGCATAATCAGGAACTGGGGTTGTTGTCCCTCCGCCTCCATCTGGCGTATTACTACTGTCTGTCAAAATCTGGTCATTATCATCAAATCGATAAATCTTCGCCTTCGGTGGTTCATATACTCTTTCATTCTTATTCATCGAAATCACTTTCCTTTCATCACTCTGCAGGAGAGTTTGGCCGCTTCCAGCTCTCTGGTGCAGCTCATCTCATAGATAGTAACCCGTGACACGACCTGTTCCATCATGTCCAGTAAAAGATTCATTTCTTCATTGCTCCTGGGACGCCAGGTGTTGTTGAGCATCAAAGCTAATGCATGGTCCTCTGTCACCTGCTGCATCTGATTCTCATTACCCTGCTTCAAAAAACAAATTCCTTTTAATGGAACTCCCTGATTTACCTGCAAGTTGGTCTTACCGGCAAACGGGCTTCCCCACACGGTAATTCGTTCTTCCTCCGGCCAGATCACAGGTTTATCATCATTCAGAATATAGCTTTGGGGAAATAATTCCCGCCAGAAAGCGGTGTGTGTGGATTTCCCTGTGCCGGAAGGTGCGGAAAACAGATACGCTTCTCCCTCATAGACAACTGCGGAAGCATGAAGGAAAAAACGCTCATGCCGCACAATCTTCCGGCAGAATGCCGCACTGCAGCAAATGTATTCCCGTTCTTCTTCTGAAGGTCTTTTCATCACCACCCGGGATTCATCATTGGGATCCGGTGCGATCCTAATCACAGGAGCACCGGAAGATTCATAAGATACACTTTGCCGCATCAGACGCTCATACTTCGGATTCATCTCTACTTTCAGATTGGCAATCTCATAAATCATCTTCGGAATCCTTCCTTTTACAATAAAGTTTCATAATGCTACAGTATATACTAAAATCCGCAATAGGACAACAAAGGACAAGAAGAAAAATTTATGCACAATGGTTATTTTTTGGTAAAGGCTGTGTAAATTGACCATTTACACAGCCTGAGTGTTGAGATAATGATTGCACTTATTTTGGATAATGGGATTTACCCCTGTAATCACCTGATGCTGTATTGACTACACCATTGTCATTGGTTACTTTCGTTCCTGCTGTACCGTTGACCGTAATCGTCGCTGTAGCTCCCGGTGCATAGAGGTTGTCGATGATGAAGCCGTATGTTGTGCCTGCCTGTAAACCGGATGCATCCCAGTAATAGGTGAGGGTTGTTGCACTACTAATCTGCTGGATACTTCCTTTGTTATAGACAACACCAGCACTGTCTGTCAGGATAGAAGTTCCATTGCCTGTAAAACTTCCGGTACCGCCGACTTTGACATAAGCCGAAGCCGGTACTGTGATGGTGATCTGGATCGTACTTACATCGGTCATGGTATTGAGAGAGTACTTAAATCCGGTTGCGATTGTATTGCCGAATTTGTTATCGAGACCATATCCGGTTACATTCTTATCAGTTCCTGCATCACGGCCATCGAAGGCAGATGGAATCTGTGTTCCCTCACTCTCTGCAATGAAAGAGAGGTATACCTGGCTTTCTACCGTTGGTTTATACTCAATCTCATATCTTGCGTAATAAGTGACATTGTTTGTTGCTGATGTCGTTGTGGTCGAATATGTGGCATTTGTGCTTAATTGATTGCCGTTTTTATCATACCAGCCGAGGAATCTATAGCCTGAATTTGCTGTTGCTTTGGAGCTGGCAGCGGCACCGTCTACATCTGTGACGGAGGCTACAGAAACTTTTCCACCTACGGTATCTGTCTTAAAACTTCCGTTGGCCTGTTTTGTCTGGGCCGCAAACTTGACGGTATAGGCCGTTTCAAAACGTGCATAGTAGGTGGCATTTCCTGTGGTGGTGTAGCTGATGGTTGCACCATCATTGATCAGCATATTATCCGCAACTTTGTTGCCAGTTGAATCATACCATCCCACAAATTTGTATCCAGTTCCGGCGGTTGCTGTGGAACTGATTGGCATTCCTACGGCATCGGTATAAGTATAACGGCCAAGAGTTCCGATTTTATCATCTGCCGTATCTTCCCATGTATCTCCATTTTTCACCTGACGGATATAGGTCTGGGTAACACTGCCGGAAAATCTTGCATAGTAGGTATTGACACTTTCTTTTGTTTCCACATAGGTGTAGGTGGTGTTAGTGGTAATTAAGTTCCCACTTGCATCATACCAGCCCTCAAAGGTAAAACCATCTTTTGCTGTGGCTGTGGCTGTGATGATTTCATCGGTTTCGGCATGGTAGGATTTCCCGCCGTTGGCATTATAGGCAGCATTATAATTCTCATTGGATGTGTCTGTTACAGTGACAATCTCAACAGTTCCGCCGTTGGCAGAATCCGTGTAGTTCGTGCCGCTGCCCACCTGGGGGATAAAGGCCTGCCGCCAACGCCACTGGGCTACCATGGTAAGACCTTTGTGGTCATTTGCATACGCCCTTTCTTCTCCGTTATCTTTCCAGGTCACACCATCAACCTCATTACCCGTTTTATTAATTGTTTTCGTCAATGACACGTTTCCATTATAAATGTTAAAATGCTGTGCTGCTGTCTCTTCTGTCGCTCCAGCGATAGAGTAATTACATGCTATGGTATGTACGGCTGGAAGTATTAACTTGCCTAACTGATCCGCATTTACATGTGTTTCTTTTTCGCCAGTCTTTTCCAATTTATCACCGGTCAGTAACCAGCCCATAAACTTCCAGCCGTCATTCTGACCTTCCGCCGCATGGGATACATAC
>JBJENG010000003.1:0-23986 GCA_051880075.1 Blautia sp. | reverse complement strand
AACGGCAGTGTGTTGGAACGTTTCGGTTTTGTATATGTAGTTTTGAAGGTACATAAGTATCGGAATGAAAAGAAGACTTTCAGGTCTTCTTTTTTTGTTATACAGAATTCCCTGTTTACAACCGGGATATTTTATACTAAAATAGTAACAGTGTTTTTTAATGAGAATGAGGAGGAAATGTGATATGGGAACTGTTATAATACCTGAAAATTATCATTCCTGCCTGAGCAGCTATGAGACCCAGGAAGCCATAGGTATGATTAAAAATCTGATGCAGAAAAAGCTTTGCATGGCGTTAAATTTAAAGAGAGTGACAGCACCATTATTTGTAGATCCGGCTTCTGGTCTGAATGATGATCTGAATGGTGTAGAGAGACCGGTAACCTTCGATATTCCGGATGCAAAAATGAATGCCCAGGTGGTTCATTCATTGGCTAAGTGGAAACGTATGGCATTATACCGTTATGATTTTCGCCCGGGAAAAGGAATCCTCTGTGATATGAATGCAATCAGAAGAGATGAAGAACTGGATAATCTTCATTCTGCTTATGTAGATCAGTGGGACTGGGAAAAGATTATTACAGAAGAGGAAAGAAATACAGAATATCTGAAAAATACTGTAAAGCGGATTGTAGAGTCTATCTGTAATGCACTGGACGAAGTAAAATATCGTTATGAAAATTTGCATACGGAATTGAGCAGAGAAATATCTTTTATTACATCTCAGGAACTGGAAGATATGTATCCGGGCCTTACTCCCAAGGAACGAGAAAACACTTATGTGAAAGAGAAAAAGACAGTGTTTATTATGCAGATCGGAGATCTGCTGAAATCCGGAGAACCTCATGATGGGCGTGCGCCGGACTATGATGACTGGAAATTAAATGGAGATCTGCTGTTCTGGCATGAACCGTTAAACTGCGCGTTGGAAGTATCTTCTATGGGAATCCGTGTAGATGCAAAGACTTTGGATGAACAGCTTACAAAAGCTGCATGTGATGAACGGAGAAATCTGACATTTCATAAGATGCTTTTAAACAATGAACTTCCCCTTACTATTGGAGGCGGTATCGGACAGTCAAGAATTTGTATGCTGCTTCTTCAGAAAGCACATGTAGGTGAGGTGCAGGCAAGTATCTGGGATGAAGAAACTCTGGCAGACTGCAAGGATGCAGGAATTGAGATTCTCTGATTTGAAAAACTGATTAAAAACAGCCTGTTATATCTGTAATGATATAACAGGCTGTTTTTTAATCAGAAAGATATTCTCCCCATATGTAGCCGGTTTTTCCTTCATAAGCGACACGACTCCATCCATTATCGCACATACCCGTTCGAGTCACTTCTTCATCTTCTGAAAGTGTTCCCAGTATTTCCGCATCTTCAGAAGCATCTGCACGCACATTTACATTATACAGGGCATAAACGGTTTCTGTTTTTTCTTCAACAGCAACATTTGATTTTGGTTTGTCATACCCCGGAAGAACGGTCAAATCTTCAGATTCATCCTGTAAGGCAGCGGAATCTCCGAAAATCTTTGCAGACAAAAGAGTGGAATTGTCATCAGATGTAATTATTTTTCTTAACCGTACATTGCTGGTGTCTGTTCCCTTGCGGCTACCCACATAGATCAGGGTGACGTTATTACCTGGGATAATACCGCTGTTACAGTCCAGTTCTGCCTTTTTCATATTAAATGTAATGGATTCGTCATCAGAAGTGCGTATGGTGATTTCCTGTCCGGTTATGGAAGTAACCATACCCTCTATAGAAGCAGAAACAGAATCCAGAGAGGCTTCTTCTTCCTTTGCTTTTTCTTCTGCACTTTTTCCGCAGGCACTCATAAAAAGACAACAAAGTAGAGTCATAATGAGTAAGAAAGTCTTCTTTTTATTTATCATGGTTTTTCTTCCTCCTTTTAGTTTATTGTATAGGATTTGCGTTAAAAGTCAATAAGGGAATTTTCTTGCTTGTGGGTTTGGGCTATGTTATACTGAGATTATAATAATAAACATCAGGGGAATGACGTGAGAGTCTGAGATTCAGGCTCTTTTTTCCTGCAAACAAAGAGAGGAATGGATATGTTAAAAATTAAGGAATATGTGAAAGCGGAAAGCCTGGAAGAAGCTTATAAGCTCAATCAGAAGAAATCCTCCTGTGTGCTTGGAGGAATGATCTGGCTGAAAATGGGAAATCGTAATGTGGGAACTGCCATAGATTTATCTGGTCTTGGACTGGATGGAGTAGAGGAAACAGAAGAAGAATTTGTAATAGGGTGTATGACCTCTCTCCATAGTCTTGAAATTCATGCGGGACTGGATCAATATACAAATGGTGCCATGAGAGAAAGTCTTCGCCATATAGTAGGAGTACAGTTTCGGAATTGTGCCACTGTTGGCGGCAGTATTTATGGCCGATATGGTTTCTCGGATGTACTGACCATGTTTCTGGCTATGGATTCCTATGTGGAATTGTATAAAGGCGGAATCCTGTCTATGGAAGAATTTGCAAAAAGAAAAAGGGACAGAGATATTCTTGTAAGAATTATTGTGAAAAAGAAACCGCTTCAGACAGTTTACATCAGCCAGAGAAATACAAAAACAGATTTTCCTGTAATTACCTGTGCAATCGGAATGGAAGAAAAACAGATGCGTGTGGTTATTGGTGCCAGACCGGGACGGGCTATGGTCATTGATAAAAACTTTGAAAAGGAAGAGGAACGCAGAGTTTTACTGGAACAACCGGAAAAATTTGCCCGGAAAGTGGCAGAGGAAGTACCTGTGGGAGGAAATATGCGGGCTTCCGCAGAGTATAGGAGTCATTTGATTTATGTATTGGTAAAAAGAGCCATTCTGGCAATGGGAGGAAATACAGATGAAAATTAAATTTTCTTTAAACGGAAAAACAGTACAGGAAGAGATTGCTCCGGACTTGCTGCTTCTTGATCTGCTACGGCAAAAAGGGTGTTACAGTGTGAAAAGAGGATGTGAAACGGCAAATTGTGGACTTTGTACAGTACTTATGAATAAAAAACCGGTCCTTTCCTGTAGTGTACTTGCAGCAAGAGCCGATGGTCAGCAGATTGTCACACTGGAAGGCATGCAGGAAGAAGCAAAGGAATTCGGAGGGTTCCTGGCCGATGAAGGTGGAGAGCAGTGTGGATTTTGCAATCCCGGTTTTATTATGAATGTGTTTGCAATGACGGAGGAACTGGAAAATCCTACAGAACAGGAGATCGTAGAGTATTTGTCAGGTAATCTTTGTCGCTGCTCCGGTTTTATGAGTCAGACAAGAAGTATTATGAAATATCTGGAGTACAAAAAAGCACAGAAGAAGGAGGGAGAAGAGACATGAAATATGTAAATACACCGGTGAGGAAAAAAGATGCCATGTCTCTGGTTACCGGACAGCCGGTTTATACAGATGACCTTGCACCCAGGGATTGTCTTGTGGTAAAAATTTTAAGAAGTCCTCATGCACATGCCCTTATTGAAGAAATAAAGACAGATGCAGCTATGAAGGTTCCCGGGATGGTCTGTATTCTTACTTATAAAGATGTTCCACAGGATCGTTTCACTATGGCAGGGCAGACCTATCCGGAGTTTAGCCCTTATGACAGACTGATTCTGGATCAAAGAGTTCGTTTTGTAGGGGATGCAGTTGCTATTGTTGCAGGAGAGACAGAAGCGGCCGTAGATAAAGCGTTAAAGATTATCAAAGTAAAATATCAGGTGCTGGAAGCTGTTCTGGATTTTCATGAAGCAAAGGATAATTCTGTTCTGATCCATCCGGAAGATAACTGGGAATCCCGTTTTCCGGTTGGAGCAGATAATAAAAGGAACCTCTGTGCATCTGCAGAAGAAGGAATGGGAGATCTGGAAGCTGCATTTGCAAAGTGTAAATATATTGTAGAAAAAACCTATCATACAAAAGCTAATCAGCAGGCTATGATGGAAACTTTCCGCAGCTATACTTACCTGGATCATTATGGAAGACTGAATATTGTATCTTCTACACAGGTTCCTTTTCATGCCAGAAGAATACTGGGACGTGCACTGGGAATTGGTGCATCAAAAGTTCGTGTGATCAAACCACGTATCGGAGGGGGATTTGGGGCAAAGCAGACACTTGTGACAGAGATTTATCCGGCTATTGTTACCATCAAAACAGGAAGGCCGGCCAAATTGGTGTACAGCCGCTATGAATCCCAGATCTGTTCTTCTCCCCGTCACGAAATGGAAGTGAAAGTGCGTGTAGGTGCTGATGAAGCAGGAACGATTCTTGCAGTAGACATGTTTACGTTATCTAATACAGGTGCTTTTGGTGAACACGGTCCTACAACGGTCGCACTTTCCGGACATAAATCCATTGCCCTTTACAGAAATACAGAAGCTTATCGTTTTGCTTACGATGTAGTGTATACAAACAAAATGGCCGCAGGTGCTTATCGTGGTTACGGTGCTACACAGGGAATCTTTGCTATGGAATCAGCGGTAAATGAACTGGCAGAGATGCTTCATATGGATCCTGTTGTGCTCCGTGAAAAGAATATGATTCATGAAGGAGATAAGTATATTGCCTACGACGGTTCTCCTACTGTTACCAGCTGTACCTTGGATAAATGCATGGAAAAAGCAAAAGAAATGATCGGATGGGATGAAAAGTATCCGCGTCGTGAAATGAAAAACGGAAAAGTAAGAGGTGTGGGAGTAGCCATGGCCATGCAAGGATCTTCCATTGCTCACGTGGATGTAGGAGGCGCCACTTTGAAACTGAATGAAGATGGTTCCTATACCCTCAGTCTTGGCGCTACGGACATGGGAACCGGATGTGATACGGTTTTATCTCAGATGGCAGCAGATATTCTGGGAACTGATTACGACAATATTGTGGTTTTTGGTGTTGATACCGATATCTCCCCTTATGATTCGGGATCGTATGCGTCTTCCACTACTTATATCACCGGAAAGGCGGTAGCTAAAGCGGGAGAAAAGCTTCGTGAGAAAATTGTGCAGATGGGAGCGCAAATACTGGAAGCAGAACGGGATGATGTGACGTTTGACGGAAAAGTCGTATGCAGAAAAGACGGAAAAGGTTCTGTGACGCTTCCGGAAATCGGAATCAAAGGTACCTGTGGAAATAATGATGCACTTCAGGTAACAGAAAGCTGTTCGGCAGAAATTTCGCCTCCGCCTTTCATGGTAGGAATGGCAGAAGTAGAAGTAGACAGGGAAACAGGAAGCGTAGAAGTGATCGATTATGTAGCAGTGGTAGACTGCGGTACACCAGTGAACCCGAATCTTGCAAGAGTACAGACAGAAGGCGGAATTGCTCAGGGGATCGGTATGGCTCTTTATGAAGACATTCAGTATACGGCAAAAGGTCAGATGCAGAATAATTCATTTATGCAGTATAAGATTCCTACACGCCTGGATGTGGGAAAAATCCGGGTGGAATTTCAGCCTAGTTATGAAAAGAGTCATCCATTTGGGGCAAAATCAATCGGTGAGATTGTAATTGATACTCCTTGTCCGGCAATTGCTGCAGCTGTTTATAATGCCACCGGTGTTCGTGTGGAAGAGATGCCCATTAAGCCGGAAAAGATTGCCATGGGCATATTGAACAAGTATTGACGATAATTTGACGCTCTTGGGGATAAAATGCTGTTGGATTGTTCGGACAAAGTTTCCGAAAATAGTATAAAGAAAAGAGGATATCGTATTATGAAACAGCACGAAAGTGACAAGAAGATACTTTGGTACAGTCTTGCTTTCATGGCTTTTTCTACTGTATGGGGATTCGGTAATGTAATTAACGGATTCTCAGAGTATGGCGGACTGAAAGCAATCATCTCCTGGCTGATTATCTTTGCGATTTATTTTGTACCTTATGCCCTTATGGTTGGTGAACTGGGAAGCGCCTTCAAAGATGCAGGCGGCGGTGTAAGTTCCTGGATTCATGAAACCATCAATCCGAGAGTTGCCTATCTGGCAGGCTGGACTTACTGGGTTGTACACATGCCTTATATTTCACAGAAACCAAATGCTTCCTTTATTGCGGCAAGCTGGGCAATTTTCCGTGATAACCGGATCAGTTCCGTGAACACAAAAGTACTGCAGATTGCATGTCTGGTATTATTCCTGTTTGCGGTATGGGTAGCTTCAAGAGGACTGAATGTACTTAAGAAACTGGCTACTTTGGCAGGTTCCACTATGTTTATTATGTCTCTGCTGTTCATCGTTATGATGGTTGCAGCACCGGCAATTACAAATGCAAATGTACTGGATATTGACTGGTCTCTGAAAACTTTTATGCCGTCCTTTGACGGAAAATTCTTCCTGAATCTGTCTATTCTGGTATTTGCAGTAGGGGGATGTGAAAAAATTTCACCTTATGTTAACAAGACAAAGAATCCGGCAAAAGATTTCTCAAGAGGTATGATCGCTCTGGCAATTATGGTTGCAGTATGTGCAATGCTGGGTACCATTGCTCTTGGTATGATGTTTGATTCTAACAATATTCCGGAAGACCTTATGACAAACGGTGCGTACTATGCTTTCCAGACACTGGGAGAATACTATGGACTTGGAGACTTCTTTGTAGTGGTATATGCAATCTGTAACCTGATCGGACAGTTTACGGTTCTTATCATTTCCATTGATGCACCACTTCGTATGCTTCTGGACAGTGCAGATGACAATTATATTCCGGCGTCCATGTTCAAACAGAACAAATACGGAACTTATACAAATGGACATAAACTGGTTATGGTGATCGTATCTATCCTGATCGTTGTACCTGCTTTCGGTATTGACAGTGTGGACACACTGGTTCGCTGGCTGGTAAAGGTAAATTCCGTATGTATGCCGCTTCGTTATTTATGGGTATTTGTTGCATATATTGCACTGAAAAAAGCAGGAGAAAAATTCCCTGCACAGTATCGGTTTGTGAAAAACAAGACAGTAGGTATTGCATTTGGTGTATGGTGTTTCATCTTTACAGCATTTGCATGTATTATGGGTATCTACTCAGAAGATACATTCCAGCTTGTACTGAACATCGTAACTCCTTTTGTGCTGATCGGTCTCGGATTCATTATGCCTCAGATCGCAAAACGTGCGAAAGCAAAGTAATAGTTTAGAGAGAAGGAAAAAGTTATGTACAGAGAAACAGCAAAAAAACTTCTGGACTTTATAGAAAAAAGCCCCAGTTGTTTTCATGCAGTGGAAAATATGAAGGAAATCCTGAAATCAGAGGGATTTCAGGAAGTAAAAGAAGAAGAAAAGTGGAACATTGAAAAAGGCGGAAGCTATTATGTAACAAGAAATGATTCTTCAATTATCGCTTTTACAATTCCTGAAAATGAATTTGGCGGATATCGCATTATGGCCAGTCATAGTGATTCTCCTACGTTCAAAATAAAAGAGAATCCGGAGATGGAAGTCAATAAGAAATATGTGAAACTGAATGTGGAGCGCTATGGAGGAATGCTCTGTGCGCCCTGGTTTGACCGTCCTCTTTCTGTTGCCGGAAGAGTAATCGTAAAAGATGGAGATGCTTTTGTTACAAAACTGGTGAACGTGGATCGGGATCTGCTTATGATTCCGAATCTGGCGATTCATATGAACAGAGAGGTTAATGACGGATACAAATACAATGCCCAGAAAGATATGCTGCCTCTTTATGGAGATATTTCTTCGAAAGATACCTTTATGAAGACAATTGCTGAGGCAGCAGGAGTGGAAGAAGAAGCCATTCTTGGACATGACCTTTTCCTGTATAATCGTGTAAAAGGAAGTATCTGGGGAGCCGGAGATGAATTTGTGTCTTCAGCAAGGCTGGATGATCTGCAGTGTGCCTTTTCATCCTTACAGGGATTCTTAAAGGGAGAGAAGAAAGCGCATCTGGCGGTGCATTGCGTACTGGATAATGAAGAGGTAGGAAGCGGCACGAAACAGGGTGCGGCATCTACTTTCCTGTATGATACACTGGTGCGGATCAATGAGTGTCTGGGTATGTCCTACGAAGATTATGTGAGAAATCTGGCAAAGAGCTTTATGCTTTCAGCAGATAATGCACATGCAGTACATCCGAACCACAGTGATGTGGCAGATCCTGTTAATCGCCCCTATATGAATGAAGGAATTGTAATCAAATACAGTGCAAATCAGAAATATTGTACAGATGCAGTATCTGCAGCGATGTTTAAAGATCTGTGTAAAAAAGCAGGAGTTCCTTTCCAAGTGTTTACCAATCGTTCGGATATTCTGGGCGGTTCTACTCTTGGAAATATTTCCAATACAAAAGTGGCATTAAATGCTGTAGACATTGGTCTTGCGCAGCTTGCCATGCATTCACCTTATGAGACAGCCGGAATAAAAGATACCTGGTATCTGATTCAGGCGGCAGGTGAGTTCTTTCACTAAATAAATAAGTAATAATGGAACACCCTTCGGTTTTCTTAAGAAACCGAAGGGTGTTTTTGTGCGTGATAGGGCATCAGATACATTTTCTCACCGGTTTGATGGAAGCCGAATCCCAGATTATTGCCGGAATCGGTTACAGCATCCAACAGTTCGCTGTCTTTCAGAAGAAAGTGAAATTCTTTTAAGGAATCCCGGAAATAATCCAGATGGAAATTTTTAGGGGAACATTCCGGATATTCCGATAAGAGAGCATGCATGGATTTCGGTGCATGGTCAAAGTAGAAATAAGTACCGATTAAATCCCCTTGTTTTTTCAGGTAAGGATTGAGTCTGTCATACAGGAAAGTAGAATGATAAAAATTATGCTCATTAGTGGCAAAAAAATCGAGATGAAGATCGATACAATGGTCTTTCAAAGGAAACCGGGTACTGGCATCTGCAAGATACAGAATGTCCAGTTCCGGTTTTTGTTTTTCTATTAAATGCTTATACATAAGCAGAGTTTCCGGATATTTATCTATGACAATATAGAGACTGTCTGTGGGCAGAGCATCCAGATGGTTATGCATGAAAAACCAGGCATTAATGTAAGTTTCTGCAATGACTTTCTCATGCAGATTTACGGTTTCCATTTTCTCCAGCATCCAGTTATAGGAACGTTGAAACATACTGATCAGATCCGGTGGAAGATCTTTGTAAAGTTCCCGGGTAATATCAGGAGTATCCTGAATATTTTCATTTTTGTTGGGTGTCATGAGAATTCCGGAAGAAATTTCAGCAGTATAACCGCAGCTGCAGAAGAGTTTTCCTTTGTAGAGAAAACGCTGATCCATTTCCACATCTGCCATGGAAAGGGAACCACCACAGCAGGGACAGCAAAGGAGGGAAAGGGATTTGATGGGAACGCCGGTGAAACTTCTGGGCAGGTTGGGTACCTGATCGATTCGACAGATATAGTCTTCCAATTGTTGTGTGATTTTTTCTTTTCGCTGGATTTCCTTTTTACAGAAATCACGCTTTCCCTTAAAGATTTCTTTTAACTCCTCCAGATCCTGGGCATGGGCAAAATTTGAGACACGTTTCAGGGAAAGAATAATATGGATCTCCCGAAGAGAAAAATCCAGTTTCTTGAGGTTCAGAATCCATTCCAGATCTTTTAATGTCGCATCATCAAAGAGATACTGGCCTCTCGGCTTCGGAGGAACAAGAAGGCCATAATTAATATAATAATGAAGATTATCAATGGAAATACCGTATTTTTTTGATACTTTTCCGATTCGCATAAGCAGTCCTTTCGTTACCGTGTATTGTTTCTGCCATCATCCTATCATAAACATGGAGTATACTCAATGTTTTTGGGAAATTTTTAAAATATTACAGGTTGACCTGAAGTAAACACTTGATTGTATCATGATACTATGGTAATAAAGAAAAGCGAGGGAGAAAAAGCCATGAAAATATTAAAAAAATCACAGGAAAGAACAGAAGAGGACAGAAGAGAACTGTCACGTATGGTACAGGAAATCATAGATAATGTACGTGCAAACGGAGATAATTCCCTGAAAGAATACAGCAGAAAATTTGATCAGTGTGAAAGAGATTTTATCCGTGTCTCTCCGGATGAGGTGAAAGAAGCGTATGAACAGCTTTCTGAACAGGAAATTGCAGATTTGAAGGCAGCAGCATCGAATATCCGTGCATTTGCCCAGGCACAGAGAGAAACAGTAAAACCACTGGAAAATTTCAGCCCTATGCCGGGAATCTTTCTGGGACACAGAATCATTCCTGTAAATTCCTGTTGCTGTTATGTACCGGGAGGAAATTATCCGCTGTACTCCACAGCTCTGATGCTGATCATCCCTGCTAAGACCGCAGGAGTGAAACGTGTGGCAGCATGTTCACCGGTTATGAAAGGAACCGGTAAAATCAACCCAAAAACACTGGCAGCTATGGATATTGCAGGCGTAGATGAGATTTATGCAGTGGGAGGTGCCCAGGCAATTGCAGCATTTTCCTATGGAACAGAAGAAATTGCTCCGGTAGATATGATTGTAGGACCGGGTAACCGTTTTGTAACAGAAGCAAAAAGACAGTGCTACGGCCAGGTGGGAATTGATTTTGTAGCAGGACCGAGCGAAGTGTTGGTTATTGCGGATGGAAGCGGTACACCGGAAATTGTGGCAGCGGATCTTCTGGCACAGTCTGAGCATGATGCAAATGCAAAAGGAATGGTTGTAACTACAGACGAAGCATTCGGAAAAGCAGTGATGGATGCGGTGGAAGCACAGCTGCAGGTTCTGGAGACTGCTGAGATTGCCAGAAAATCATGGGAAACCTATGGAGAGGTAGTAGTTGTAGACAGTCTGGATGAGGCAGTCAATCTGGTAAATGACTATGCACCGGAACACCTGGAACTGAATGTACAGAATCCGGAAACACTTATGGACGGACTCATCAATTATGGTTCCCTGTTTATTGGGGAAAATACAGCAGAAGTGTTCGGTGATTATGCGTCCGGAACCAATCATACACTGCCTACATTGAAAGCGGCACGTTATACAGGTGGTGTGTGGGTCGGAACTTTCTTGAAGACTTGTACACATCAAAGTATGTCGCCGGAAGCAATGCAGAAACTTGCACCGCTTGTATCAAGACTGGCTGATGGAGAAGGGCTGATGGGACATAAACAGGCTGCAGATATCCGTTATAAGGAAGTATAAGAAAAAGGTAAGAGTTGTTCATGGATAGAAAAAGGAGGAGAGGTAATGAGTAATGAAACAGGTACCTTAAAAAGAACTTTTGGAATGCGTGAGGCAGTTACCATTACAGTTGGTACAGTAGTCGGAGTGGGACTTTTTACTACAGGAGCAAATGTTGTCGGGGATTTGGGACCTGCTGTTATTCTGGCCACACTGGTAGCTATGCTCATTAGTATTCATCCTGCACTTTTGTATGCAGAAATGGGGGCTGCGCTTCCTTATGCAGGAGGTACTTACCAATATGCGTCTCTTGGAATCGGAAAACCTCTGGGAATGCTGGCAGGATGGAATTTTATTATATCGCTGGTAGCAGTTACCAGTGGAGAGGCGTTGGCATTTAGTTTTTATTTTAAAACTTTTTTCTCAGCACTGGGTATAGATTTTCCTGTCAGTGACAGGGTTGTTGCTACCGTTGTAGTTCTTATTTTCATAGTGACAAACGTACGTGGTGTGGAAATGACAGGCAAACTTCAGAATGGGTTTATGTTTTTCTTCTGGGGCGTTGCAATTATCTGGTTCCTGACTATGCTGCCCAATGTGAATATGCCGAACTTTGTGCAAATGCCTGATTTTATAGCAAAATCTACACCTTTGGGATTTATTGCATCTGTCAGTATGATCTGGTGGTGTTTTGCAGGATTCGAAACTTGTTGTGCAATGGGCGAGGAAATCAAATATCCTCAGATTAATATCCCGCGAGCATTAATGTTGGCTCCATTTATTGTATTTGCAGTAAATGCAGCATTTCAGTGGTTTCTTGTAGGAATTGTGCCTACATTGGAAATAGGGGCTTTGGCTACTGCATCCGCACCTTTTGCAGAAGCAATGAAAACGGCAGGGATTCTTGGATTTCCATTGATACTTCTGGCAGCAGGTATTGCTTTTGGCGGTGATTTCTCCACTCTGAATGCAAGCATTGCAGTACCTCCCAGATATTTGTTTACCATGTCCCGTGACGGGTCCATGCCAAAAGTATTTGCAAAAGTCCATCCAAAATATCAGACACCTTATGTGTCCATTATTGTACTGGGATTGTTGTCTGCATTCCTGATTGCGTCCAATTCCATGATTTACATAGCTTCACTGAGTCTGTTTGCAGATTTGTTCTATTATGTAATCGGTATTGCAGCTTCTTTCTTCCTGAGAAAGAAACATCCGGAACTGAAACGGCCTTTTAAAGCACCGGGGATTATGATTGGAGCACCGGTAAGCATCGCTATTTATGTGCTTATGATGACGCAGCTTGACAGAGAAGCGTTAATCACAGGTGTAATCTGGTGTGTTTTGGGATTGATTATTTACGGAGTATGCAGAATAAAATATAAAGACGATGTAACTGCAGATATTTCAAGTGTTATTATGGAAGAAGAAATCCCTACTGCGGAAGAAAAACGGAAAATGGATAAAGAATTTAGAATATGGAGTATTGTGGTTACATGTGCAGTGATAATTGCGCTTGTGGCCTATGTGGTTCCATTTGTGATTTCATGAACGGGAGAAGTAACAAGATAAATAACAAAAGGATGTGAAGTGATTCACATCCTTTTATTATTTAGAACGTGTCATAAAGCTTTCCAATGGTATCTAAAGCAATGACTCCGATCAACAGAGAAAGTGCGTTCCCGAGAAAATCAGTGAATTGATTTAGAATGATTACAAGCGGTTCCTTCGCCTTTAAATTTTGAAGTATCATAAATTGCACAGAAAAAGAAGGGAAAATGATTAATAGATGTAAAGAATAATAATTACTTTGTTGCTTTGACGTGTTAAATATGGTATTATAAATAGAACGGTAGCCTTTTGGAGAGAAAAACAGATGTTTTTGACGACAAAAGGAATTCACAACGAAGGGAAGAGTAAAGCATTATGATTTGGGCAAAAGAAGAGACGTTATCAAGAGAAGAGATGAAGGCATTGCAGACTGCCCGTCTGAAGGAAACGGTGGAGAGGGTTTATCATACAGTTGAGCCTTATCGGAAGAAAATGGATGAGGCAGGAATTAAGCCGGAGGATATCAGAGGACTTGAAGATTTACATAATCTTCCGTTTATCACCAAGCAGGATATGAGAGACAATTATCCGTTTGGACTGTTTGCTGTTCCGAAAGAGAATCTCATTCGTATTCATGCATCCAGCGGAACTACAGGAAAACCTACGGTAGTTGGATATACCAAGAAAGATCTGGATGTATGGTCAGACTGTGTGTGCAGAATTGCATGTATGGGAGGAGCTACACCACAGGATATTGCACAGATCTGTTTTGGTTATGGAATGTTTACCGGAGCTCTTGGGCTTCATTATGGACTGGAAAAGCTGGGAGCGGCTATCGTTCCTTCCTCCACGGGAAATACAGAAAAGCAGCTGATGTTCATGAAAGATTTCGGAACGACTACATTGATTGCGACACCTTCTTATGCATTGCGTATTGCAGAAGTGGCAGAACAGATCGGGATTCATCCGGAAAGAGATCTGTCCATGAAGACGGCACTTGTAGGAAGCGAGCTTATGACAGAGGCCATGCGTCAGGAAATGTATAAAGCATGGGGAGAACATATGAATGTGACCCAGAATTACGGCATGAGTGAATTAATGGGACCTGGAGTATCGGGTGAATGTCTGGAATTGAATGGAATGCACATTAATGAAGACCATTTTATTCCGGAAATCATAGACCCGAAGACAGGAGAAGTATTGCCTCCTGGAGAAAAAGGGGAACTTGTTATAACCTGTATTTCCAAAGAAGCGCTGCCCTTGATCCGTTACCGAACAAAAGACATTACAAGACTCATGTATGAACCATGTAAATGCGGAAGAACTACAGTGCGTATGGAAAATCTTCTGGGACGTACCGATGATATGCTTAAGATTAAAGGGGTCAATGTATTCCCGAGCCAGATTGAAGAAGTGCTGCTTAATATAGAAGAATGCGGACCACATTATGAAATCATAGTTACCAGAAAGAATCACAGCGACTATCTGGAAGTACGTGTGGAACTGCTTCCTCAGTATATGTCCGATTCCCTGGCACAGATCGATGCCATTGCGAAAAAAATCAAAGGGCGTATACGTGTCGTTCTTGGTCTGGATGTCAAGATTTCTCTTGTATCCCCAAATTCCATTCAGAGGTTTGAGGGAAAAGCAAAAAGAATCGTTGATTTACGGAATAAATAAAAGAGAGAAAAAGTGAGGTGAAATTATGTTTATTGAACAGCTATCCATATTTCTGGAAAATCGTCCCGGCAAATTAAAAGGCATTGCTGATACACTGAAAGCAAATGCGATTAATATTATTTCGCTGAGCCTTTCTGATACTACCGATTACGGAATTGCCAGAATGATTGTTTCCGATTCAGACAAAGCCAGGAGGGTGTTGCTGGAAGGGGGCTATACGGCGGTTCTGACACCTGTTCTGGTGGTGGAAATGAAACAGGAAGTAGGTGCACTCAGTTGTCTTCTGGATACACTCAGTGAAGGCGGGATGAATCTGGAATATATGTATGCATTGGTTACCGGTGTAGATGGAGGTGCCATGGTTCTGAAAACGTCGGATCAGGCTGCTTCCTATCAGACATTGCGAAATGCAGGAATGAAGCTTTATACAGAAGAAGAGCTGAAAGTATTTAAAAAATAAAGATTTAAGAAAGCAGAAAAAGAAGCACCGTTTCCCGGGGCTGCGGTGCCTCTTTTTCTTTGAGAATTTTGCTTTTACGATTTAAAGCGTTACGGTTTAAAGTATAAAAAATAAAACTATCAGGAGAGAAAAAAATGGAAATTAAAATTTTGTTGTTGTTATTATTTTTCGGTTCTATGATCGGAATCGGTATTTATTCCAGAAAACACGCTTCCAGTGTAGCCGGATTTGTATTAGGAGGGAGAAATGTAGGACCATGGCTTACTGCTTTTGCCTATGGTACTTCCTATTTCTCGGCGGTTGTTTTTGTAGGATATGCAGGACAGTTCGGATGGAAATACGGACTTTCCAGTACCTGGATCGGAATTGGAAATGCCTTTATCGGAAGTTTGCTGGCGTGGGTCATTCTGGGGCGGAGAACCCGGGTTATGACCAAATATCTGCATGCGGCCACTATGCCGGACTTCTTTGGAAAACGTTTTGAGAGCAATGCGTTGCGCATTGCGGCTTCCGCTATTGTATTTATCTTTCTGGTTCCTTATACTGCATCCATCTATAACGGACTTTCCAGATTGTTCGGTCTGGCCTTTGATATTCCATATTCTGTCTGTGTAATCGTAATGGCAGCACTGACAGGGGCTTACGTTATTCTCGGCGGTTATATGGCAACTGCAATTAATGATTTCATTCAGGGAATTATCATGCTTTTTGGTATTGTTGCAGTAATCGGAGCCGTATTGTCCGGTCAGGGTGGTTTTATGACAGCAGTCGGAAAGCTGGCAGAACTGAACAGTGATGTACCGGTAACCATGGGACAGCCTGGGGCATTTACTTCTTTCTTTGGACCGGATCCGTTAAATCTTCTGGGTGTTGTTATCCTTACCTCTCTTGGAACCTGGGGACTGCCACAGATGGTACAGAAATTTTATGCGATTAAGAGTGAAAAGGCAATCAGTACAGGTACTGTAATTTCAACAGTTTTTGCAATCGTTATTTCTGGTGGATGTTACTTCCTGGGAGGCTTTGGAAGATTGTTTGATAATTCCTCCTTATATAAAGAAGACGGCAGTGTGATTTATGACGGAGTCATTCCTTATATGCTTTCTACTTTGCCGGATGTTTTGATTGGAATCGTAATCGTGCTGGTGTTATCCGCTTCTATGTCAACTTTATCTTCTCTTGTGCTGACATCAAGCTCAACCTTGACCCTTGATTTCATCAAAGGAAATCTGGTAAAGGACATGAGTGAAAAGAAACAGCTTCGTGTCATGCAGGGACTGATTGTGGTATTTATTGTGATTTCGGTTATTCTTGCACTGGATCCGCCTACATTTATTGCACAGCTGATGGGAATTTCCTGGGGTGCTCTTGCAGGTGCCTTTCTTGCACCATTTTTGTATGGACTTTACTGGAAAAAAGTTACAAAAGCATCGGTATGGGCATGTTTCATCACAGGAATCGGAATTACCGTATCCAATATGTTCCTGCACTATATCAAGTCACCGATCAATGCGGGAGCCATTGCCATGCTGGTAGGTTTTGTGGTAGTTCCTGTAGTAAGTATGCTTTCTCCGAAGATGGACAGAAAGAAAGTAGAAGAAATCTTCCGGTGTTATGACAGTCAGGTAGTGGCTACTTCAAAGAAGGTACTTCCGGAAGAAAAATAAGTTTATCATTACATCAGAGCGTGTAATAGTAATGTTTCATGCAAAATATTACTGAAATATTACGGAGTGTGACGTAAAAATTAAAGAATGTTAAAATAAACCTTGCGTTTCTTTAAAGATTGTGTTATTATAGGTTTCGATGAGAAAAAAATTACGAAATTGTTACAAACACATCAGGATCCATAAAGGAGAGCGAGGTATATAAATGAAGAAAAGATTTCTATGCTTAAGCCTTATTTTTGCAATGACAGCAGCACAGGTTATGCCGGTTGCAGCAGCAAGAAAAGACGAAGTACAGGCAGAAAAAGCAGAGACCCAGAGCAAATTGGCTCAGGCGGAAAGCAAGGCCGATGATCTGGAAGCAAAGAAGAATGCACTGCTTAATGAAATTGATTCTATTGATAAAAGTCTGGTACAGACAATTGCACAGATTGATATTCTGAAAGGCGAAATTTCAGATAAAGAAGATGCGATTACCGAAACAAAAGAAAAACTGGAAGAAGCAGAAGCCGAAAAAGAAACACAGTATGAATCTATGAAGAAAAGGATTCAGTACCTTTATGAAAATGGAGGTACTAAGGCATGGGCACAGATGCTTCTGGAATCAGGAAATATATTAGACATGGTAGGCAAGGCAGAATATACTGAGAAAATGTATCAGTATGACAGAGATGAGCTGAAGAAGATGAAAGGGGTAGTAACACAGGTTACAGATCTTGGAAATCAGCTTACACAGGAAAAAGCCGAGCTGGAAGATATGAAACAGGTGCAGGAAGAACAGCAGGCAACACTGGAGACACAGTTGGAACAGAAAAAAGCAACTGCTTCCGATTATGAATCACAGATTGCCAGTGTGGAAGCTCAGGCACAGGAATACAGGAACCTGATCGAACAGCAGAATGCAGAGCTGAAGAAGATTCAGGAAGAAGAAGCAAGAGCTGCAGAAGCTGCCCGCAAAGCACAGGAAGCAGCAGAAAAAGCTCGTCAGGAAGCTGCACAGAATCAGACACAGGCTGTTGAAAGTACAAATAATACAACTGCAGAAGAAGTACAGTCTAATACAGGAAGCAGCAATACAGAAAGCAGTTCAAATGACAGTTCCAATAATAACGTTTCCACAGAATCCGATCCTGAACCGGTAGAAGAAGAAAGTACTTCCAACAGTGGAAGCAGCTACAGTGCAACTGGAGAAGCAGTAGTGGCATATGCAAGCCAGTTTATCGGAAATCCATATGTATATGGAGGAAATAGTCTGACAAACGGAATTGACTGTTCCGGATTTGTTCAGCAGGTATTTGCACACTTTGGATACAGCCTTCCACGTGTAAGCGATGCGCAGGCAGGCGCAGGAAGAGGAATCTCCTATTCTGAATCACGTGCCGGAGATATCATTGTATATTCCGGACATGTGGCAATCCTTACCGGAGATGGCGGTATTGTACATGCATCTAACAGTGCACCGTATCCACAGGGGGGAATTAAATATTCTTCCAATGCACTTTATCGTCCATACATAGCAGTCAGAAGAATCGTAGAGTAAAACACAGGGACTCATGGAAAACATGAGTCCCTTTTTTGGATAAAGTTCCCACGCAGGAGCGTCCCTAAGGAGGATACGCCTCCGCCCGGCAGGCCTTTTCTTATCTCCAATGACCGATTCGGGATTTTAGTGCTTTCAGGATTTCCTGACAATCATCTTTTATGGCAGGAAAATTTTTCAAAACTAACACTGCAATCTCATGTCCGCCCCGAAACACTTCCTGAAAAAAGCATTGAGCAAAGGTTGTTACAGGTACCTAAAACGGTGCAGCAGGGATGAACTGCGGTCCGTGCACCGTTCGAGCGCAGCGCGTTTGCTAAGGGCCGCAGAAATCAAACATCCCTGCTCCCGTTTTGCTGGTACCTGTTAAGGCTTTGATTTGCTTTTTCAGGAAGTGTTTCGGGGCGGACATGGATGCAGTGCTCAAACAAGAAAAATTTTCTGCTTTGATGATTTTACAGGAAATCCGAAAGTACTAAAAAATCCCTGCATATGGTCATTGGAGATAAGAAAAGGCCTGCCGGGCGGAGGCGTATCTTCCTTAGGGGCGCTCCTGAACAGGAACACAGTGGTTCATAGAAATTTAATAATTAGATTTTTTTGCCTTGTCATTGTAATAAATATGTGATATCATAGTCAAGAAATAGACTTGTTTCAGAAATATTACATGTAAAACAAAGCTTTTAAGGTGAGGTACATAGCAATATGAAGAAAAGATTTCTTTGTCTCAGTCTTATTCTGACTCTTGCAGTAACACAGGTGATGCCGGTTGCAGCAGCAAGAAAAGATGAAGTGCAGGCTGAAAAAGCAAATACAGAAAGTAAATTATCTGCTGCGGAAAGTAAAGAAGCAGAACTGGAAGAACAGAAGAATGCACTGATGGCGGAAATTGATGAGATCGACCAGCATCTGGTACAGACAATGGCAGAAATTGAGATTCTGAAAGGTGAGATTTCAGATAAAGAAGATGCTATTGAAGAAACAAAGGAAAAACTGGCAGAGTCTGAAGCAGACCGTGATGAACAGTATGCATCCATGAAGAAAAGAATTCAGTACCTGTATGAAAATGGCGGGTCTGGTGCATGGGCACAGATGCTTTTGGAATGTAGCAGTATTACGGATCTGTTAAGCAAGGCAGAATATACAGAAAAGATGTATCAGTTCGACAGGGATGAACTGAAGAAGATGAAAACCGTAGTAGATCAGGTTACGACTCTTGGTAATCAGTTGGAAGAGGAAAAAGGTGAGCTGGAGCAGATGCAGCAGGCTCAGGAAGAGCAGCAGGCAAATCTGGAAGCAGAACTTGAGAAAAAGAAAGAAAGTGCTTCCGATTATGAGGCACAGATTGCAGAAGTGCAGGCACAGGCGCAAGAATACAGAAACCTGATTGAACAGCAGAATGCGGAACTGAAGAGGATTCAGGAAGAGGAAGCCAGAGCTGCAGAGGCAGCGAGAAAGGCAGAGGAAGCGCGGAAAGCAGCAGCTGCAGCTGCAAGACAGCAGAGCATTGCCCAGAGCCAGCAGACAACAAACAGTAATAGTGGAAATTCCAATAATTCAGGAAATACAACGGTAGAGGAAAATAATGATTCGTATACAGAAGAATCTTCCAGTGATGATTATGAAGAGGAATCCAATGCAGGCGACGGTTATAGTGCGACCGGAGAAGCAGTCGTAGCATATGCAAGTCAGTTTATCGGAAATCCATATGTATATGGAGGAAACAGCCTGACAAACGGAATTGACTGTTCCGGATTTGTTCAGCAGGTATTTGCTCATTTTGGATACAGTCTGCCACGTACCAGTGATGCACAGGCAGGTTCCGGAAGAGGAATTACATATTCTCAGTCACGGGCCGGAGACATTATCGTATATTCCGGACATGTGGCAATTCTTACCGGAGACGGCGGTATTGTACATGCATCTAACAGTGCACCGTATCCACAGGGTGGAATTAAATATTCATCTAATGCTCTTTACAGACCTTATATTGCAGTCAGACGAATTGTAGATTAAATGTATATTGTGGGACTCATGCGCAGGCATGGGTCCTTTTCTATTTTGCAGACAGGCAAAAAGTCAAAAAAACGTAGTTTCTGGTCTTAATTTAGGTAGTATCCGGGCAAATACTTCTGTATAATGAAGTTATTGTGATAGAAATGCCGGAAGGCATTAAGGAATTGATAAAAGAATCAGGAGGACAGGAAAAATGGGATTAGAGAAATATGTATTGTCTGGAAATCCTTTATGCAGAAAAGAAAGTATCATTCAGGGAGATCATTACAGAATTTCCATGTTGACAACAGCACTGGTACGCCTGGAATACAGTGAAAGTGGAGTGTTTGAGGATCGCCCTACACAGATGGTAGTAGATCGTAATTTTTCTGTACCGGAGTTTAAAGTCAGTGAGACAGGAGAAGAACTTCACATTTATACAAAAGATCTGGAAATCCATTATGACAGACAGAAATTTACCCCAGGTGGTCTTATGATCCGTGTGGCAGGCGGTAAGTCCAACGAAAGAGTATGGCATTATGGAGAGGAGCCAAGAGACCTTCTTGGAACAGCCCGTACACTGGATGAGGCGGACGGAGCGATTCCTCTGGAGCATGGAATCCTGTCAAAGAATGGATTTTCCTTTATTGATGATTCCAAAACAATGGCACTAAAAGAAGATGGAACAGTAGAACCACGTACAGGAAATAATCAGGATATTTATTTCTTTGGTTATGGACATAATTATGTGGAGTGTCTGAAAGATTTTTATCATCTTTGTGGAAAAACACCGTTGCTGCCTCGTTATACATTAGGAAACTGGTGGAGTCGTTATCACAGATATACAGAAGAAGAATACAAGGAACTGGTAGAACGTTTTGAAAAGGAACAGATTCCTTTCTCTATAGCAGTCGTAGATATGGACTGGCATCTGGTAGATGATGTGGATCCTGTCTACGGAAGCGGCTGGACCGGTTATACCTGGAATCGTGAATTCTTCCCGGATCCAAAAGCATTTATGGCATGGCTTCACGAACATAATATGAAAATTACGCTGAATGTACATCCGGCAGACGGCATTCGTGCATATGAGGAGCCTTATCCGAGAGTTGCGGAAAAAATGGGAATCGATCCGGAAAGTAAAGAGCCGGTGCTTTTTGATGTGACGGATCCGAAATTTATGGAAGTATATTTTGAAGATCTGCATCATCCTCTGGAAGAGGAGGGAGTAGATTTCTGGTGGATTGACTGGCAGCAGGGAACGGTTACGAAAGTGCCGGGACTGGATCCGCTCTGGATGCTGAACCATTATCATTATCTGGATAATAAATGGAAGGGAACAAGACCACTGACATTTTCCCGTTATGCAGGTCCGGGAAGTCATCGTTATCCTGTAGGATTTTCCGGAGATACGGTTATTACCTGGGAAAGTCTGCAGTTCCAGCCGTATTTTACTGCAAATGCCAGCAATATCGGTTACGGATGGTGGAGTCATGATATCGGAGGTCACATGTTCGGATACCGGGATGATGAACTGAATGCAAGATGGGTACAGCTGGGTGTATTTTCTCCAATCAATCGTCTTCATAGTACAGATAATCCATTTAACGGAAAAGAACCGTGGAAGTATAATAAAACAGTAGAAGCAGTCATGAAAGATTTCCTGAAACTGCGCCATGGTCTGGTTCCTTATCTGTATACCATGAACCGCAGAGCCAGCCGGGACAATGAACCGCTTGTGCAGCCGATGTATTATCTGGAACCGGAACGTGAAGAAGCTTACCAGGTACCAAACAATTTCTATTTTGGTACAGAACTTATGGTCTCTCCCGTGACAGAGAAAATGGATCCGGAAGTACTGATGGGCAAAGCGAAAACATGGATTCCGGAAGGAGTATGGTATGACTTCTTCAGTGGCCGCAGATATACAGGAGGCCGTATGGTGAATCTGTGGAGAAGTATAGAAGAGATGCCGGTACTTGCAAGAGAAGGTGCGGTTATTCCGTTGAAAGATATGGAAATCTTTGACAACAGCACAGATAATCCGGAAAATATGGAAGTAAGAATATTCCCTGGCAAAGAAGGCAGCTTTACTTTATGGGAAGATGAAGGGGATACGGCAGAAGATCTGGATGAAAACTGGGTATCTACTGTTATGAAAAAAGAGCAGGTGAAGGATCTGGATAGATTTGTTGTGGAAAGTCCAAGAGGAAATCTTTCTGTACTTCCTGAGAAACGTTCCTGGAAGTTCTGTTTCTTCCATATAAAGGCAAATACAATAAAAGTTTTTGTGGACGGACAGGAAGTAAATGTACAGGCAATGTGGAAAAAAGAAATGAACGGAATGGAAGTTGTATTAAAAGACATTCCAGTTTCTGCAAAAATAGAAGTAGCATTCCAGAATCCGGTGGAAGAATACGAAGAAAATCTTGCAGATGTCGTATATCCGATTTTGGAACGTGCACAGATTTCTTATGATTTGAAATCAAAATTGTATGGACTGATTGAAGAACAGGGAAGAAATGCAGTGGCAACCCTGGCTTCCATGAATCTGAAAGAGTCACTTTTCGGAGTTTTGTGTGAAATTCTCACAGCCTGAATAGAAAAAAGAGCTGTTCTGAAAACGAAATTTCTGTTTTCAGAACAGCTTTTTTCCTTCCTGTATTTCTTTTTCTGTAAGCAGGAAAAAACTATCCAGAAGTTCGGTCTGGAAACTACCGGGTCCGTTGCTTTTTTTGGCGGCCTTTTCCCCTGCAAGTCCGAATTCTACAGCAGCCCAAACAGCAGCAGAAAAAGGGTCGGTGCCTGCAAGATAGGTTGCACAGATCATGCCCAACATACAGCCGGTTCCTGTAATCTGACCCATGGCTTCGCAGCCGTTTCGGACAAATGCACATCGATCAGCAGATACGATCATATCTTCTTTTCCTGTAATTAAAAAAACCGTATTCCACTGTGCAGCTTTTCTCTGAAACAGAGAAATCAGATACTCCCTGTTTTTTTCTGTGATACAATCTTTGGCACCGGCTTCAACACCGGTTGTATGGGCTCTCTGTCCTGCCATAACCAGAAGTTCTGACATGTTTCCTTTTAAAACGGAAGGCATGTGAATCTGCATAAGTTTTTGGGCAAATTCATATCGAAGTCGGCTGCAGGCGGTTCCTACCAGATCCAACATGACTGGAACAGAAATTCTGGCAGCTGTATGCAGAGCCTTTGGCATAGATTCCATTCTGGCATCTGTGATATTTCCAAGGTTCAGAGCCAGAGCATCTGCTGTCTGCGTGATCTCTTCTATTTCAGCCGGGTGTTCTGCCATAATAGGACGTCCGCCCGCTGCAAGTACGATATTGGCGCAGTCATGAATGGAAATCGGATTGGTAATGCAGTGAATCAGTGGCTGAAGATTTCTGATCTTTTGCCGGATGTTTTCTGATTGGTAGTTCATAATAATCTCCGAAAATTGATAAGAATTTTGTATTTTAAGTTCTTTTTTAGACTAGCATATGCTGGCAGGAAAGTCAAACGTCATTTCACTGCCACAGTGCCGGATGCGGGTATTTTTACAGAGATGGTGTCTTCCCGATACATTCAAAGCAATGGAAATCATGATTTTTTGCATGGAATTATAATCCTTTTATAATATATTGTAAAATTGATATTTCCTCTATATAATATAAATAATTTTTATATTATGTGTGAGTTTGGAGGGGTTCGGTGCATTATACAGATATTCAGATATTTCTTGCTATCGTTTCCAGTCCGTCTTCTCTTCTGGCAGAATTTATCCGGGAATTGCGAAGCGTTGCAGACACATTTCCGGAAATTACGGTATTGTCTTCACGGATGTTTTCTGACTGATAGAAATAAAAAAGTAAAAGGTGATACGATGAAAAATGAAGTAAATGCAGACTTTAACAATATCTAGCAAGAATTCCCCCATCCTCTTAGGTGGTTGGGATGAATTG
>JBJENG010000002.1:0-24686 GCA_051880075.1 Blautia sp. | reverse complement strand
ACAACATCTACGAATCCCATATTTACAATGATCACTCTCTTTTTCACACCGATCATATTTGCAGCCATACCTACACAACCGGCACGATTTGCCTGTAAGGTATCCTGTAGATCCTTTCCCACTTGCAGATCTACCTTTGTAGCAGGTTCTGACTTTTGCCCCAAAAAGAACACATCTTTCATTATTGGCTTTACCATCTATCATTCCTCCATATCATATAATGTCTTTTTCAATCTCTTATCTCATCGAAAAGAAAAAAGCGGCTCATGACATAGCATTTTCTGCTAATCATTACCGCTTTTTTAACGTTCCCTGCGGGAATCGAACCCACAACTAGTGCTTAGGAGGCACTTGTTATATCCATTTAACTAAGGGAACAATGTGTTTTGACTTTATAATCTTATACTAACAGATATAAAAAGTCAAGTATTAACCAAGGCAAAAGTATTGATTCTGGCAGCATTGCTATCTATAATAAAAGAAAAGAGTGCAGGGAGGAAATACGAAGTGAAGATTGCATTATTAGAGCCCATCGGAGTACCGGCAGAGATGATAGAAGATTATGGAAAAAGACTGGAGTCTATGGGGCATGAATTCTGTTATTACGATAGTTTGTGGAAGGATGAGGAGGAATTAAAGGGACGTTCCAGGGACTGCGATATTATTATGATTGCAAATCATCCTTGTTCAGGGGAGGTTATTGAGGCTGCGCAAAATCTGAAGATGATTTCTGTAGCATTTACAGGTATTGATCATGTGGGAACGGCAGTATGCAAAGCAAAAAATATTATGGTGTGCAATGCAGCAGGATATTCCAATCAGACCGTGGCAGAGCTTATTATTGGTTTTGCAGTAGATGCGTTGAGAAATGTAGTGAAGGCAGACCATGTAGTCAGAAATGGCGGCACCAGTGCCGGTATCGGAGGAAGAGAAATTTGTGGACGAACCGTAGGAATTATCGGACTCGGACAGATTGGAACCATGGCAGCTAAATTGTTTCAGGCTTTTGGAGCAAAGGTGATTGCTTATAACAGAAGTCAGTCTCAGGAGGCAATCGACAGGGGAATCACATATTGTTCTCTGGATGAAGTACTGGAGAAAAGTGATATTGTATCTTTGAATTTGCCTTTGAATGCGGAGACAAGAGGATTTTTAAGCAGAGAGAGAATCGCAAAAATGAGACCGGATACCGTTTTTATTAACTGTGCAAGAGGACCCATCGTGGATAATAAAGCATTGGCAGAGGCTTTAAATGAGGACAGACTTGGTTTTGCATGTATTGATGTATTTGATTGTGAACCGCCGATTCCGGAAGATTATCCGCTTCTTCATGCAAAGAATACGATTCTGACTCCTCATCAGGCATTTATCTCAGAAGAATCTATGAAAAGAAGAGCAGAAATTGTTTTCCAGAATGTATTTGCTTATCTGAAAAAGAAACCGCAGAATGTATGTAAACTGTAAAGGTTTTGCATAACAATAGGTGAAAAAAGGCCAGGAGGTGAATGAGTTGAAAAAGGTGATTTTGATCCCGGATTCTTTTAAGGGAACGCTTTCTTCCGGGCAGATCTGCAGGATTATGGAGAAGAAGGTAAAAGAGTATTTCCCCGAATGTAAGACGGTAAAGGTTCCGGTGGCAGACGGCGGAGAGGGCAGTGTGGACTGCTTTCTTGCAGCTATGGGAGGCGAGAAGAAACAGGTTATGGTCAAGGGACCGTATATGGAAGACATGGAATCTTTTTACGGAATTTTGCCGGATGGAACGGCTGTTATTGAAATAGCTGCCTGTGCGGGACTTCCTTTGGTGGAGGGAAGACAGAATCCGGAGGAAACCACTACTTATGGGGCAGGGCAGCTGATGTTGGATGCAGCAGCGAGCGGTTGTAAGAAGATCGTAGTAGGTCTGGGCGGTTCCTGTACCAATGACGGGGGAGCAGGAGCAGCAGCGGCAGCAGGTGTCCGGTTTTATGATGCAGCAGGTGTGTCTTTTGTGCCTACAGGAGGGACTTTAAAGAAAGTAGTGAGGATTTCTCTGGATGGTATGGACGAACGGCTGAAAAAGATTCCTGTTGTAACCATGTGTGATATTGATAATCCCATGTATGGAAAATCAGGAGCTGCTTATATTTTTGCACCGCAGAAAGGGGCAGATGAGGATATGATCCGGAATCTGGATGATAATCTGAAAAAATTTGCAGAAGTGATTGAGAAAGAGACAGGGAAAGATGTGTCCTGGATTCCCGGCGGAGGGGCAGCAGGTGCCATGGGAGCCGGAATGGTGGCATTTTTTGGCTCTCAGCTGCAGATGGGAATCGAAACTGTCCTGGATACGGTAAACTTTGATGAAATGATCAAAGATGCGGACATGATTTTCACAGGGGAAGGAAAGATGGATACCCAGAGTCTTCGGGGAAAAGTGGTAATCGGTGTAGGAAAACGAGCCAAAGAGCAGAAGATTCCCGTGACAGTCGTAACGGGAGGAGCAGGTCCGGATATAGAAGATGCATATGATATGGGAATTGCAGCAATCTTTACCATTAACCGGATGCCTGAAGATTTTTCTGTGAGCAGATATAAAAGTGAAGAAAATATGGAACTGACTATGGATAATATCATGCGGTTCATAAAAGCGGTGACACATTAAGAACGGAATAGAAAGATGGGGATGAGGGATTCGAACCCTCATCCCCATCTTTCTATAAGAGGTGGCAATAAAAAGAATAAAATGAAATTTATAAGTTAGAGTATCCCATCAAAGAAGCATCAACTGCTTCTGCAGCTTTCCGTCCTTCCCGGATAGCCCATACAACCAGAGACTGACCTCTGTGCATATCACCGGCAGTAAATACGCCAGGTACAGAAGTTTCGTACTGATCCGGTGCTGTAGCGACGTTGGTTCTGGGGTTTAAAGCAACTTTAAAGGCATCGGTCACATATTTCTGACTTCCCAGAAAACCGGCTGCGATCAGTACAAGCTGTGCTTCTACGAGCTGTTCAGTTCCTTCTACAGGAACCATATTCATACGGCCTGTTTTCTCATCTTTTTTCGGTTCCAGTTTTACCAGTTTGGCTTTCTGTACATTGCCCTTTTCGTCCTTGATAAATTCAGTGACTGTAGTCTGATAGATACGAGGATCATGACCAAATACGGCAATGGCTTCTTCCTGGCCGTAGTCTGTTTTGCAGACACGGGGCCATTCCGGCCATGGGTTGGTTTCTGTTCTGGTATCCGGTGCTTTTGGCATCATTTCCAGCTGTGTTACAGATTTGGCACCCAGACGGACAGCTGTTCCCACACAGTCATTGCCGGTATCACCACCACCGATAACAATAACATGTTTTCCTTTTGCAGATACAAAATTTTTATCTTTGAGTCCGGAATCAAGAAGACTCTTGGTAATAGAAGACAGATAGTCTACGGCAAAGAAAATGTTGTTTGCATTACGTCCCGGGACATTGATATCTCTTGGGTTGGAAGCACCGCAGCACAGAACGATCCGATCGAATTGTTTTTGCAGTTCTTTGGCAGTAATATCTTTACCCACATCTACGCCTGTTTTGAAGACAACACCTTCTTCTTCCATAACTTTGAGTCTTCTGTCAATAATGGATTTATCCAGTTTCATATTTGGAATTCCATAGCGGAGCAGACCACCGATCCGGTCTTTCCTTTCAAATACAGTTACCAGATGTCCACGTTTGTTCAGCTGCTGTGCAGCTGCAAGTCCGGAAGGACCGCTTCCGATTACGGCTACTTTTTTGCCGGTACGTACTTTCGGAGGCTGTGGTTTTACCCATCCGTTGGCATAAGCGGTTTCAATGACTGCACGTTCATTTTCCTTTGTAGATACAGGCTGGGAATCCAGATTACAGGTACATGCAGCTTCGCACAGAGCCGGGCATACTCTGCAGGTAAATTCCGGAAAGCTGTGGGTCTTGCTGAGACGATCGTAAGCCTGTTTCCAGTTTCCGTGATATACAAGATCATTTACTTCAGGTACCAGATTATGCAGAGGACATCCGGATGCCATTCCGGAGATCATAATACCTGCCTGGCAGAAGGGGACGCCGCATTCCATGCAGCGTGCACCCTGTTTCTGTTGAGCCTCCTTTGACAGAGGGGTACGAAATTCATTAAAATGTTTGATTCTTTCTTTGGGAGATTCTACTTTCGCAGTTTCTCTTGGATACTCTAAAAATCCTGTTGGCTTTCCCATTTTTATTCTGCTCCTTTCTGAAAGTTTTCATTAAAGGCCTCTAACTGAGCCTGTTCCGGTGTCATACCCATTTCTTCCAGTCGGGTAGCTGTTGCGATCATTTTCTTATAGTCATCCGGAATGATTTTCTTAAATTTCGGAAGATATTCCTGGAAATGATCCAGAATCTTCTGTCCTTTTTCAGAACCGGTAGCAGCTACATGGGCTGCAATCATATCATGAAGTTCCTGAATATCCGGTTTCAGTTCTACTTTTTCAATAGAAATCATGGCTTTATTCAGGTTCTTGTATAATTCATTTTTCTCATCAAGCACGTAAGCGACACCACCGCTCATACCGGCTGCAAAGTTCTTGTCTGTTTTGCCAAGTACGACTACGCGGCCGCCGGTCATGTATTCACATCCGTGTTCTCCCACACCTTCTACGACTGCATAAGCACCGGAGTTACGAACTGCGAAACGTTCACCTGCCATACCGTTGATAAATGCAGTACCGCTTGTGGCACCATAGAGAGCAACGTTACCTGTGATAATGTTTTCGTCTGCTTTGTAGTTTCTGCATTTTGGCGGATAGACCACAATTTTACCACCGGACAGACCTTTGCCCATATAGTCGTTGCAGTCACCGCACAGAGTCAGGGTAAGACCTTTCGGAATGAAGGCACCGAAGCTCTGACCGCCTGCACCGTTGCAGTTAATGGTGATGGTATCATCAGGCAAACCTTCTTTGTGCTGTCTGGTGATTTCTGCACCAAGAATGGTACCGAATGCACGGTCTGTGTTGGTTACATCAATAGAAACCGATGCTTTTTCTGCTTTTTCCACAGATTTCTGCAGTCTCTTCAGAAGGATTTTTTCATCTTTTGTTTCTTCCAGTTTAAAATCGTATACCTGAGCAGGGTCGAAGGTAACTTTTGCACCTTTTTCTGCAAAAGGATTGTTCAGGATTGCACTTAAGTCAATCTGGGAAGCAATGGCATGTTCCGGATTTTCTTTTACTTTCAGAAGATCTGTTCTGCCGACCATTTCATCCAGTGTACGAACACCAAGTTTTGCCATATATTCACGCAGTTCCTGAGCAATAAAACGCATGAAGTTTACGACATATTCCGGTTTTCCACGGAAACGTTTTCTCAGTTCCGGATTTTGTGTTGCAACACCTACCGGACAAGTATCCAGGTTGCAGACTCTCATCATAACGCATCCCAGGGTTACAAGAGGCGCAGTAGCAAAACCGAATTCTTCCGCACCGAGAAGGGCAGCAATGGCAACATCACGACCACTCATCAGCTTACCGTCTGTTTCGATTACAACGCGGTTACGAAGTCCGTTCATAAGCAGTGTCTGATGTGTTTCAGCAAGACCAAGTTCCCATGGAAGACCTGCATTGTGAATGGAGCTCTGAGGAGCAGCACCGGTACCACCGTCATAACCGGAAATCAGAACGACCTGTGCACCGGCTTTTGCAACACCGGCTGCTACAGTACCTACACCTGCTTCAGAAACAAGTTTTACAGAGATTCTTGCATATTTGTTTGCGTTTTTCAGGTCGTAAATCAATTCTGCCAAATCTTCGATGGAATAAATATCGTGATGTGGCGGAGGAGAAATCAGACTTACACCCGGAGTAGAATGTCTGGTTTTTGCAATCCATGGGTAAACTTTCTTTGCAGGCAGATGACCGCCTTCCCCTGGTTTTGCACCCTGTGCCATTTTAATCTGGATTTCTTTTGCACTTACGAGATAACGGCTGGTAACACCGAATCGTCCGGAAGCAACCTGTTTGATTGCAGAACATCTGTCTACTTCCGTTCCTGCACTGTCAAGGCGTTCATCACTTTCACCGCCTTCACCGGTATTGGATTTACCGTGAAGCATGTTCATGGCAATGGCCAGTGTTTCATGAGCTTCCTGGGAAATGGAACCATAAGACATGGCACCTGTTTTGAATCGTTTTACGATTTCATCAACGCTTTCTACTTCATCGATAGGAACCGGGTTTTCTGCATAATTGAAATCCATAAGACTTCTCAGATAACCGCTCTGTTCTTTATCCACCATAGCGGTATATTCTTTGAAGAGGTCATAATCGCCTCTCTTTGTTGCCTGCTGAAGGGCATGAATGGTTTTAGGATTGTAACGGTGTTTTTCTCCTTCACTTTTTGCTTTGTGCATGCCAAGGCTGTCTAACTGAAGATTGGTAGGCAGACCAAGGGGATCAAACGCTTTTGAGTGACGGGTATCTACATCATTTTCAATATCTTTTAACGTAATACCGCCGACACGGCTTACAGTACCTGTAAAATATTTATCGATTACATCCTGTGAAATACCGATTGCTTCGAAAATCTTGGATCCCTGATAAGACTGAATGGTGGAAATACCCATTTTGGAAGCAATTTTTACAATTCCATGGAGAACGGCACTGTTATAATCGTTTACTGCAGCATAATAATCCTTGTCCAGCATGTTGCTGTCAACCAGATTTTTAATGGTATCCTGTGCGAGATAAGGGTTGATTGCACTGGCACCATAACCGAGAAGCGTAGCAAAGTGATGGACTTCTCGTGGTTCACCGGATTCCAGGATGATTGCAAGAGAAGTTCTCTTCTTTGTTTTAACCAGATACTGATGAACAGCAGATACGGCCAGGAGTGACGGAATCGGCATGTGGTTTTCATCTACGCCACGGTCGGAGAGGACCAGAATGTTTGCACCGTCTTTGTATGCTTTATCTACTTCCACAAAGAGACGGTCAATAGCACGGTCAAGTCTGGTGCTCTTATAATAAGTAATCGGAACAACGGCTACTTTAAAACCCTTTACATGCATGTGTTTGATTTTCAGCATGTCGGTATTGGTCAGGATCGGATGATTGATTTTCAGTACCTGACAGTTTTCCGGCTGTTCATGGAGCAGATTTCCGTCTTTTCCGACATAGACAGTTGTACTGGTAACAATCTCTTCACGGATGGCATCAATCGGAGGATTGGTAACCTGTGCAAAGAGCTGTTTGAAGTAGTTAAACAGAGGCTGATGTTTCTCAGAAAGTACAGCCAGAGGTGTATCAACACCCATGGCGGAAATGCCTTCTGTGCTGTTCAAAGCCATATTGTAGATGGACTGACGGTATTCTTCATAAGTATATCCGAAAGCTTTCTGCATTCTGGTCAGTTCTTCATCTTCATAGCTTTCCACTTTCATGTTCGGGATTTTCAGATCGGAAAGTTCAACCAGATTGCTGTCCAGCCATTCTCCGTAAGGCTGTCTCAATGCGTATCTTTCTTTGATCGCATCATCGTTGAGGATTTCACCTTTTACGGTATCAACCAGAAGGATTTTTCCAGGATGCAGGCGTTCTTTTAATACAATATCTTCTTCCGGTACAGGCATAACACCGACTTCAGAAGAAAGGATTACATCACCGTTTTTTGTAATGTAGTAGCGGGAAGGACGAAGACCGTTGCGGTCCAGTACAGCACCCATTACATCACCGTCGGAAAACAGAATGGAAGCAGGACCGTCCCATGGTTCCATCATAGTTGCGTAATACTGATAGAAATCTCTCTTTTCCTGTGAAAGGGTCTGATTGTTTGACCATGGTTCCGGAATACATACCATAACTGCCAGAGGCAGATCCATTCCGTTCATTACAAGGAATTCAAGAGTATTATCAAGCATAGCAGAGTCGGAACCTCTGGTATCTACAACAGGAAGGACTTTGTGAAGCTGTCCTTTCAGATAATCAGAAGCCATGGTTTCTTCTCTGGCAAGCATTTTATCTGCATTTCCTTTGATGGTATTGATTTCACCGTTATGTACAATGAAGCGGTTCGGATGTGCACGTTCCCAGCTTGGGTTGGTGTTTGTACTGAAACGGGAATGTACCATGGCGATGGCCGATTCGTAGTCAGCATCCTGAAGATCTGAGAAGAATGTACGAAGCTGACCTACCAGGAACATACCTTTATATACGATGGTACGGCTGGACATGGAAACTACATAAGTATTGTCATTACTCTGTTCAAATACACGGCGGGCAATATACAGTCTTCGGTCGAAAGGAAGTCCTTTTTCCGCATCGTCCGGTTTTTTGATAAAGGCCTGAACAATGTGAGGCATTTTTTCCAGAGCTTTATGACCCAGAACTTCAGGACATACAGGTACGGTACGATATCCGAGGAACGCCATACCTTCTTTTTCAACGATGATTTCAAACATTTTTTTAGCTTGATTACATTTCAGTTCATCCTGAGGAAGGAAAAGCATGGCAATACCGTATTCTCTTTCTCCTCCGATCTGGATTCCTTCTTTTTTACATGTTTTGGAAAAGAATTTATGTGAAATCTGAAGCAGGATACCAACACCGTCACCGGTTTTTCCCTCTGCATCTTTACCGGCTCTGTGCTCCAGATGTTCTACGATTTTTAAAGCATTTTCTACGGTTTTATGGCTTTTGATGCCTTTGCTGTTTACCACGGCACCGATACCGCAGTTATCATGTTCGAATTGCTGTCGATATAAACCTTGTTCTTTCATCATATTATTGACCTCTTTCCTTTTTATATGTGGCAGCCGCATGTACCAGTCCTCTGAACAGAGGATGTGCATGATTCGGTCTGGATTTCAGTTCCGGGTGGCCCTGTGTGCCGATAAAGAACGGGTGATCCGTGATTTCGATCATTTCCACAATTCTTCCGTCCGGTGAAAGACCGGCAAGGGTCATACCATGGGATTCAAGCTGCTGACGATAATCGTTGTTTACTTCATAGCGGTGTCTGTGACGTTCGGCAATATCCTGTTTTCCATAAAGGGCATAGGAGTTTGTTCCTTCTTTCAGTTTGCACGGGTAGGAACCAAGTCTTAAAGTACCGCCAAGATCTTCCACACCATCCTGTTCCGGCATCAGTGCGATTACCGGATGAAGGGTATCCGGGTTCAGCTCGATACTGTTGGCATCATGATATCCCAGTGCATTTCGTGCAAATTCAATGATTGCTGTCTGCATACCCAGACAGATACCGAGAAACGGAACTTTATTTTCGCGGGCATATTTTACAGCAAGGATTTTTCCTTCGGTACCTCTTGTTCCAAAACCACCGGGAACAAGGATTCCATCCAGACCGGAAAGAGAAGCTTCGTAGTTGGATTCATCCAGTGTTTCAGAGTCAATCCAACGGATCTGAACATTTGCACGACTGGCAATACCGCCGTGTTTTAATGCTTCTACAACACTTAAATAAGCATCATGAAGCTGAATATATTTCCCTACAATGGCAATCTCTACTTCTGTTTCCGGGTTTCTCAGATCATTGACCATGCATTTCCAGTCGTCCAGATCCGGCTCGGGACAGGGAAGTTTGAGAGATTCACAGACAACCTGTGCCAGATGTTCTTTCTCCATGGCAAGAGGTGCTTCATATAAATATTCTACGTCCAGATTCTGCAGTACATGACTTTGTGGTACATTGCAGAACAGAGCGATTTTGTCTTTAATATCCTGTTCAATTGGATGTTCGGAACGGCATACCAGCACATCCGGCTGTAATCCCATTCCCTGCAGTTCTTTTACGCTGGCCTGTGTAGGTTTTGTTTTCAGTTCCCCGGACGCCTTCAGATAAGGAATTAAAGTAACATGAATCAAAACAGCATTTTCATGTCCTACATCATGCTGGAACTGACGAATGGCCTCCAGAAACGGCTGGCTTTCAATATCTCCTGCAGTACCGCCTACTTCAATAATGGCAATTCTCTCTTCGTCCGGATATTTTGCCCGATAAAAGCGGCTTTTAATTTCATTCGTAATATGGGGAATTACCTGTACGGTACCTCCGCCATAGTCACCATGACGCTCTTTCTGAAGTACGGACCAGTAAATTTTACCTGTGGTTACATTTGAATTCTTATCCAGGTTTTCATCAATAAAACGTTCATAATGTCCAAGGTCCAGATCTGTTTCCGTCCCGTCATCTGTGACAAATACTTCACCGTGCTGAATGGGGTTCATAGTACCGGGGTCTACATTGATGTAAGGATCAAATTTCTGCATGGTTACTTTGTATCCCCTTGCTTTCAGCAGACGGCCAAGTGATGCTGCTGTAATACCTTTTCCAAGGCCTGAAACAACACCACCGGTAACAAATACATATTTAACTGCCATCACATTTTCCTCCTGCTGTTTTTGGCTTCGTGTAAAGGTTATGCGGCTCCTCAAACACGAAAAAAGGCGTCGAATATCCCATAATCAGTTATGGAACATCGACGCCATTGTCGTTTCTTCTATATGGTAGTATCACATTTTTCTGCAAAAAAACCAGTGCAAAAAAATTATGGCATTACTATAGCTCATTTCTTTTGATTTGTAAATCCCCTTTTTTATTTTTTTAAAATTTTCCAAAAAAACTATTGACAATTCATTTTTTCCGTGCAATACTACATGGCATAAAGCAAAGGCGCTTTGAACTGAAAAAGTTCGAAGTGCCTTTTTTTATTTTATTTTTATAAGAATTACAGAACATAAAGAAAAATATGGAAAGGAGTGCTGTGAATATGCCGAAAGATATTCCTACACTATATGGAAGCCTTGTTTTCAGTGACAAGGTAATGCGTAACAAATTACCGAAAGATGTTTATAAAGCGCTTCGGAAAACAATTGAAAATGGAACACATCTGGAACTGGATGTTGCCAATTCCGTAGCAGTTGCCATGAAAGAATGGGCGGTAGAAAATGGAGCAACACATTTTACACATTGGTTCCAGCCTATGACAGGATATACTGCAGAAAAACATGACAGCTTTATTTCTCCTACAGGAGAAGGGGAAGTGATCATGGAGTTCTCAGGAAAAGAATTGGTTAAGGGTGAACCGGACGCTTCCAGCTTTCCTTCCGGAGGATTAAGAGCCACATTTGAAGCAAGGGGATATACAAACTGGGATCCTACTTCACCGGCTTTCATTAAAGATAATACATTATATATTCCTACTGCATTCTGTTCCTGGAGCGGAGAAGCATTGGATAAGAAGACACCGCTTCTGCGTTCTATGGAAGCTTTAAATAAAGAAGCAGTTAAAATGCTGCATCTTCTGGGCAATGCAGAGGTTACAAGCGTAACAACAACTGTAGGTCCGGAACAGGAATACTTCCTGGTTCCAAAAGAATTATATGCAAAACGTCGAGACCTGATCTTTACAGGAAGAACTCTGTTCGGAGCATCTGCACCGAAGGGACAGGAAATGGAAGATCATTATTTCGGAGCTTTAAAACCAAGAGTTGCAGCTTATATGCATGATCTGGATGAAGAACTTTGGAAACTTGGTATTCCTGCAAAAACAAAACATAACGAAGTTGCACCTGCTCAGCATGAGCTGGCGCCGGTATTTGATACAACGAATGTAGCAGTTGACCATAATCAGCTGACTATGGAAATCATGAAGAAAGTTGCAGAAAAGCATGGTCTTGTGTGTCTGCTTCATGAAAAACCATTTGATGGTATTAACGGAAGCGGTAAACATAATAACTGGTCTGTATCAACAAATACAGGAGTAAACCTTCTGGATCCGGGAAAAACACCGGCAGAAAACATTCAGTTCCTGGTATTTCTGATGGCAGTTATCAAGGCAGTTGATGATTATGCAGATCTGATGCGAGTATCTGCTTCCGGAGCAGGAAATGATCACCGTCTTGGAGCAAACGAAGCGCCTCCGGCAATCGTTTCAATCTTCATCGGAGATGAACTGACAGAAGTGCTGAAATCCATTGAGGAAGACCGGTTCTTTGCAGGACAGAAAGTAATTCAGATGGATATCGGTGCACATGTACTGCCTCATTTTACAAAAGATACCACAGACAGAAACCGTACATCACCATTTGCATTTACAGGAAATAAATTCGAATTCCGTATGCTTGGTTCTTCCGCATCTGTTGCAAATCCGAACATGGTACTGAATACAGCCGTTGCAGAAGCACTGGCTCAGTTCTATACAGAACTGGAAGGAACTGCTCCGGAAGACATGGAAACAGCTGTACATGAATTGATCAAACGTGCAATTAAAAAACATAAAAAAGTCATTTTCAATGGCAATGGTTATACAGATGAATGGGTAAAAGAAGCAGAAGAAAGAGGGCTTTACAATCTGGTATCTACTCCGGATGCACTTCCTCGTTTCATTGCTGACAAGAATGTGGAATTGTTTACAAAACACGGCGTATTTACAAAAGAAGAAATCTTCTCTCGTTATGAGATTCTTCTTGAGAACTATGCAAAAACCATTAATATTGAATCCAAGACTTTACAGGAGATGCTTACAAAAGACTTCATCCCTGCAGTAAATACTTACGCAGCAGAAGTTGCTGTCAATGCAAATGAAAAGAAAGCATTGCTTCCGGATCTGTCAACTGCTTCTGAAGAAGCACTGGTAACAGAACTGACAAAAGTATCCAATACATTATCTGCAAAAGTGGCTGAACTGAAAGTGATTACAGAAGAGGCAGAAAGTGCAGAGGCAGAAGATATGCAGAGATCTGCAGAAATGTTCCATGAAAAGGTTCTGGCTCTGATGGATGAAATGAAGGACATCGCTAATGCAGCAGAAGCAAAAATTCCGGATGAAGAATTACCGTACCCAACATATGATCAGTTATTGTTCTATGTTTAAGAGGTGCTCTTCATGGAATTGTTACCGGATATTGAGATAAAAGAAGAATGCGGTGTATTCGGTATGTTTAATCCGAATGGTGAAGACGTGGCAAATTCCATTTATTACGGACTCAGTTCTCTTCAGCACCGCGGTCAGGAATCCTGTGGTATCGCTGTATGCGATACCCAGGGACCAAAAGGAAACATGAATGCTCACAAAGGTATGGGGCTTGTAAGTGAAGTGTTCAAAGAGGATACTCTTTCCGGACTTCACGGAAACCTGGGAATCGGCCATGTGAGATATTCTACAACAGGAGCTGCCACAATCAATAATGCGCAGCCGCTGGTACTAAATTATATTAAGGGAACACTTGCCCTGGCCCATAACGGCAATCTGGTGAATACTCAAGACCTCAGGGATGAACTGGTGAAAACAGGTGCAATTTTCCATACAACAACTGATTCAGAGGTAATTGCCTATTATATTGCCAGAGAAAGGGTAAATACATGCAATGTAGAAGAAGCAATTCTTCGCACAGCAAAAAAAATCCGGGGCGCTTATGGCCTGGTGATTGCCAGCCCGCGTAAACTTATTGGTGTCCGGGACCCTCTTGGTTTAAAACCCCTTTGTCTGGGAAAACGTGACTCTTCCTATATTATTGCCTCTGAAAGCTGCGCTCTTTCTGCAATCGGCGCAGAGTTTATTCGCGATATCCGTCCCGGTGAAATAGTCACCATAACAGAGGATGGAATCACCTCAAACTGTCAGCTTTGCCAGGAAAAAAGAGCTCATTGTATTTTTGAGTATATTTATTTTGCAAGACTGGACAGTACCCTGGATGGCATCAATATCTATGATGCCCGCATTCGTGCAGGAGCAGCACTTGCTGCTGCGTATCCTGTAGATGCAGACCTTGTTGTGGGAGTACCGGACTCGGGTATTCCTGCAGCAAAAGGCTATTCGGAAGCATCCGGGATTCCTTTTGGAATGGCCTTTTATAAAAACAGCTATGTGGGAAGAACCTTTATAAAGCCGACACAGAAAGAACGTGAGGATAGTGTCCGCCTGAAGCTTAATGTATTAGACTCCGTTGTCCGCGGAAAACGCATCATTCTGGTAGACGACTCCATTGTTCGCGGAACTACGATGGCAAACCTCATCCGTATGTTGAAAAAGGCGGGGGCAGTCAGCGTTCATGTACGTGTTAGTTCTCCACCGTTCCTGTATCCTTGCTATTTTGGAACGGATATTCCATCCAACAAACAGCTTATTGCTTCTTCCCACACAGCAGATGAGATTTGCGACATGATAGGAGCAGAATCTCTCGGGTATATGAAGCTGGAGGATCTGCAGCCAATGGTAGGAGATCTTCCAATCTGCAAAGCCTGCTTTGATAATCAATATCCGATGGATATTACCGGGCATGCAGAGGACAAAAAACAGTAATTGCGGAAGTGTTTTCATTTTCCGATTACATATATCACATTTTTCTTTATGCGACGGTGCATATTTGGGAATTCGACAGGATCGGATTCCCGGTATGTGCCTTTTTATTTGGGAAAATGTGAACAGATAAGAAAAATGTGAAATTGAGAAGGAGGAGTAATTTATATGGATTATTCAGCTGTTAACACGATTTGGGTGCTTTTAGGCGCCGCATTGGTATTTTTTATGCAGGCTGGTTTTGCAATGGTAGAAACCGGCTTTACCCGCGCAAAAAACGCAGGTAACATTATTATGAAAAACCTGATGGACTTCAGTATCGGTACACCGGCATTCTGGCTGATTGGATTCGGTATTATGTTTGGAAGCGGAAGCGGATTCTTTGGTTCCATTTCAGGTATTGCTTCTGAAGCAAATTATGGGAACGGCATGCTGCCGGAAGGTGTTCCTTTCTGGGCATTCCTGATTTTCCAGACTGTATTCTGTGCTACATCAGCAACCATCGTATCCGGTGCTATGGCTGAGAGAACAAAATTCTCATCTTACTGTGTTTACAGTTTACTGATCAGTCTGATTGTTTATCCGGTATCCGGTCACTGGATCTGGGGCGGCGGCTGGCTGGCTCAGATGGGATTCCATGATTTTGCAGGTTCCTGTGCCGTTCATATGGTAGGCGGTGTTGCCGCTCTGGTTGGTGCTAAAATTCTTGGTCCCCGTATTGGAAAATACACAAAGAGCGGAAAATCAAAAGCCATTCCAGGTCATAACCTGACAATCGGTGCCCTTGGTGTATTTATCCTCTGGTTCTGCTGGTTTGGATTTAACGGTGCTTCTACGGTATCTATGGAAGGCGATGCAATCGTATCCGCAGGTAAAATTTTCGTAACAACAAACCTGGCAGCAGCAGTTGCTACTGTAACGGTTATGATCATTACATGGGTAATGTACAAAAAACCGGATGTTTCCATGTCATTGAACGGTTCTCTGGCAGGTTTGGTTGCAATCACAGCAGGTTGTGATACCGTATCTCCCACATCTGCAGCAATTATCGGTATTCTTGCAGGATTTGTAGTAGTATTCGGTATTGAATTTATTGATAAGGTATGTAAAATTGATGACCCTGTTGGTGCAGTTGGTGTTCACGGTATGTGTGGTGCTCTTGGTACTCTCTGTGTAGGTCTTTTCTCAGACGGTGCCGGTACAGAATGGAAAGGTCTGTTTACAGGCGGCGGAGTGAAACTTCTGAGCGTTCAGTTTATTGGATTTATTGCAACCGCAGCATGGGTAGTAGTAACTATGGTGATTATCTTCCAGGTGATTAAACATACCATGGGGCTTCGTGTATCTGCAGATGAAGAAATCGCAGGTCTGGACGTAAGAGAACACGGTCTGGCAAGCAGCTATGCAGACTTCCTTACAACCGATAATATGGCAAGCGTACCAAACGTAATGGGCACAAAGAAAAATTATACAGCAGCTGCAGAAGGTGCTTCTGCTGCACAGGCTCCGGCTGAAGTGGTAAAAGAAATGCCTGCAGAAGGAACAAATGTACACAAACTTACAAAAGTTGTTATTATCACACGTAGAAATAAACTGGAAGAATTTATGCAGGCAATGAATGAAATCGGTGTTACCGGTATTACCATTACCAACGTATTAGGATGTGGTGTACAGAAAGGTACGACTTCCTACTATCGTGGTGTTGAGATGGATATGAACCTGCTGCCGAAAGTTAAGATTGAAATCGTTGTAAGCCTTGTGCCGGTTGAAAAAGTTATCGAAACTGCAAAAGCAGTTCTTCATACAGGTAAGATCGGTGACGGTAAAGTCTTCGTATACGACATTGAAAATGTAGTGAAGATCCGTACCGGTGAAGAAGGATTCCAGGCATTACAGGATACTGAAGAATAAGAATCGTGAATGCCTCTTATTGACCATACAGTCAATTTATGATATTGTTATCATTGACTGTATGGTCAATTTTTGTTACAGGAGGTATTTATGGAACGCAGTAAAAAGACGGAACGAACCATCTCCAGAATCCTTAATGCGGCGATGGAAGAATTCGGAAGAAATGGATATGTGGGTGGTACGGTAAATAATATATGCAAGACCGGGATTAATAAAGGGCTGATCTATCATAATTTTAAAGATAAAGATGAGCTTTATCTGGCGTGTCTGAAAATAAGCTGCGACAAACTGACTGCATATATCAAAGAGAAGAATGGTCCGGGGAATTTGGGAGAATATATGAATGTCCGTATGGAATTTTTCCGGGAATGTCCCAATGAAGCACGCATTTTCTTCGAGGCTCTTCTGAATCCTCAACAGAAACTGCAGGTGGAAATACAAAAAATAATGGGAGAATTGGAAGAGATAAATGAAAGGGTCTATAGGAATACGGTTCAGTCGGTCACTTTAAGAGAAGGCGTTACAATGGAAGATGCGCTGTCGTATTTTCGACAGATGCAGACAATGTTTAATGGATATTTCAGCAGCCCTGCTTATCAGAATACTCCATTGGAGGAAAAGATAAAAATTCACGAAGCAAATATTCCGAAATTATTGGATTTTATGCTTTATGGAATCGCAAAAGGGGAGGGTAAAAAATGATGTATGATCTGTTACGATGGTTTGCAGCGCTTATTCTTGCGTTTTTTGTGGGGAAAGGAATGACAAAAATAAAGATGCCTTCCATTCTGGGATGGCTGATCGTAGGGATGCTGTTTGGTCCCTGGGGATGGGCCTGATTCCCCGGGCTCTGTTGGATATGCGATGGTATAAAGTCATTATTATGTGGATGCAATGTGCCTTTGGACTGATGCTGGGTACGGAGTTGATCTGGAAAAAGTTGAAGAAATCCGGAAAAGCACTGGTCATCACAACCCTTACACAATCTCTGGGAACTTTTTTTGTTGTTACCCTGGCTTTCGGTGTGATCTTTGCATTGGCCCATATACCGGTTTATCTTGCCTTTGTGTTTGGGGGAATCGCCCTTGCCACTGCACCTGCGCCTGCGCTGTCCATTGCCAATGAATTTCATACAAAAGGCCCTGTGACCGATACATTGCTTCCTATGGCTGTTCTGGATGATGTTGTAGGGATCGCTGTGTTTTTTACGGTGAATTCTTTTGTGGCCCGGGCAGTTTCCGGTGGTTCTGTTCCGTTATATATGATACCGGTTATGATCGTTCTTCCTGTTCTTGTGGGAATTGTGACCGGTCTTCCGGCAGGAATGGCATTGAAGAGGACAAAAGGAAAAGGAGAGACCCTGGTGGTTCTCTTGAGTGGGATTACTTTGACGGTATTGATCGGCTGGATCCTGAATACAAAAGTGCTTTCCGGCATTACTTTAAACTATATGCTGATGGGCGTTTCTTTTTCTGCTGTGTTTGCAAATATAGTAGATGAAAAACAACTGGGGGATGTTAACCGGTGGTTTGCACCGATTCTGGGTATTTCACTGCTGGCTGCAATCGTGGATCTTGGGGCACCCCTTGATTTTCACCTGATTTTCGGTGCCGGTCTGTATACTTTTGTTTATATTGGGGCACGAGCCTTCGGTAAATATTTTGGCGCCCGGGCAGGTGCACAGGTAACAAAAATGCCGGATCCTGTGAAAAAGTATCTTGGTTTAACGCTGCTGCCTCATTCCGGTGTATCCCTTGTGTTTACAGGAATTATCTGTACGGTTCTTTCTCCGTCAGAACCACAGCTTGCACAGATCGTGCAAGGAACCATAGCTGCAGCTGCAGTGATCAATGAAATCATTGCGGTGATTGCTGCAAAAAAAGGATTTGAACTTGCAGGGGAAATGAAAACATTTATGCAATTCCCCTATTGACAATAAAAATCTGTATTGTTATAATACCAAACATAATGAAGGAACAAGGGCGTTCTTATTCAGAGAGTACTCTGGGTAAGGTCGCCCTTTTTTAGCATATACAGTAAATTTTTGGGCCTGAAAAATAAATGAAAACTCTGAGAGAGGAGATTTGAATATGGAAAATTACACCAAGGAAGCGATTTTGCAGATGGCGGAAGAAGAAGATGTGGAATTTATCCGTCTGCAGTTCACTGACATGTTTGGTACGTTAAAAAACATTGCAGTGCCATACAGCAAACTGGAAAAGGCAATGGATAATGAATGTGTCATTGATGCTTCCTCCATTGAGGGATTCATTCGGAACGAAGAGGCAGACATGTATCTGTACCCGGATCTGTCTACATTTACCATATTGCCGTGGCGTCCCCAGCAGGGAAAAGTTGCCCGATTCATTTGTGATATTTACAAAGAAGATGGTACACCATATAGAGAAAGCCCCAGGTATATCCTGAAAAATGTGATAGAGAAAGCAAAGAAAAAAGGGTACACCCTTATGGTAGATCCGGAATGTGAATTTTTCCTTTTCCATACAGACGACAATGGAATGCCGACGACAAAAACCCATGAGAAAGCAGGTTATATGGATCTGAGTCCCATTGATCTTGGCGAAAATGCAAGAAGAGATATGGTTCTGACATTGGAAGAAATGGGATATGATATAGAGTCTTCTCATCATGAAATCGCTCCCGGTCAGCACGAGATTGATTTTGAATACTCAGGAACCATGGAAACGGCAGACAAAGTCATGACATTTAAAACAGCGGTTCGTACAATCGCAAAGCGTCACGGCCTTCATGCCACATTTATGCCGAAACCAAGAGCCGGTGTAAATGGCTCCGGAATGCATGTAAATATGATGTTGATGAAAGACGGCAGAAATATTTTTACAGACAATTCCGATGAGTTGGGACTGAGCAAAGAGGCTTATTCTTTTATGGCAGGTATTCTTAATCATATTAAAGGTATGACAGCCATCTGTAATCCCCTTGTGAATTCTTATAAACGTCTTGCACCGGGATTCGAGGCTCCGTCAGAGATTACCTGGTCTTCCAGACAGAGAACCGCTTTGATTCGTGTTCCTTATCGTAAGGATAAGGGAACACGTCTGGAACTGCGAAGTCCTGATGCTTCTTCCAATCCATACCTGGTATTGGCTCTTTGTCTTGCAGCAGGAATTGATGGAATTGAGAAGAATATGCAGGCTCCCATGGAACTGAAAAGAAGTATCCGGAAATTGACCAAACAGGAAAAGGAGGAATTGGGAATCGATTCACTTCCCGAAAACCTCAGTGAAGCTCTGAAAGAATTCAAGGCAGATTCTCTGGTGCAGGAAGTATTGGGAGAAAACTTCTCAAAATGCTATCTGAGAGCAAAAAAAGAAGAATGGTTAAATTATATGGAGCAGGTTTCCGAATGGGAAATTGAACAGTACTTGTATCGTGTATAAATATAACAGGAGGCAGACAGTGCATGAGCATCATCATTATCGTTTTACCTAAAATAGAAGATGCGAAAAAAATCCGCAAAATACTCATGCAGCACGGATTTGATAATACGATATCTTGTCCCAACGGTGCAGCTGCCCTTATGGAAATGAATAAACAATCCGCCGGTCTGGTAATCAGTGGTTATAAATTATCTGACATGTATTATACAGATCTTGCGGATATGCTTCCAGAATTTTTTGATATGCTCTTAATCGGTTCCGCTAATGTGGTCAGTTCGGCTCAGTCAGGAATTATGGCAGTGACTATGCCGCTGCGGATTCATGAATTCGTGAATACCGTGGAAATGCAGATGATGCAGATTGAGCGGAGACTGAGAAAGCAGAAGAAAAAATCAAAAGTAAGAAGTGAGAAAGAGCAGAATTATATTAAAAATGCCAAACTGCTTCTGATGGAGAGAAATCATCTGACGGAGGAAGAGGCTTATAGATATATTCAAAAGTGCAGTATGGACAGTTCCACCAGTATGGTGGAAACTGCCCAGATGATACTCACTTTGATTTATGATGAAGTATAAAGGAGAAAAGTGATATGTTTACAATTAATGAGAATTATCTGAAACTTCCGGGAAGCTATCTGTTTTCCACAATTGCAAAAAAAGTAAATACTTATCAGAGCGAAAACCCGGAAGCAAAAATCCTTCGTCTGGGGATCGGCGATGTGACCCAGCCTCTTGCACCGGCGATTATTGAAGCTCTTCACAAAGCAGTGGACGAAATGGCAAATCAGGAGACTTTCCATGGTTATGCACCGGATCTGGGATATGAATTTTTAAGAACAGCAATTGCCAACAATGATTATCGAAACCGTGGTTGTGATATTGCAGCAGATGAGATTTTTGTATCGGACGGTGCAAAATGTGATTCCGGCAATATCCAGGAGATTTTCGGACTGAATAATAAAATTGCAGTCTGTGATCCGGTTTATCCTGTATATGTGGATACGAATGTTATGGCAGGAAGAACAGGAAATTATAATTCTGAAACAGGAAGTTTTGACGGCATGATTTATATGCCATGTATGGAAGAAAATAATTTTGTTCCTGAATTTCCGGAAGAAACACCGGATATCATTTATCTGTGTTTCCCCAATAATCCGACAGGAGCAACCATTACAAGAGAGCAGCTGCAGGAATGGGTAGATTACGCCAACCGCGTTGGCGCGGTGATTATTTATGATGCAGCATACGAAGCTTATATAACTGAAGAAGACATACCTCACAGCATATATGAATGTAAGGATGCGAGACATTGTGCAATCGAACTTCACAGTTTTTCAAAGAATGCGGGGTTTACAGGTGTACGTCTTGGCTATACCGTGGTTCCGAAAGATTTGAAATGCGGCGATGTGAAGCTTCACGATTTGTGGGCAAGAAGGCATGGTACAAAATATAATGGTGCACCTTATATTGTGCAGAGAGCCGGAGAAGCTGTTTATTCAGAGGCCGGAAAAGCACAGCTTAAGGAACAGGTGGATTATTATATGAGAAATGCCAGAGTGATTTATGAAGGCCTGAAAAATGCAGGATATTCTGTATCCGGCGGTATCAATGCCCCGTATGTATGGCTGAAGACTCCGGATAACATGAGTTCATGGGATTTCTTTGATAAACTGCTCCATGAAGCCAATGTAGTGGGTACTCCGGGAAGCGGATTTGGTGCTCACGGAGAAGGATATTTCCGGTTGTCAGCTTTTGGAACTTACGAAAATACAGTAAAAGCAGTTGAACGGATTGCAAAAATGTAGAAGAAATAAATCTGTCCCGGGGTATCTGGTTTGATTCTGGATGGCCCGGGATTTCTGATTTTATTAAAAGATGCAATGATTATATAAATTTTAAGGAGAATGTGATATGGAATTTGTGACAGGCGTAAAAGAAAAAACAGCAATGGAACTTCCTGCACTTATGGAACAGGAAGAGGGAACAGCAGTAACGGTAGAAGGAGCAATTCACAGTATCCGTAATATGGGAGAAATTGCATTTGTGATTCTTAGAAAAAGAGATGGACTTCTTCAGACGGTCTGGGAAGAAGGAAAAACCAATCTTGATATTTCACAACTTAGAGAGGCTGCATGCATCTGTGCGGAAGGTACTGTGAAAAATGAGGAGAGAGCACCGCATGGAAAAGAAATCCGTCTGGAGAAGATTGAGATTCTGTCACAGCCGGCACAGCCGCTGCCTCTTGCTATTGATAAATGGAAACTGAATACTTCTCTGGAAACAAAACTGAATATGCGCGCGGTTTCTCTGAGAAATGTGAAAGAAAGAGCAAGATTCAAAATTCAGGAAGCAATCTGCAGAGGATTTCGTGAATACCTTTATGAAGAAGGATTTACGGAAATCCATACACCAAAAATCGGTGCCAAGGGCGCAGAGGGTGGATCCAACGTATTTAAACTGAATTATTTCCATACACCGGCTGTGTTGGCTCAGAGCCCTCAGTTCTACAAACAGATGATGGTAGGTGTGTTTGACCGGGTATTTGAGACAGGACCTGTATTTCGTGCAGAAAAGCATAACACAAGAAGACATTTGAATGAATATACAAGTCTTGATTTTGAAATGGGATATATAGACAGTTTTCTGGATATCTGTGAAATGGAAACAGGATTTTTACAGTACACAATGAAACTTCTTGAAACAAAATACGAAAAAGAACTGAAGATTCTTGGAATTACTCTTCCGAAAGTGGATAAAATTCCTTATGTACGTTTTGATGAGGCCAAAGAACTGGTAGCTGAGAAATACAATAGAAAAATCAGAAACCCATTTGATCTGGAACCGGAAGAAGAGGAACTGATCGGCAGATATTTTAAAGAAGAATATGATTCAGATTTTGTATTTGTTACCCATTATCCTTCAAAGAAAAGACCGATGTATGCAATGGATGATCCGGCGGATGAACGTTATACATTAAGTTTTGACCTTTTGTTCAGAGGACTGGAAATTACCACAGGCGGACAGCGAATCCATGATTACAATATGCTGATTGAAAAAATCGAAAAAAGAGGAATGACTACAGAAGGAATGGATCAGTATCTGGATACTTTTAAATATGGAATGCCGCCTCACGGAGGACTGGGTATTGGTCTGGAACGTCTGACCATGCAGCTTCTGGGAGAGGAAAATGTAAGAGAGGCCTGTCTGTTCCCGAGAGATATGACACGTCTGGAACCGTAAAGCATTCACAGGCATAACGGAAAGTGGAAAGGAGAATTACCGGATGGCAAAACAGATCATTGATGATGCAGTAATGGAGAATGTAGAAATCCTTGCAAAACTTGCCCTTACAGAAGAAGAACGGGAAAAGGCAAAAGAAAAAATGCAGGAAATGCTGGATTATGTAGATAAATTAAACGAACTGGATACAGAGGGGATTGAACCACTTGCCCATACTTTCTCTATGGGAAACGTATTTCGTGAAGATGTGGTGACAAACAAAGATGACAGGGATGCAATGCTTGCAAATGCACCCGGATGCAAAGAAGGACAGTATCAGGTTCCAAAAACGGTACAGTAGGAGGAAAGCATATGGATTTGAAAGATTTAAGTGCCCTTGACCTTGCCCGGGCGATTAAGCGGGGAGAGACAGGCGTAAAAGATGCGGTAAAAGTATCACTGGAACAGATAAAAAAAGCGGATGGTACCGTGCATGCTTTTCTGGAAACAGATGAGAAGAAAATATATGACAGAGTAAAAGAAGTGGAATCCGGAATCCGGTCCGGAAAATATACAGGTCCGCTGGCCGGTGTTCCTGTTGCGGTAAAGGATAATATTTGTACAGCAGGAAGAAAGACAACCTGTGCGTCCAGAATCCTGGAAAATTTCGTTCCGACCTATGATGCGGAAGCTGTGAAGAAACTGGAACAGGCAGGAATGATTATTATAGGAAAAACGAATATGGATGAATTTGCCATGGGAAGTACTACCGAGACTTCTGCATTCGGGATTACAAGAAATCCATGGGACACCAATAAGGTTCCGGGAGGTTCTTCCGGTGGCTCCTGTGCGGCAATTGCGGCAGGTGAAGCATTTGCAGCGCTCGGTTCCGATACCGGCGGTTCCATCCGTCAGCCTTCTTCCTACTGCGGTGTGACCGGTATGAAACCAACATATGGAACCGTATCCCGTTACGGATTGATTGCCTATGCATCTTCTCTGGATCAGATTGGTCCTGTAGGTAAAAATGTGGAAGATTGTGCGGCACTTCTGGAAGTAATTGCCGGATACGACCCAAAAGACAGTACTTCTGTACAGAGAAAAGATCTGAACTTTACGGATGCACTGAAAAAGGATCTTCGTGGTGTGAAAATCGGTATTCCGAAAGAATATCTTTCGGAAGGTCTTGATGAGGACGTGAGAAAAGCTCTGGTGGATGCGGTACAGCTTATGAGTCAGAATGGAGCCATTGTGGAGTTCTTCTCTCTGGGACTGGTAGATTATGTGATTCCCGCTTACTATATTATTGCTTCTGCAGAAGCAAGTTCTAACCTGGCACGTTTTGACGGTGTTAAATACGGATTCCGTTCCAAAGAATTTGAAGGTCTTCATGATATGTATAAAAAGACACGTGCGGAGGGATTCGGGGAAGAGGTAAAACGGAGAATTCTTCTGGGATCTTTTGTATTAAGTTCCGGTTATTACGATGCGTATTATCTGAAGGCTTTGAAGGTAAAAGCTATGATCAAGAAAGCCTTTGATGATGCATTTGTGAAATACGATATGATTCTGGCGCCTGCGGCTCCTTCTACAGCGCCGGAAATCGGAAGCAGCCTTCAGGATCCTCTGAAAATGTATCTGAGTGATGTGTATACAGCAGGAGTGAATCTGGCAGGTCTTCCCGCAATCAGTGTTCCCTGTGGAAAAGACAGTAAGGGTATGCCGATCGGTCTTCAGTTTATCGGAGACTGTTTCCAGGAAAAGAAAATCCTGCAGGCATCTTATGCTTACGAACAGATTCGGGGAGAATTTCCCATGGCATACAAGAAGGAGGGAAAA
>JBJENG010000001.1:15763-25162 GCA_051880075.1 Blautia sp. | reverse complement strand
GGTCAGATGTATAAATGAGTTGGGATTGCCCGGAGTGCCGGAGTGGTGCGCCAGAGACGGAGTACTTCCCACTGAATAAAATTAAAGCAAAAACATTAAAAATATAATAATCAGACATAATTGTCCGGTGAAAACACGACATTTTCTCACTTTATGACGTGTTATTTTATAGGCGATTGAATGATAATCAGCAGTGAGGGGAGGAAAATTTTGTGATAGATCAAGTCAAGATCGGATGTTTTCTAAGAGAATTAAGAAAAGAAAAAGGGAAAACACAGGAAGAGATAGCTGAACTGTATGGGATATCATCAAGAAGTGTTTCACGCTGGGAAAACGGGGATTGAGATATAATAGTGACAAGCTTAAGAAAGCCTTATAAACGGGGCGTTTCAGAGGTTAGTCCAACTATATATTTTTAATCAGTTACGGTAAAATTGGTGGAGAAAGGCATCAAAAAACTGAATATGAAACCAAGAGTGGGTATGGACTACACCATCTTAAGCTTAGACTTCGATAAGAAGTAAGTTTGGGATGGTGTATTTTTTTACCCTTCCGATGCGTGGCTGCATTGGAGCAAGTAGTGATGGCATTTCCTTAAGTTTGGTCACTTGTAGGGGAAATGCCCGGAAAGGAGGAGGTCCTGTATGGGGTTAGGAAACATTTTGATTGCAGTAATGAAGTTTCTTTTGAAGAGTGTGCTTTTTGTATTAAAGGCAGTTCTTCACGGAGCAAAATTGTTTTTATTGTTATTTGTACTGGTGGCAAGGGTCTTTCTGATTTTTGCAAAAGCAGCAGTATCATAGTAGAAGGGAGAGATTTCTATGTTAAAGAAAGTATGGTTTATGTTTGTGTTGTGTAGTGTGTTGATGGTTTCGGGATGTTCCGGTGGTATTCCAAAGGGTAATGCAGACAGCGAGGCTGTTTCAGATGATGTAGTTTCGGATTTGATGATGGTAGAGTCAGAATCGGATGCGGGCTTGGAAACTGTTAATGATGCAGTAGAAACGTCTGATACATCCGTGGGGACTGAGCAGACGGAAACATCTGAGACAGAGGAGCAGAGTGGAGATAGTTCTAATGTGGAAGTTTCAATTACTGAGGAGCTGACAGCAAATGATACTTCGAGAGAAGCAGAATCAGAGCTATCAGCAACAGAAGCACCAAGTGAGCCGGAAATAGTTGCCACACAACCTACCACAGATGACAGAGGTAATCCTGCTGATGGAAGTCCGGTGTTTGAGATTACCTTCAACATACCGCAGGCAGAGTATGTGGGATATGATGCAGACCGTGTGGCAAGGCTTGCGGTGGAGAAGTGTAAAGCGGCAGGAATGATAACGCTTCCCGAAAATCTGGACAGGCTGCTTGCAGAGGGGAAGATTACGCAGGAAGAATACAATGAGTATTATCCCTATGACGGTTGCGGTTACTATTCCGTATTTGTGGAAACGAATTTAAACCTTGCTTCCACCATTAGTGGGGAGAGGCTTTGCAGTGAGGAAGAGATTGCAGATTACATAGCCGGGATGATGGTACTGGAAGTGGAACCTTACTTTTATATTGAGTGTGCCGGAGTGTATCAGGGCAACAGCGTAGAGTTCTATGAGTTCCGCTGCTATCGTTAAGGCAGAAATTCTCAGAGAGGAGGCGGTGTAATTTGGGAAAGATGGAGATTCCTTATGTGGAAAAGGACGGTGTTTTGTATCCGTTACTGACTGTTCCTGCTGATATGGAATTATCGGCGGTGGGAAAGTACGGACTGCTGTGGTTATCCTATATGAAGGAAAATCACAGAGGCAGATTTCGTACACTTACAAGACTGGGCTGTGTCAACCGGACAGCGCATAAGGTCAATGAGGAAGCTTATGAAATGTTGGATGTAATAATCAGTCAGCATATGGGAAAGCATCCGCCTGTGAATCCCGGTTCCACCATGGAGATGTGGAAATTGCGTGAGCAGGCAAAGACGGTGGCGGAAGAAACCGTGCTTACGGATATTGTGTATCAGTATCATTAGAGAATTGTTTTTATGGAAGGTGGTGGCTTCGCTGCCACCTTTTATTGCTTACTAGGAAATTTCGTTGAAATTGTCCTAGTAAGCAAAAACGCTCCGCGAGGATCGCACTGCGGCGGAGCAGAAAATGTTGCTGACGCAACACGCCGCAGGCGGAGAATGTCGCAAGCGACATTCTTTATTCAAAAAAAGATTATGCAAGGGACCGGCACCCGGATTGCCGGAGAAAGAGGTAATTATGACAGAGATTATGAGAAAAGAAAGTAACTTGAACACCATGGAAGGTAGAAGTTTTACGGAATTAATTCCTGAATTTCTGATTGCCATTGACCACGGCTGGAGTTCCATTAAGACTCCAAGTATCATTTTTGAAAATGGTATTACGGAATTGCAGACTATGCCTGCCACAAAGGATAACCTGCTTGAATTTCGAGGTAGGAAATATGTGATCGGTCAGGGAAGGATGGGTAAACAGGAAACCAAGACAGAGAATGAAAACTACTATCTTCTGACACTGGCTGCCATTGCAAAGGAATTAAGGAAGCGTACGGGAGCAAAGGTTGTAAAGGTAAATCTTGCGGTGGGAGTTCCCCTTACCCTTTATGGCAAGGAAAAGAAGGAATTTAAGAATTATCTTCGTGCCAATGATAAGGTATCCTTTTACTATGAAGGGGACAGATATGTGGTGCATTTTGGCAAGGTAAGGGTATTTGCACAGTGCCATGCTGCCATTGCCAACCGAATGGAAGGGATGGATAGATTGACAGCGGTGGACTGCGGCTCTTGGACACTTGATATTATGTCGGTGGTGAATAAGGTTCCCGTTCTTGACGAGTGCCACACTTACCAGCAGGGACTGATTACAGCCATTGACCGTATTCAGAAGGAATGCTTTGCAAAGCATGGGAAGGAGGTGCCGGAGTATATCATCAACGAAGTGATTGAAACCGGGGATACGGATGCCATTACAAGGAATAAGGAAGCTATTATGGAGACTATCCATGCAGGACTTAGAAGATATGCTCTTGAGGTGGAAGCAAAGCTTCGTGAACTGAAAATTGACTTTGATTTTACCAACGTGGTGTATGTCGGTGGCGGAGCCGGAGTTATGAGACGTTTTGGAAGCTGTACCGGAGAAAATGTGCGATATGTAACTGATGTCCGTGCCAATGCTCTCGGTTATCAGTACTTAGCACAGAATCTGGAGGTATAGCTTATGGCAACAAGGTCGATTGCATTCCGGTTGAATGATAAGAACCGGGAGGATAAGGAAATCATGGACTGGCTGGATAAAGCGGTCTATGAGGGAGAGTATTATGATTCACTGACGGAGGCTGTGAAGTGGGCGATTCTTTGTTTTGTCCGTGGAGAAATCCGTTTTCGGGAAGAAATGAGTACTGTGGAGCTTATGCAGGAGTTTGTCAGGGATTTTGCCAAACAGAGTAAGGCAGACAATGAGCGGATTATGCAGGATGCCGTTACGAGGATTCTGGCTACAATTATCAGTGCAATGGGACAGCCGGCAGGCGGTTATGCGGCTGTCCCTGCCATGATGCAGATGCAGGGGATGAATGTAGCATCAATTCAGCCTGATACACAACCAGAGTTAACAGAACCGATGAAGGAAACGGTGGAAGAATTATCGGAGAATAATCTGGAGATTTCCGATAAGCCGCTGGATGATGGGGCATTGGCTTCTCTGTCTGCTATGTTTGGAGATAATGAGGAGGATTAAATTTCAAAAAAAGCACAATGTATTTGATATTTCTAATACTATGTGATAAACTCAAAATAGATTATTTTGAAAAAAGTACAAAGTATTAAGAATAAATAATACATTGTGCTGAATTTAAAACAGTAGGAGGTGATACGTGATGAAGCATTATGAAAAGCTGCTTGCAAAGGGTTCTTTTTCGAGAGAACAGCTGATAGAGCTTGTAGGAACAGCAACCGCAGCGAATCAGGTGATCTATGAATACCAGAAAAAAGGGCTGATAGAAAAGGTGAAAAGAGATTTTTATGTGGTAATCAGCATGGAAACGAAACAGCCTGTGTTATCCCGTTATCAGATAGGTTCCAATCTGTTCCCGGATGCTTGTATCACCCATCACAGTGCATTTGAAGTATTTGGTTATGGAAGTCAGGTGTTTTATGAGTGTTATGTTGCAACGGACAAAAGATTTCACGATTTTGAGTATGACGGAGTGTTGTATCGCCACATAGAGCGTAAGCCTGATATGGAAGTAGTACAGCAGGGAAAGATACGAGTGACATCCATGGAACAGACTGTTGTAGACAGTATCCGTGATTTTGAAAAGATAGCAGGACTTGAGGAAGTAATACGCTGTATGATGCTGGTGCCGGGACTGAATGAGCAGAAAGTGCTGGAATGTCTGGCAAGAAACAACAATGGTTTTATGTATCAGAAATGCGGATATCTTTTTGAAGAAATGCAGGAAGAATTCCATTTTTCAGCCAATTTTTTTGATGCGTGTGAGAATGGTTCCTCTGGAGCAAAGCGTTACCTGATGAAGGAGTCACAGGATAATGTATTTCATAAAAGATGGAAGCTTTATGCACCGGCTTCTCTGAAAGGATTGTTAGATAAGGGGGTTGATGATTATGATGCAATGGGATAGATTAACTCTTGGCAGAATGGCAAAAGAACTGGGTTTTCCGAGGGATACACTGGAAAAGGTGTGTCGTCTGGCGGATGTGTTGAAGTTTATGGAATCGGATGAGCTTTTGTCAGAAGGGATTGCCTTAAAAGGCGGCACTGCCATTAATCTTACTATTTTTGATTTGCCAAGACTTTCGGTGGATATTGATTTGGATTATTGCAGAAGTATTGAAAGGGATGAAATGCTTGCAGACAGGGAGATTATCACAGACAGAATCAGCAAGTATATGATGGCAAACGGATATCTTCTGAGTCCGAAATCAAAGAGCTATCATGCCTTGGATTCCTTTGTGTATGAATATGTAAATTGTGGAGGGGTAAAGGATAATCTTAAGATTGAGATTAACTATATGCTTCGCTGTCATGTGCTTCCTGTGGCAAGGAGAGAAGTAAAACTGCCATGGAATGAGGAAAAGCTTACCGTTCTTTCCGTAGCACCATTGGAGATATTTGCTTCTAAAACAGTAGCATTACTTACAAGAACGGCTCCACGAGATTTATATGACATGCATAACATGGTTAAATTTGGGCTGTTTGATGAAAGTGAGGAAGCAATGTTTCGTAAATGTGTCGTCTTCTATAGTGCAATCGGAGCAGCACAGCCACCGGAAAAATTCGAGCTTGATAATATCGGTAAAGTGTCATCCCAGCAGATTAAGCGGGATTTGGATCCGGTGCTTCGTAAAGGAGAACGATTTGACCTGGAATTTGCACAAAGGGAAGTAAGAGACTATCTTACATCTATTCTGGTACCAACAAAGGAGGAAAAACTGTTCTGGAAGGCTTTTTCAGAAGGAAATTATTATCCTGACTGGGTATTCGGGGATAGTGATGAGCTTAGGAATGTAGCAAAGCATCCAATGGCATTATGGAAGTGCAGGGACAAGGAAGAAGATAAGAAGTCTTTGGAGAAAGATAACGCAAAGAGAGTGTAACACAAATCGTAAAACAGAATAGGGAAATAGCGTAAAACTGTGAAACAAAATGGTTCAAATGAGCCAGATATGTTTGACAGTTTTTTTATTGCCCTTTTATCCGTATAACGGTTTGTAAAACAAAAGGCAGGATATTGGCAGAAAGTGTATTACATTTTCGCCGGTAGTCCTGCCTCTTGTTTACAGAAATTCATCTGCAATGGTGGATTTCTGCGAAATATCGGTATAAATATCGGGGTTTTAGGGGCTTTTGTCCCTAACAAGATTGGAAACGCATTGCGATTTCCGTATCTTGCAGTTTTTATCTGAAAGAAATTCTGTTCACAGCGGTGTAAGAGATTTTCGTGAGCAGAAGGAGTGTAGCAACTATTTGAATGATTGGAGGATTTTTAGATGGAGAAACAGATAACAAAAAAGAGTACGGCAAGGCAGAACCGGACATTTCGACTATCGGAATATGAGCTTCGCAAGCTATCGGAGGATGCCAAGGCTGCCGGAATGAATGAGAGTAAGTATCTGCGAGAGCTGATTGTTCACGGTGGAGTGGATGTGACGCACGCAGAGGACAGAAGGAACCTTATCCGTCAGATTAGCGGAATAGCCACAAACATCAATCAGATGGCAAAGCATTGCAATGAGTCCAAGTGGTTTGGAAATGTGGATGTGCTTAAGATGACACGGGCACTGGAAGAGGTAATACAGCTGATGAAGCAGTTAGTGGAAAGGTGGCGATGATTATGGCAATAACAAAGATTATGTGTATGAAGTCGGCAGAGCGTGGGAATGTGGCGGCGCATCTGAAACATTCCATAGCTTATATCTGTAATGAAGCAAAGACCGAAAATGGAAGTCTGGTGGGCGGTATTAACTGTCTGCCGGATTTTGCTTATGAGCAGATGATAGGAACGAAGGAAATGTTCGGGCAGACCGGAGGAAGGCAGGGGTATCATTTTATCATATCCCTGAAGCCGGGAGAGGGAACCAAGGAACAGATGTATGAGATTACCAGACGGTTTGCAGAGGAGTTTCTGGGAGGTGAATATGAGGGTGTATTCAGTGTTCATACGGATAAGGATCACCTGCATGGGCATCTTGTATTTAACAGTGTAAATATGGTTACCGGTAAGAAATACAGCTATAAAAAGGGTGACTGGAAGAATGTGATACAGCCCATAACCAACAGACTGTGCGAAGAGTATGGCTTATCTATTGTAGCGGCAGAATACAGTAAAGACCCTGTAAACATGAATCGTAAGCAGTGGGAAAAGGAGCAGAGCTGGGGCGATTTCATAAAAGGGGATATGCAGTATTGCAGGAATAAGGCAGAAAGATTTGAGGAATTTGTTTTCCTTATGGAAAAGCTTGGGTATGAGGTTAATGTGGGTGTTCATATTTCTGTAAAGGCAGAAGGGATGAGGCGTAGCAGGAGACTGGATACGCTGGATGAGGAATTTACTGTACAGAATTTACAGACCTTTTATGAGCAGGAGCGGACTTTTAAATATGTGGAGCCGCCGGTATATCATCCGGGCTATGCTTTGCATAAGAAACCGGCAAATGCGTTTCAACAACGGTATTATGGGAAGCTGTATCGAATGTGTGTGGTGCAGAAATGCAGATTTCAGTACAAGTACACAAGGTATCAGCAGGACCTTATCCGTATGAAGGAGTTGCAGGAGGAGTATCTTTTCTTAAAACGTGAGGGTATAAACGGCTGGGAGGATGTATTCCGGGTAAAGCAGTCAGCGGAAAAGAAGATTGAGGATATAGATGCGAAAAAGAAGGAGCTATACAATGAACATGCCCGTTATAAGTACCAGTATGAAAAGGATGGGGATGTGACGGTTTATCTGTATCACGAAGCACATTACCGGGAGCAGCTTGCAGAACTTAAGGAGAGGCGAAAGGAAGCAAAACGGGAGTGTGCAACCATTAACCGCTGTATCAGTGAGAGTACCTTTGCACATATGGAGATACCCCTTGATGTGGATGTGGAAAATCTTTATATAGTGGATGTGCCGGAACTTGAGAGAAGTGAGATTTCGTATGAAGAAAGTGAGGTTTATGACGAGGTTGCAGAGTATAGAACAGCAGAGACCGATGATTATACAGAGCTATATGACGAAGCGGAAATTTCTGAGGTGGCTGAACCGTCTTGTGAGCCAATAAACGAATTCTACGAAACTGAGGATGGAGCATATAAAGATTTACAGAATGTTTCTATACAGGATATGACAAAGGAGTGCTACGAAGCACTTACGGATAAAGAGAAGGTGGAATGGCTCGGTATAGCAGAATGCAGTGTGCAGGATGCTATTCAGAAATTTATAAGTAAGCTTGATTCCATCGGTGTTGTTTATCGGTATAGTGCTGATATGTTGGATGAATTTATGAGACTGGAGTCTGTGATGGAACAGATGAAGAGGGGAGAGAGAGAAGCAGACAAGGATAGGGAGATAGAATCGAAATCAAGAAGTTTATAATTAGCAAAATTATATATGATGGCACATGCTGTTTGTATGAGAAAGTCATAATTTTGGCGTGTGTGCTATCATATAAATTGCAAAGAGCAGTTTTAATACAAATTTCACAAAATACCGGTTGCAAAACCTGATATTTGATAATAAAATAATGTTAGGAAAGTATGAATAAATCAAAATGAGCCATACTAAAAGAGGAGGTGTTTATATGGCAACTTCAAGTATCACTAAGAATTTTATCATATCCGGTCAGAAACAGGTGGAGATGTTTGCCGATGCGATTGAAGCATCTGCCAACGACAGAACACCTCGTGTGCCGATTAATGTAACCTACTTGCAGGGTACAGATAATATTTTAAAATTCATGGAGAGAAGGAAGAAAGCGGATGCAACCGGCAAATAATTTTATTGTGCTGAACATCCGTGAGTATTTAGAAAATGAGGATAAAAGGCTCGGAGAGGAAACTTTAGTACAACTCCTTTCCGAGTTTTCTTGTCCTTTAAATCCGGATGTTGAGCGATTTTTAAAAGAACAGGCAATCGACTTTGCCAAAAAACATCAGGCAGTTACATATTTGGTATTATCATTGGAGGACGCAGAGTTGTTGGGGTATTTTTCTATTACCATCAAACCTCTTGTGGTAAAGTCCGAACCATTTAGCAATACTGTTAAGAGAAAGCTTGCAAGGTTTAGTGAAATTGATAAGAATGAGCAAACCTATAATCTGGCAGCGTATCTGATAGCTCAGCTTGGAAAGAATTTCAATGACAGAGTAAAGGGACGCATAACAGGTCAGGAACTTTTGGAAGCGGCTATCAGACAAACACAGCTTTTGCAATATCAGGCTGGGGGTATGGTGGCATTTGTGGAAGCAGATAGTAAAGAGAAACTGCTTTCCTTTTATGAAAATTATGGTTTTAAGCGTTTTGATACCAGACAAACTGTATCGGGCGAAGCAGAACTGCATGAGCTTGTGCAGCTTTTGAGATTGCTATAATATTACCAATGTTTTGGCATTGGAGAAGTAGTGAAATTTTGATATATATTAGAATGACCGTAGGAAGGCATGGGTAATGCCAGAATCCAAATATTATTGGCGGGTAGGCAGCTATGTAAAATGGCTGCCTATATTTATGCTGTTGAAGAAGATTAAAGAAACTCTCAACAATGATGAGAGATGAGAAATTACTTCAAAAACCAGTTGAATAAAAAGCTGAAACATGATAAAATTTCAGCGATATTATAGACAAGGAGTTGACATCAAATATGAACGAAAGGATAATTGCTAA
>JBJENG010000001.1:0-15663 GCA_051880075.1 Blautia sp. | reverse complement strand
CAGCACAGCACAGCACAGCACAGCACAGCACAGCACAGCACAGCACAGCACAGCACAGCATCGGCTAAGGCTGCCTTTTGTTTTGATGTCATTTTATGCCCCAAAACACATATAAGACTATTTGAAATGGTTTGGATAGTCTTATATGTGTTTTTTTGTTTTAATCGAAAGAACACAGGTAATTGTCCTGCAGGGAACAGGATGGAGGTGTATGAATGGCTTATGCGAGTGAGCTGTCAGTCATTACCAAAGCCAAAGATTTGTGCAGCTATATAATGACAATTACCGATAAATCTCCCAAGAGATTTCGATTTACATTAGTATCACGGCTTCAAAATTACGGATTGGATATTATAGAATATCTAATTAAGGCAAATGAGATATATGTACCTAATGTGCAATCACAGGAAATGGCAGACAGAGTCAATCTTCAAAGAAGTGCCATGTCGAGACTAAAATTGTTAGGATATATTTCAGAACTGGCGATGAAACAGCAGTGTATCCTGCCAAAGCAATATGAACAGATAACAAAGCAAGTATATGATGTGCAGAATCTGCTGGGAGCATGGATGAACAGTGATAAGAAAAGGTATGAGTCACGAAGATGAATAAAGCCGAAAGGCGTATTCTTAAAGTAGTGATTTACATATAGGGATAAGGTTGTAATATTCGTCCTATTGGTGGCTGCGGTCGGCTAATACTAACAATACCAACAACGCCGGCATCGTCAATTCGGACGGCAACATCAACAACAACAATGTCAACAACAATAATGTTGGTGTGAGTCCCGCTTCGTCCAAACACCCGATAATGTCTCTAAGGAGAGCCGTTCAGAGAAGTAAATATAATGATTTGTGTTTATTCTGTATTTGGACAAAGGAATCTTATTCCTTTTTATCTTGAAAGAGATAGAAAAACACATACTGTCAGGAGAAAGGACGCCTATGGTTTTCTGACTCATCGGTGCTTATAAGCACCCTGGCAGTCACATTGAGGAAATGAGGGCAGGGAATGACAGAGGATGCATTTAAGGAAATGACCAGCTTTCAGAATATGTATCAGGCATATAAAAAGGCTGCAGCCTGTAAAAGAAGCAAGAAAGAGGTTGTGGAATTTGAATTAAATCTCAGTCACAATCTGTGGGAATTGGTACATCAGATGGAGGATAAAACCTACCGAATTGGCGGATATCATAAATTTATGATATATGACCCGAAAGAAAGGGAGATTCAAGCATTATCCTTTAAAGACAGGGTAGTGCAACATTGTCTGTGTGACAATATCCTGATGCCGTACTTTGAGAACAGGTTAATATATGACAATGTTGCTTGTAGGATTGGTAAAGGAACACATTTCGGTATGGACAGACTTACATATTTTCTGCGGGAGCATTACAAGAAATATGGAACAAAAGGCTATATTTTAAAGTATGATGTCAGGCACTTTTTTGACAGCATAGACCATGATGTCTTAAAGGAAATGATTAAAGACATCCCTGACCGTAATGTGTTAGGACTGTTGTATCATATCATTAACAGTTATGCTAAGGATAAAAACCCTGTCACAGGAGAAGAAAAAGGTCTTCCCATGGGGAATCAGACAAGTCAATGGTTTGCACTGTATTATCTTGACCCGTTAGACAGATTGATAAAAGAAAAAATGCATATAAAACATTATGTAAGATACATGGATGATGGAATTATGATTCACGAGAGCAAAGAGTATTTGAATGAAGTCAAAAAAGAAATGGACATAATGGCAGATAAACTCAAAATTAAGTTTAATGCAAAGACACAGATTTTTCCTATATCTGAAGGAGTGGATTTCTTGGGATTTCGATTTTATCTTACGGATACGGGAAAAGTGATAAAAAGACTTCGCACATCGAATAAGAAGCGGTGGAAACGCAGACTTAAAAAATTTAAAAGAGAATATCGCGAAGGAACAAAAACATTGGAAGATGTAAGCCGGAGCATTGTCAGTTACAATGGACATTTAAGTCACGGTCATACATATAAACTAAAGAAAAAAGTTATGTCAAAATTTGTATTGACAAAATCACCTGAGAATGGAGGTATTATTTCATGAAAAAAGAAAAATTATTAAAGCGAGGACTTGCGTCACTGCTTGCGGTGGTACTGGCTGTGGGGTTACTGCCGATGATGCCGGGCAATATGGCGACGGTAAAGGCGGCTGACGGGGATAAGACCGTAAGCCTTGGAACAGATGTTATAAAAAATCCGACTGCACCGACAGCGTCAACAGATACGTGGAAAGGAAGCTATGTGTACTTTGGAACCTATGGCGGAAATCCTGTAAAGTACAGAGTCCTTGACAAAAACACAACAGTCTTTGGTGGCACAACCATGCTCCTTGACTGCGACAGTATTCTGTGGGCAGGAAGTAACCCAAGCAGTGCATTTGATGACAACAGTAATGACTGGGCAAACAGTAATATAAGAACATATCTGAATGAAACATTCTTAACAAATAACTTCTCCGCAGTAGAGCAGAGTGCCATAGCATCAAGCACCAAGAGCACCGCATATAGCGGAACGGATGGTGCCGATGGTGACGGATGGGATGGTACTTTATCCTATGCTTCACTTAGCAATGATAAAATTTTCTTCCTTGATGCAAAGGAAGCAACCAATACAAGTTATGGATACAGTAATAATGATGGTAGTGCAGCAAACAGAGAAAAAACAGGCGGCAACGCCTATTGGTGGCTGCGGTCGGCTTATACTTACGGTACCGACTACGCCGGCGTCGTCGATTCGGACGGCTACGTCGGCGACATCAATGTCAGCCACAATAATGTTGGTGTGAGTCCCGCTTTGAATATCAATCTGTCATCTGTACTCTTCACATCTGTCATCTCAGGTACTAAAGGAGAGACAGGAGCAGAGTATAAGCTGACACTTTTAGACAATGATATGACGATAGCGGGTAATGGGAATGTTTCAAGAAGCGGTGATACGGTAACTGTTCCATACACCATAAGTGGAACGAATAGTGGTAGTGCAACACAGGTTTCCGTGCTTATATTGGATAAAGAATACACAGCCGGTAACACCAACGGCGCTACTGTACTTGCCTATGAGAAATTAGCGGTAGACAGTTTCTCCGTAACAGGCACAGGTACCTTCACACTCCCTGCTGAACTTTTAGATAAGACGTGTGGCACAGATTACTATGCATATATCATCGCAGAAGATGTAAACGGAGAAAAAGAAACAGACTACGCAAGCACACCGGTTTCCATTACAGTTCCGGCATCGAAATATACAGTGACCGTAACCAACGGAAGCGGCAGCGGACAGTATGCACAGGGCGAGACGGTAACCATTACAGCGAGTGCTGCACCAAGCGGACAGCAGTTTAAGGAATGGGAAATAGTAAGCGGAAATATTACTCTGGCAAGCAGTACGAGTGAAACAACCAGCTTTACCATGCCTGCTGAAGAAGTAAGCGTGAAGGCAATCTATGAAGCAGTCCCTGTGACAGAGTACACCATTACAGCCACAGCCGGAGCAAACGGAACGATTTCTCCTAACGGAGCTGTCAGGGTAACAGCAGGGGGCAGTCAGACATTTACGATTAGTCCGTCATCCGGATATGTAATAGATAGCTTAAAGGTAGATGGTTTGGAAGTGACAGCAGCCACAAGCTACACTTTTAGTGATATAAATGCAAACCACACCATAGAAGCTGCTTTTAAGCAGGAAAGCCAGACTCCGGTGGTGACTGTACCAAGCATAACCACACAGCCGGGCAATGCGACAGTGAAGGTAGGCGAGACTGCAACCTTCACCATAGCAGCAACAGGTACAGACCTTACCTATCAGTGGCAGATAGACAGAAATGACGGAAACGGATGGGTAAACATTGCGGGTGCAACCGCAACAAGCTATACCACATCTACAGTTGATATAAGCTGTAACGGATTTAAGTATCAGTGTGTGGTAAGTAACTTGGCAGGTACGGTAACATCCAATACAGCAGTGCTTACTGTTACGGAAAATAGCACTCCTGACCCTGATCCGATTGATTATAATATTTTAGACGGTGCAAACAGCAGCTGGACACAGAATTCAGATGGAAGCCTTTCCATCAGAGGAAGCGGAGCATTTTCTAAGTTCGTGGGTGTCAAGGTAGACGGAAGCCTTGTAGATGCAAAGAACTACACCGTAAAGGAAGGTTCAACCATTGTTACACTGAAAGCAGACTATCTGAATACCCTTTCCGTGGGAACACATACATTTGAAATTCTTTGGACGGATGGTTCTGCAAGCACCACCTTCACCATCAAGGCAGATACCTCCGACGATGGGGACAAGAAGGATGATGTTCCAAAGACCGGAGATAACACGCCGGTTGCATGGCTGTTTATACTATCCATTCTTTCAGGAACAGGATTGATTATTACAGCAAAGAAACGCAGAGTAAATCCGGATTCATCGAAAAGATAGTTGAAAAATGAAACGAGAAAATAACCATAGAGAAGGCGGGCATATGTGTCCGCTTTTTCTTGAAAGAAAAAACAACAGGGAGCGTCCGCTTCGACTTTTATTCGTTGTGTTATTTGCTTTTTCTGTGGTGGGACTTCTTGGATATGGCATATTCTATCTGTGGCAGAATGAGAGCAGCAGAACCACTCAAAAAGAATTGCAGGACATACGAAAAGAAGCGGATACGTCTGCACAGTATGCGATGCAGTATGATGAAAATGGACTTCCCGTAGCGGGAATAGCTGCCTTTTTCGCAGATATTTACAAAGATATACCGACTGAAAAAGAATGTAATAAGGCACCGGATATCTTGCCTAAGTACAAGGAACTGTATGAGATCAATCCCGATTTGATTGGTTGGCTTACGATTGATGGTACGGTCATTGATTACCCTGTTATGCAGACGATGGAAGATGAATGCTATTATCTGCAGCTTGATTTTTACGGAGAACCCAATCAGAATGGCTGTCTGATTCTGGATACGGATTCCACATCAGGAACAGGTACGAAAGCCTGTGATTATAAAAATGGGACAGCACCATCCACCAATCTGATTATTCATGGGCATACGATGAAGTCCGGGGAAATGTTTGGGAATCTGAAGCTCTATGCAGATGAAGAGTATGGAAGGGAGCATAACATCATCTGTTATGACAGTCTGTATGAAGAACGGGAATATGAGCTGATTGCGGTATTCTATTCTCAGGTTTATTACGAAAGTGATAATGTATTCAAGTATTATAAGTTCTTTCAGGCAGATACGCAGGAAGAATTTGATGACTGGTATGAGAATATCAAGGCAATGTCCCTATATGACACAGGCGTAACGGCACAGTTCGGGGACGAATTTCTTACCCTGTCCTGCTGTTCCTATCATGTTGAGGACGGACGGTTCGTGGTGGTCGGAAAACGAACTAAATAAAGTTGTATCAACATACAGGGAAAATTACAAGATAACAGGTAAGGGGAATTTACCTGCACTTACTCTCATCCAGCCAAGCCTGAAATTCCTCAAGGGAAATCTGTCCTTTTTCACATAGCTTGCGCTTTTCACGGGCAGTTTTGCTCCATTCGGTAAATTCTTTCTTGGATATATACATAGTGCGTTTTCTGGAGTCCATCCGGCGATATGCTTTTGTGTACGCCTGATGGATTTCGTCATTTTCGTGTTTTTTGGCAAAGGTGTTGATGGCACCGACTTCCTTGCAGGTTTTGCCACTGGCAGCATCAATACGCTCGCAGTATTCGCTATCAGATCTGCCGGAAGGAATGAAGAATCTGCCACAGTTCTTGCACTGTTTATACAGTACATTTCCCTTGGCAAGATACATAAATTCATAGCGGAACCAGTCCTGCACGGAATTGATATCATAAACTTCACGGACAGGCATGTTTTCATCAATGATTTTATTTACAACGTCTAGGTGATTAAAGGCGTGTACACCGATAGGCATAAGATGGGTATTGAAGCTTGTGCCGGTATAGGTGTCTCGCATATTGTCCTTGGATTCCATGAGATAGAGGTACTGCAAGGTATCATACTCTGCAAACAGCTTGTCTTTCATAAGGAGCATATCAAAATCGCTCTGTAATAATTCTTTTTGGTAATCTAAAAATGCAGCTGTCATACGTATGCCGTAGTTAATAAATTTTGCAATGTCATACAAACCGCCGTCTTCTTCCGGCATCAGAGTGTCGATATCTTCATCATAACAAAAAGCATCCCCTAAGATTCTTTTATAATGTTCCAGTGCAATGAACGGATAAAAGTTATAGACAAACAGCTCCGTTACATACTGGAGAAAACAGCAGTTTACAAGGAACAGAAAAAAGTTGTCGTTGTGGAGTGCTGCCAGCGTTGAATTTACGGCAGTTTTTGTTACATCCGTGAAATTAAAGCGGATAATTCCGTCTGCATTCGGAGTAGATGCTTTCTGCTCAATCATTTTTGTAATGTTCTCAGACATATTTTTCATGTATGCAACAATATCCTCTGTTTCCAGTGCAATAAAATCCAGGATGCTGGTGCCGGAAGGATATTTTTTTACTATCTGGAACTGTTCACTCAAAGCAATCCGGTAGCTGGACATCTTATTTTCATCATAAGTGTATCCGATAGGGAAGTGGCACAGCAGGTCATGTGCTTCTTCCATCTTTTTATCAATCATTGCAACGGAAGCTTCGGATAAATGTCCCCTTGCAATAATCTCTTCTGTGGATAAGTTTGCATATCCAAGCGCATCTTTTATCGTTTCAAAATTCTCATAAACGCCCATAATATCAGCCTTTCTCTATATAAAATCTTATTTTTGCCTTAGCGAAAATCGTTATCCAGCTAAAAATAGAATAGCGATTATCAATACGATTTATAACAATATTAGTTGAAAATTTGAAAAAAGTCAACTATAATCAAAAGCGAAAATAGAAAATCGAATAGAGATTTTCGTCAGACAACAGAATAGCTGCTTATGAAGAACAACAGACTTACGCCAGGACTCCGGCAGACAACCGGACGAGCGAAGACATAATGACACTTCCGTAAAGGGTGGGAGAGGATCTTGCGCAGAAGAGGCCCACGCAGGCTGTGACAGACAGGTTGACACAGTGGCTGTAAGGTTACCTGCAATGGTAACATTCTTCATAAGGTGAACAGCAAACTTCCTTTTCACAGATGTTTCGTAAGGTAAGATGCAAAATATGCAGCAAAATTTTTCTAAGACAGTTTTGCCTTTTACCTTACGGAACATGGGAATTCAAATCTTTTACTTTCATTCAGTGTATGTGGGGAAGAAGCATTAAGGTCAGGGCACAGCCAGACGGACGAGGAGTGCGTTACCGCCCAAACCGGTGTGGAAGAATGAATCGAAAAATTTATCTTATGTTCGATTGTCAGCCGGGAGATTTTAATGTATAATCTGACTCACAGGTTGCAGGTGGTTGTATCTTCCACCATAAAAAAGATAGCCGTAACTGATAATACCGGATTACCGGAGCCGACAGGGAGCCCAGCCAGCCGAGTGTCGGATTTATGTATGCAACCGGACAACTGAATAGTTTGTATGATTAGCAATAGTGAGTGCGAGAGAGCAGATAAGAAGCACATTTGATTAAGTGACCGCTTTTCATGGCAGACAGAGTAAAAGAAGCAGATACCCATTATCTGTTTTGATGCAGTGCACCTTTAGGAAGCTTTTGCGAGAGTTTCTAAAGATGTATACGCAGGAAGACTCTGATGCCATGAAGGCGGTCTTTTTGCGTGTTAGCAATGAGAAATGCAGCGGTAAAAATAGTGACGAATGCCGTGCTTGCACAGGCAAACGGAAGTATTTTTAATGATATGTGACGAATGTCACGACTTAAGATGAGCGAAGCAAAATCGAAGTGCATTTCATTGGTATTTAATATGTGAATACGGAGGAAGTTAGATAGATGGACAAACTGATGGAACAACAAGCTGTCAGTGAAGTAACGAAAGATTCAAAGGTCTGTAAGATTGCCGGGGATACCAATACCGTAAAGTATGGGGAATACAAGGTAGTCAGCACATTTTCGGATACGGGTGAGAGTATCACGGATTTATTGTCAGCCTATATCGACAGGGTTGCTTCGCTGAAATACTAAGAGATTTGGAAAGCGGTGGCACATCGGCTGCCACCGGGAAAGGATGATTGTATGAATGATAAGATTTACCGTGCCTGTGCCTATCTTCGCCTTTCAAGGGAGGATGAGGATAAGCGTGGAGGCATGGATGAGAGTAACAGCATCAAAAGTCAGCGCATGATGATTGAAAGCTTTGTGCGTGGGCTTTCTGATGTGGAACTGGTAAAAGAGGTCTGTGATGACGGTTATACAGGAACCGATTATGAAAGACCTGCTTTTAAAGAGATGATTGCCATGGTGGAAAGGGGAGAGATTGACTGCATTATCGTAAAAGATTTGTCCCGACTGGGAAGGGAATCCATTGGTGCAGGCAATTACATCCAGAATTATTTTCCCAAGAAGAATGTCAGGTTTATTGCCATCAATGACCACTATGACAGTCTTACTGCAAACAGCAGTGACACATATATGATTGTACCCGTGAAAAACTTTGTCAATGAAAGTTATTGCAGGGATATTTCCATAAAATCCCGCAGTAACCAGCAGGCGAAGCGGATGAACGGGGAATATATCGGTGCCTTTGTCTGCTACGGGTATCGTAAGGACGAGCAGGACAAGAATAAGATTGTGCCGGACGAGGAAGCTGCAAGGGTGGTACAGGATATTTTTGCATGGAAGCTGATGGGGCTTAGTGCCAATTCCATTGCACAAAAACTCAATGAAAGGGGAACTCTTTCCCCTGCAGAGTATAAGAAAGCAAGTGGTGCAAAGTACAAAACCAGCTTTCAGCGTAATCCGGAGGCGAAGTGGACACCGAAAGCAGTTTTACGTATTCTCTCCAACGAGATTTATATCGGGGTGCTGGAGCAGGGGAAGCGTGAAAAGGTAAGTTATAAGGTAAAAAAGACCATTGAAAAGCCAAAATCTGCATGGGTCAGGGTGGAGCATAATCATACACCGATTGTAATTGAAGCAGATTTTAAGGCGGTGCAGGAACTGTTAAAAAGGGATACCAGAGCAGAAAAAGCTATGACGGAGCCGAAGCTCTATGCCGGACTTATCTTCTGTGGGGACTGTGGCAGGGGGATGGTCAGCCGTAAGGTGACTTATAAGGATACCGTGAATGAGTATTATATCTGCTCCGGCTATAACAGGGGCAAGGAATGTACCCGTCACAGTATTAAGGTGGATGTATTAAATGAAATTGTGATTGGAGAGGTGAAAAAGTATGTGAAACAGCTTACGGATACAAAGAAGCTGTTGGCTATTTTAGACGAGAAGCAGATTCATTTTGAGGAAGCCTTAAACCGTGATAAGGAGATTGCAAAACTTCGGGAAAAGGAGCAGGAGTACAGTGCCATGAAGACATCCCTTTATGCAGATTTACAGGAGAAGCTTATTACTCAGGAGCAGTTTAACCGCTATCGAGAGATTTACAGCAATAAGCTTTCTGAGATTGCACAGGCTATTAAAGTGCAGGAGGCAACTGTGAAATCCGTTTATGAAAATGGCATTGCAGCCGGACAGTGGCTGGATGAATTTCGTGAAAATATGGAGATAGAGAAGCTGGACCGTATGCTGTTGATTTCTCTGATAGACAAGATTTTAATGTATGAGGACAAGAGGGTTGAGATTGTGTTTAAGTATCGGAATGAGATGGCGAAGGCTGTGGATTTGATTAAGGGTGAATTGGATGCAGGCACAGTTGCAAGGAATGCAGTAGCAGGGAATGAAGTGGCACCAGAAACTGTGGGAATGATTGAAGATTCGGCAGTGTCTGATAATTCAACCCTTTCATTAAGGGAGGTGTCGTAGCAATGGCAAGAAAACCGGAAAGATACAATGCAATCGCAGAGCGTAATGGCATGACAGATGTGGATGATACAATGGTTTACGCATCTGCCGGAAAGCAGTACAGCGTGGCACTTTATGCCAGACTTTCCGTGGAAAAGGATGGCTGTAAAAGCGATTCCATAGAGAGCCAGTTTATGATTATGGAGAATTTCATAAAGGATAAACCGGAGCTTTCTCAGTATCAGAAATACTTTGACAGGGGTGTGTCGGGAACCACTTTTACCAGACCGGATTTTATGCGGATGATGGATGATGTGAAGGCAGGGAGAATTAACTGCATTATCGTAAAGGATTTGTCCCGATTTGGTCGTGATTATCTGGAAACGGGTAATTACATAGAAACAATTTTACCCTTCTTAGGTGTGAGATTTATTTCCGTAAATGACCATTTTGATACAGTGGAGGACTGCAATGGAAACAAGGGACTTGGGATTTCCCTTATGAACCTTGTCAATGATATGTATGCAAAGGATGTGTCAAAGCGTATTACTACAGCCTTTGAAAGCTGTATGGAGAGGGGAAGTGTTCTTGGCAGTACGCCTTATGGATATGACCGGATTAAGGATGATAACGGATACAGGCTCGTGATTGATGAGCCTGCGGCAGAGATAGTCAGAAAGATATTTGCTATGGCAAAGTCTGGTATGAGCCATCGTGCCATAGCGGGGGAACTGACACGGTCAGGTGTCAGAACACCGGAAGGGTACAGACAGACCGGGCTTGCAACTGTTTTGGAGGGTGAGCCCTTAAGTGAATGGAAGAACGGAACCATATCCCAGATACTTTCCAATGAAGCTTATATCGGCAATCTTCTTCAGGGCAAGACAAAGCGATGTCTGTATCAGGGACTGGATAAGCAGAGGGTATCAAAGGAAGAATGGATTGTTCACGAGAATGCCCATGAACCGATTATATCCAAAGTTCTTTTTGACGAGGTCAGAAATGTGGTGGATAAGAAAAAGGAGAAAAAATCCTTTGCTGTCAGAGAAGATTTACCGCTAACGCCGGACAAATATAAGGGGATTCTCAAGTGCTCCGTATGCGGTGAAAATATGCCAAGGGAATCAGCCATTATGTATTCTGAAAATGGTGATGTGCGGCAGTATTATTATCGTTGCAGACATGGTCATCTTTCCATAGAGGAGCGTGAAGGGAAAAGCAAGGTGATGATTTCAGAGGAACAGCTGGATTTACTGGTGTTTGCATCGGTGCAGAAGGCAGTAAAAGAGCTTGCACCGGATAAAAAGAAGCTTTTTGATACTCTGGAGCAGAGCTTACAGCCTGTGGATACAAAACTACAGGAAAGAATAACGGATTTGAAGAAACAGAAAGAGCGTCTGGAATATGAAGGAAGCCTTTCCTATGGCAGTTATGTCAAAGGCGAAATCACAAGGGAGGAGCTGCAGCTTGCCAATGAAAAACAGGCAGAGGCAGTTAAGAACCTTGAGAAAAAGCTTTTGCAGGCTGAAAAAGACTACAGGAATTTTCTTCGGAATAAAAGGGAGCAGAAGCAATTTGTAAATGCCCTTTTATCCGTAAAGGAAAAGTCTGTAGTAACGCCGGAGCTTATCCGTATGCTGATTTCGGAGATTGTTCTTACACCACAGAGGTGTATGGAGATAAAGTACCGTTTCGGGCATACAAAAGCAGGATACACGGATGTATTTCAGTATCCGAGAAAAACCAAATGGAATGAAGGAGGCAGGAGCGATGTCTAATCTTGTTATGTATTTAAGATTATCCTTGGAGGATGATGTGAATGTGGATGAAAGTAACAGTATTACCAGTCAGCGTAGAATGATCAGGGAGTATATCAGTGCCCATGAGGATTTACGAACCATGCATGTGATGGAGAAGTGTGATGACGGTTATTCAGGCACCAACATGAACCGTCCGGGAATGCAGGAACTTCTTGAAATGGTAAAGGAGCAGAGGGTGGACTGTATCATTGTAAAGGATATGTCCCGATTTGCGCGAAACTATCTGGAAACGGGGAAGTATATCGAGCAGATATTTCCTTTTATGGGAATCCGCTTTATTGCTATTAATGATAATTATGACAGCAAGGATTTTGTGGGTGGTATCGCTGACATAGATGTGCAGTTTAAATCCCTTCTGTATGATTTTTACAGCAAGGACTTGTCGCAGAAGGTATCAACGGCAGTTATGGCAAGAAAAGATAAGGGAATGTTTATCGGGATTTGTGCCCCGTTCGGCTATCTGAAATCCAAGGATAACGCTTATGAGCTTTTGGTGGATGAGGAGGCTGCAGCCATTGTGAAGCGTATATTTACCCTTCGCACCGGAGGAGAGAGCATTGCAGGCATTGTCAGAATCCTAAATAATGAGGGTATTGATACTCCGGCGGCATATCACAGAAGGAAGGGGACTTATGCAAATATGTATACCAAGGGCGATTCTCCCCTGTGGACAGATTATAAGGTAAATTCCATCCTGAATAATGAGATGTACATTGGTACTTTTGTTTATGGAAAGTCCCGTGTGAAAGAAGTGGGTTCCGGAAGAAAACAGATGTTACCGCAAAACGAGTGGAAGAGGATACCAAACCATCACGAAGCACTTGTGTCAAGAGAGATGTATGAGCAGGTGCAGGCGATGAAGGGAAAAGTGCCGGAGGCGTTTACGCCAAAAGGAAAAAGGGCATCTGTTTATACCGGGAGGGTGGTCTGTGACTGTTGCGGCAGGAACATGATTTATCATATGGATCGTCTGGGTAAGAGATTCTTTAACTGTGAAGTAAACTACAGTAAGAAAAACAACTGTGTCCACAGAGTGCTTGTGACAGATTTGGATAGTATCATAAAAGGTGAATTGTCCAGACACATATCTGAGCTTGCAAGGCTTAAGACATTGTTAGATAAAGAAAAGGAACAGCAGAATGAGCGTATTCGTGGGGCAAAGCAACGCCTTAATATGGCAGAAGATACACTCAGGAGGCTGGAACTGGAGCTTCGTACCGCTTATGAGTCTTATGTCAAGGGACTTACAGACAAAGAAACCTATCTAATGCAGAAGAAATCTTATGAAGTAATGATTTCAGGTATTAAAGAAAAGATTGAAGCACAGAAAGAAGCAGTCTTTGTACTGGAGAACCGGAAACCATCGGATAACAGTGGCTTAAAGTTCTTAGAAGGTAATTCAGAGGTGACAGAGATTACGGATGAGTTGCTGGATGCACTGCTTGAAAGAATTGTGGTCTATGCAGACAAGACCATAGAATTAAGATGGAAGTTCTCTAACAGAAGCAACTAAGCATTGAGGAAGATTGTATCAGCTTTTGGTAGATTATCTGTCAAAAGCTGATATAATGGAGAGGAAGAAAAAAGTTTAAGAAAATGTTGTCAACTACTTGACACAAGAGGGAAAAAGCATGCCGGATTCTTCAATCATGCTGGAGCTGTGCGGAATTCTTGATATCAATGTAAACGAATTATTATGCGGTGAGGTGTTGACTATGGAAAATTACAGTAAAACAGCGGAAAAAAATTTAATAGCTTTGAAGGAACTTGAGGAAAACAGTAACAGAAGATTACTGTTTCTCGAATCGGTAATTGCATGTACATGTACGGCAGCCTTTGGGGTTATGATACCGGCAGCGGTATATGCAGACGGCGGTCTCCCATGGAGAATAATTCTGGGAGCCGCAGGCTGTATTATTTTCTTAACGGGAGTCTGCGTTGCGCTGTGGCTGGAAAAAGATGCGGGATATTATGAGTGTACCCATTGCGGTCACAGGTACATACCCACAATCAGGTCAGTGTTTCTTGCTGTCCATTACGGAAGAAACAGATATATGAAATGTCCGGAATGCGGTAAGAAGAGCTGGAGCAAAAAAGTTTTATCAAAATAATGGATTAGCTGAGGGAAGTATGTTTAGTTCGGTTGAAAACACAAAAAGACAGAAAATTGCCGGTACGGTTATTCTTTTTATATACTCAATATTAACTCTGGCAGGTGCTTTAAACCATGAACTCTGGATAGATGAAGCACAGGCATGGAATATTGCCAGGGACAACAGTATTGCCGGAATAATCGATGCTATGAAATATGAAGGACATCCGCCCTTATGGCACTTTATTTTATATGTGTTTTCCCATCTGGGTTTTAGCTGGAGAATACTTCCCTTAATAAGCTGGGCATTTAATGTACTTACGGCAGCTATAATTATCTATAAATTTCCTTTCAATATGATACTGAAGACTGTAATAGTTTTTTCAGCGGGATTTTTATTTTTTAATTCGGTTATGTCTCGTGTCTACTGTATTATTCCATTTTTATTATGCTGTATAGCACTGTTGTATCCAAAAAGAAAACAATATTCCATATTATATGGCATTATGGTGGGACTGTTGGCCAATACACATATTATGATGTGCGGTATGGTAGGGGCTCTGGGAATACTGATGCTTATTGATTTTATTAAAGACTGCAGAACAAATACGTTTAAGAATAACACTAAAAGTATTCTGGGTTTGCTGTTTGCCGGTATCGGTGTAATTTTTCTTATAGCAGCTGTATATGGCTCGTTAAGTAATAATATGGATTTTGCTAATCGTGGATTAACGGCAGACTCAATACTGAACGGATTTATCAACGGATTTGATAATATTGCGTTAGTTTCCTTAACGGGATTTGATTACAATGATGTAATGTGGTTTTCACTGATTGCATTACCTCTGAAAGTTATTTTTATTATAATGCTGCTGCTTCTGATAAAAAGACCGAGAGCAATTTTTATAGAAGCTTTATTTATAATCTTCTATATCATTACCTGTGAAACCTTATGGATTACATTACCTAACCGTGCGGCCATATTTATTTTCTCCTTTGTATTTACGGCATGTATTGCAGGGCATGAGGAACCTGAAACCGCAAAAATAATTCATAAGACTAAAATAAAGTCTCCGATACTTACAAAAGTATCTGATTTTTTCAGAAAAATATATCTAAAGGATTTAAAGAATTATTCCATAATATTATGTATTGCTTTAGCAATGACTGTGCCGGTGGGATTTATTTATCTGATTCAGGATTACTGCAAAGATTTTAACGCCTGGAAAGAGGCAGTAGAATATCTGGAAGAGAATACAGATGAAAATGCACTAATTGTTACATATTCAGACGGAAATCCGGAATTGTCCGCTTATATGCCGGACAGAAAGATTTATGCCCTTGTCAATGGTGAATTTTATACATATGTTTCTCATAAAGGATATCCTGCAAAGCTGGATTATGATGAAATTTATAACTTTATATCAGACTATGACAAGGTGGTTTTTTTGGCAGGAGGCTGTGACCCTGACTATGGCCAATGGTTTGATAATACAGAGCATATAATCAGAGAAGGACTGAATTTTTATGCAAATATACGTTATGTGGAAATAGCAGAGTTAGATAGTGAACTATTATCCAAACTTGTGGAAGAATACAATGAAAGATAAAGACCTGCGTCAGCAGGTCTTTGCTTCATATGTGACATCACATTCAAGTTTCTTAAAGGTCTTTTTGTCCGCATCGGACAGTATTACGCTGGAATGTACCTGACAACCCTTAAGCTTAGGCAGCTGTTTTAATGCCAATGCGGCAATGTCATTATCCGCAGCAGTGGCAGAAAGAGCAATCAGAACCTCATCGGTGTGCAGTCTGGGGTTTTTGCTTCCAAGATACTGGGTCTTTA